>CAUJJG010000023.1 GCA_963205445.1 Pseudomonadota bacterium
CGGCAGCTGCCTTGCGTCCTCGCCGATCGGGATCAGGGCGCGGGCGCGTCCGGGCGGGTCATCGCGCACGACCTTTGCCAGCGATACGAGGATGTTGGCGGGCGTGACCAGATAGCGGACCTCGCGCTCGTTCCGCACGAAAGCGCTGAGCTTTGGAAAGGACATCAGCGCGCCGGCGGTGCCAAGCGCGAGCATGGCGAGGAGCAAGAGCGTGCGGGCCTGTAAGGCATGTGTCCAACGGCGCGGGCGCAGTCGCACGAACCAGACCATCGCAATGGCCGGCGCCGAGGCGAGTATCGGCCAGAGCATGTCCGCGCCGGCAAGGTCGGCGGCCTCGCGCCAGTCCGTATTGAGCACGTTGCGCACCATGCCGGCATCGATGTAGATGCCGTAGGCGCTCATGTAGTGGCCGGCCGCGGCGGACAGGAGGATCAGCATGGTCAGCACGACGCGCTCAATGCGCGGCCATGCCAGAACCGACAGCAGCAACCCGTGCGCCGCGGTGATCAGCAGGAACAGGGAGGCTCGCCAGAGCCATTGGCCGCCATCGGGTAGCGCCGCCTTCCAGAACATGGCATTTCCGAAAAGGCTGAAGTAGACGGCTACGGCAAGGATCAGCGGCTCCGCGCGCATTGCGATGGGCCGGGAGCGGAGCCATACCAGGCCTTGCTCCAGCTGCAAAATTGCGGGGTGCTCGAGTGCGGTGGCATTCATGCCACGACCTCCTCCAGTCGAGAGCGAAGGCGATGGCAGCGCTGGACTTCCAACAGGACGGCGACGGTCCAGCACACGGCCAGCGTGGCAACGTCATGCGAGAGGAAGTGCGCGCCGCGCATTTGCTGGGCGAACCCGAACAACTGCATCTGGTCGCGGAGGACCCAGCGGCCACCCTGCAGGGCATACAGGCGATGCGCCCATGCCGAATCGATCCCGTGCGCGAGCGCCCATAGCGCCAGCAGCACGGCGAAGGAGACCACTGCCAGCGCGGGGCTCATCGAGAGGTGGGAGGGTGGGGCCGGCGAGATCCCCGGAGATACGAGCGACGACATGTGACGGCAAGCCTGAAGATGCGTGCATGCTGGTCGCCCCGCTGTCGTAGCGCGGTCGGAACGGAGTCGGAATCGGGTTAAATGCGGCCCGCGGGAGGGCGGCGGGGCGCGCGGTTTGCAGGAAATTCAGGCCCTGCCGCTCGCTGCCAGTCGCCGCCGCCGGCGGGCTGATGCGCGTCCAGCATCCGGGCCGCAGAAGGCAATACGGGGCGCCAGAGGGAGCGCTTCGGCTTTGCGCGGCATGGCCGGCAGCGCCAGGCGGCCGGACATCGACGGCATTCCGACGTTGCCTGACGCAGAATGCCGGCGGCGCTTGCGCGCCCCGCTTCAGAGACGAGTCAATGCCATGCGCCTGCTGGTTGTAGAAGACAATCGAAACCTTGTTGCCAACCTGTTCGAATACTTCGAAGCCAGGGGTTGCACCATGGATGCAGCCCCGGACGGAATCACCGGGCTGCATCTCGCCACCACGCAGGAGTTCGACGCCATCGTGCTGGATTGGATGTTGCCGCGGATGGACGGGCGGGAAGTGCTGAGCCGGCTGCGCGAATCCGGGCGCAGCACCCCGGTTCTCATGCTGACGGCGAAGGATGAACTGCTGGACAAGATCGCCGGATTTCGTGCTGGTGCGGACGACTACCTCACCAAGCCGTTTCACCTGCAGGAGCTCGAGGTTCGACTTGCGGCGCTCGTCACGCGCGCCCAGGGCCGCGGCCGCAGCAAGGTCCTGCAGGTGGGGGATCTGGTGTTCGATGCCGGCACGCTGGAGGTCAGGCGCGCGGGGCGGTTGCTCCACCTCTACCCCGCGTGTCGCAAGATTCTGGAGACATTGCTGCAAGCCAGCCCCGCGGCAGTCACGCGCGAGCGTCTGGAGCATGCCCTCTGGGGCGACGAGCCGCCGCAGGGCGATATGCTTCGCTCGCATATCTACGAGCTGCGGCGCAGCGTCGATGGTCCATTTGCGGTCAAGCTGATCCAGACGCTGCCTCGCGTCGGATACCGCATCGCCGCGCCCGCTGCCGAGGATGCCGGAGCAGCGCAGGCGGAGCCGGTGACATGACCGCAGCCCGTTCCGGACTGCGGCGGCGCATATTGGTGGGCCTGTTTGGCTACGTCGTCGTCCTCACCATCGCGGTGATCGTGCACGGCGTGATCGTCAACGAGCACGCCGAGCAGCTCGTGTGGCAGACCTTGCTCGACTCGGAGATGGACCATCTGGTCGAGCTTCGCCAGCGGGATCCCCACTCTTCGTGGGCCAATACCTCGAGGATGTCGGTCTATGACAGCCGAACACCGGGGGGCCTGCCCGCGTCGCTGCGGGGCCTGGCGCCCGGGGTCTACGACGATCTGATCGTGGATGGGGTCGAGCACGTTGCCCTGGTCCGGGAAATTGACGGTCGCCCGGTCGTGCTTGCGCTCGACATCACCGACCTGGAGGAGCGCGAGTTCGAAATGGGGCTCACGATCGCGGCGTCGGCCCTGACGTTGATCGCCCTGCTCGGCGTTGCGATCGCATGGAGCGTGAGCAGGCTCGTGCAGCCGCTCCGTGACATGGCAGATTCGATAGCAAAGCTCCGCCCTGACCAGACTGGCCAGCAGATCGCCATCCCGGCCAGGGCCAGCTCGGAGCTGGTGGTGATTGCCGACTCGCTGAACGACTACCTGCGCCGCAACGATCGCTTCGTCGAGCGCGAACGCGTGTTCATCGACAGCGCAAGCCATGAGCTGCGCACGCCCATTGCGGTCATCGGCGGCGCAACGGAGATCGCCCTGCAGCAGCCGGGCCTGCCGGAAGCGGCCCGCAACCAGCTTGCGCGCATCCAACGGACAGCGGGCGAGGTGGAGCAGCTGATCTCGCTGCTGCTTGTCCTGGCGAAGGACCCGGCGCGGCTCGCGCGGTCCAACGAGCAGGTCGAGCTGGACCAGCTGCTCCCGGAGATCGTCGAGGATCACCTTCATCTGACGCGCGACAAGGACCTGCGCCTGGAGGTCGCGGCGCTGCCGCATAGCGAAATCGTCGCGCCGGTGCCCATCGTGCAGGCGGCCATCGGCAATCTGCTTCGCAACGCGATCGAGAACAGTGACCGCGGACTGATTTCGGTGCGGTTGGAGAGCCCCGCGACCGTCATCATCGAGGATCCCGGTCATGGCATGTCGCCGGAAGAAATTGCGGCCTTCTACGCCAAGCAGGCGCGCGGTGGTGGTCGCGATCGTGGCGGCATTGGCCTTGACCTGATATCTCGCCTCTGCAAGCACTTGGGATGGCGGCTGGAAATCACCTCCCTCGAGGGGCGCGGAACCACCACGATCCTGCGTCTGGGTGGTTAGCGCCATTCGTGCGCACGGCAACGCGGGTGCTCATCCGCGTTGCACGATCCGCAGCGGGTTGTCCCATTCCTTCCGCAGCTCGGCCAGACGCGCGCGTGCCTTGTGCAGATGCGCTTCCTTGACGTGGCCGAAGCCGCGGATGTGCTCGGGCACGCTGGCGATGTCGGCGGCCAGGTCCACATTGCCGGCGTCGAGCTTGTCCAGCAGGCCGCTGACGATGGCTTCGTACTCGCCGATCAGGGCGCGTTCACCGCGGCGTTCGGCGGTGTAGCCGAACACGTCCAGCGGCGTGCCGCGCAGTCCCTTGAGTTTGGCCAGCACGCGGAACGCGGTGAACACCCACGGGCCGTATTCCTGCTTCACCAGCTGGCCCTGCGCGTTCTTTTTCGCCAGCAGCGGCGGCGCGAGGTGGAACTTCAGTTTGAAATCGCCTTCGAACTGCGCTTCCAGCTGCTTTCTGAAATCGCCACTGGTGTACAGACGCGCGACCTCGTACTCGTCCTTGTAGGCCATCAGCTTGAAGAAGTAGCGGGCCACGGCTTCGGACAGGTCGGTGCTGCCGGGCGCCTTGGCGGTTTCGGCGGCGCGCACCTTGGCCACGAAATCGGCGTAACGCTTGGCGTAGGCGGCATTTTGATAATCGGTGAGGAAAGCGACGCGGCGGGCGATGACTTCCTCCAGCGAGCGTGACAGGCGGGCGTCGTCCAGGGCGGCAAACGCGCTGCCGGCGTCACTGCTGGCCGGCACGTGGCGCAGGGCGTCTTCGTTGCGAAGCGTGGCAGCCTGCGGCATCAGGCCGGATTCGGCTGCCTCGTTCGTGGTGGCCCCCAGCAGCGGCAATACATGCGGCGTGGCCTCGGCCTGCGTGGGCACATTGCGAACGACGCCGGCCGCTTCCACCACCGCCGGCAGGTTCACCACCGCCAGCCGGCCCCAGGCGAAGGCGGTCTTGTTCATCTCGACTGCCGCGCCGTTGAGCTCGACCGCGCGCATCAGCGCCTCCAGCGAGATCGGCACCAGTCCCTGCTGCCAGGCGTAGCCGAGCATGAACAGGTTGGCGGCGATGGCATCACCCAACAGGGCGGTGGCGAGCTGGGTGGCGTCGATCTGCAGCGGCGCCTGCCCGTCCAGCGCGGTGGCGATCGCCTTGACGATATCGGCGGCAGGGAACTGCATGTCCGGGCGGGTGGTGAAGGTGCCGGGCATCGCCTCGTAGGTATTGACCACCACGGTGCTGCGCTCGGGGCGGATCTTCGACAGCACCCAGTAGTCGTTCACCACCACCATGTCGCAGCCCAGCACCAAATCGGCCTCGCCGGCGGCGATGCGCACGGCGTGGATGTCGGCAGGCGTCTTGGCGATGCGGATATGGGTCGTCACCGCACCGCCCTTCTGCGCCAGCCCGGTCTGGTCGAGCACGCTGGCGCCCTTGCCTTCCAGATGTCCGGCCATGCCCAGCAGCGCGCCGATGGTGACGACGCCGGTACCGCCGACGCCGGTGATCAGGATGTTCCAGGGCTGGGCCAGATCGCTGCGCGGGCTGGGCGCGGGCAGATTGGCCAAGAGGCTTGCGGCATCGACCTTTTTGCCCTTGCGCACCTTGCCGCCGTACACCGTCACGAAGCTCGGGCAGAAACCTTCGACGCAGGAAAAATCCTTGTTGCAGTCGCTCTGGTTGATCGCGCGCTTGCGGCCGTATTCGGTTTCCTTCGGTGTCACCGAGACGCAGAAGCTCTTGGCCCCGCAGTCGCCGCAGCCTTCGCAGACCAGCGAATTGACCATGACGCGTTTTTGCGGATCGACCAGCTTGCCGCGCTTGCGGCGGCGGCGCTTCTCGGTGGCGCAGGTTTGGTCATAGATCAGGATCGAGGTGCCTTTGACCTCGCGCAGCGTCTTCTGCACCGCATCGAGTTCGCGCCGGTCGTGGAAGCTGACGCCGGCGGGGAAGATCGACGGGTCGGTCCACTTGTCGATGTCGTCACTGACCAGCGCGATCGTCTGCACGCCCTCGGCGCGCATTTGATGGGCGATCTGCGGCACGGTCAGGGTGCCATCGACGGGCTGGCCGCCGGTCATCGCCACTGCGTCGTTGTAGAGAATCTTGTAGGTGATGTTCACCCCCGCAGCAATCGACTGGCGCACCGCCAGCGAGCCGCTGTGGAAATAGGTGCCGTCGCCGAGGTTCTGGAAAATGTGCGGGGTGTCGGTGAACGGTGCCTGCCCGGCCCAGGTGACGCCTTCGCCGCCCATATGGGTGAAGGTGTCGGTGCTGCGGTCCATCCACGTCACCATGTAGTGGCAACCGATGCCGCCCTGCGCACGCGAGCCTTCCGGCACCTTGGTGCTGCTGTTGTGCGGGCAGCCGGAGCAGTAGTGCGGCACCCGCGGGAAGTTGGCGCGCGGCAGCGCCAGCTCGCCTTCCTTCTGCGCCATCCACGCCAGCACCGCGTCGATGCGCTCGCTCTGGTGGAAGCGGCGCAGGCGACGGCCGATCACGCCTGCAATGGTGGCCGGGGTCAGCTCGCCGGTGGAAGGCAGGATCCACTCGCCGGCTTCGTCGTACTTGCCGACGATGCTCGGGCGCGGGCCCCAGCTGTCCGGCCAGTTGTAGAACTGCTCCTTCAGCTGGCGCTCGATGAAGGCTTTCTTTTCTTCGACAACCAGAATGTCTTCCAGCCCGCGTGCGAAGCGTTCGATCCCCAGTGGTTCCAGCGGCCAGGTCATCGCCACCTTGTACACGCGGATGCCGAGATCGGCGCAGGCGGTCTCGTCCAGGCCCAGGTATTCCAGCGCCTGCAGCACGTCCAGATAGCTCTTGCCGGTGGTGACGATGCCCAGCCGCGCCTTCGGCGAGTCGATCACCACGCGGTCGAGCTTGTTCGCCCGCGCGAAGGCCTGCGCGGCTTTCACCGCATAGCGGTGCAGGCGCATTTCCTGCTCCATCGGCGGGTCCGGCCAGCGGATGCCGAGGCCGCCGGCGGGCAGTTCGAAGTCGTTGTCGCCGGGCAGCACGATCGAGAGCGCGTGCGGATCGACATCGACCGAGGCCGAGGACTCCACGGTTTCGGCGATCGTCTTGAAGCCCACCCAGCGCCCGGTGTAGCGGCTCATCGCCCAACCCAGCACGCCCATGTCGAGGATGTCCTGCACGCCGGCCGGGTTCAGGATCGGCATCATCGCGCTGACGAATTCATCCTCACTGCCGTGCGGCAGGGTCGAGCTACGGCAGGCGTGGTCGTCGGCGGCCAGCGCCAGCACGCCGCCGTGCGCGGAGGTGCCGGCGGCATTGGCGTGCTTGAACACGTCGCCGCAGCGGTCCACGCCCGGCCCCTTGCCGTACCACATCGCGAACACGCCATCGTGTTTCGCGCCGGGGAACAGGCCCGGCTGCTGGGTGCCCCAGACCATGGTCGCGCCGAGGTCTTCATTCAGGCCCGGGGTGAACTTGACCGACGCCCCTTCCAGATATTTCTTTGCGCGCCACAGCTCCAGATCGAAGCCGCCCAGCGGGCTGCCGCGATAGCCGGAGACGAAGCCGGCGGTGTTCAGACCAGCGCGTTCGTCGCGCAGTTTCTGCACCAGCGGCAGCCGCACCAGCGCCTGCACGCCGGACAGGTAGATCCGGCCCTGCGTGCGGCGGTATTTGTCTTCCAGCGTGTAGTCGGTGTCCAGCAGGTCGTGGGTGAGCAGCGACTTGGCGGATTCGGGCGAGGACAGTTCGGCGGTGCTGGTCATGGCGGCGGCTAGATCCTGCAGAGGGGCGCGACAGCACCCGGAATTCAGCCGCCCATTGTAATACGTGGCTTTGCGACGGCTCCGACACCGCCCGCTGCATCGGGCGTCGCAACCGGTGAGACCCGCCTGCAGCAGGCTGGGGGCCCCTGAACGGAGTGCTGCCATGACCCGCCATGACCTTGACGTGTTTCTCCGCCGGACCGTGACCTTGGGGGCGCTGCTCGTCCTGCTGGTGCCTGCTGCGCGTGGCAGTCACGCACTGCTGGGTTGGCTGCCCTTGTGGCTGGTGGGAATGCCGCTGGCATCGTGGTGGAGCCTGCGCGGATGCCCGTTGCCGCGGCCCGTTCTGCGCCTGCCGCGACGCGTGCGCCCGCAGGCCCGGCGGCGCGGCGTGCGCCGGGGTGGGGCTGCGCGGCGTGAAGCGCATCGCGCCTGACCCCCGACTTTCCGGACATTCGCTGGCCCTGCGGCTGTGCTAGGTTCAGCGGCTTTCCTGCACTCCGAGAGCATCGCCATGTCCCAACTGTCCCGTGCCTGCCTGCTCGCCGGCCTCGCCCTTGCCGGTACCGCTGCTGCGCAATCGTCCCCGGGTGACGACCCGCACGTTTGGCTGGAGGACGTCAGCGGTGCGGCCTCGCTGGACTGGGTGAAAGCCCGCAATGCCAAGGCCGAGGCCGAGATTGCCGGCAGCCCGCAGTTCAAGGCGCTGGAGGCGGCCATCCGGGCCGCGCTGGACTCCGATGCCAAGATTCCCGGCGTGCAGAAGATCGGGGATTACTACTACAACTTCTGGAAGGACAAGCAGCACGAGCGTGGCATCTGGCGCCGCACCACGCTGGCCGAATACCGCAAGCCGGAACCCAAGTGGGAAACCGTGCTCGACCTCGATGCCTTGAACACGACCGAAAACGCCAAATGGGTCTGGCACGGTGCCGACTGCCTGCGGCCGAAGTACCAGCGCTGCCTGATCGCGCTTTCGCCCGGCGGCTCCGATGCCGACGTCACCCGCGAATTCGACCTGACCACCAAGCAGTTCGTGCAGGGCGGCTTCTTCCGCCCGGAAGCCAAGGGCGGGCTGGGCTGGATCGACGAGAACACGGTGTATGTGTTCACCGACTTCGGCGAAGGCTCGCTGACCAGCTCCGGCTATCCGCGCGTGGTTAAGCAGTGGCAACGCGGCACCCCGCTGAGCGCGGCCACGCCCGTGTACGAAGGCAAGCCCGATGACATGTACATCGCGGCGATGCATGACGACACCCCCGGCTTCGAGCGCGACTTCGTCAGCCGCACCCTGGCCTTCTACAACGACGAGCTGTACCTGCGCGGCAAGGACGGCGGGCTGACCAAGATCGATGCGCCGAACTCGGCACAGAAGTCGGTGCACAAGGACTGGCTGCTGCTGGAGCTGCGCGAGCCCTACAGCGCCGGCGGCAAGACCTGGCCTGCCGGGTCCCTGATCGTCACCCGCTTCGACGATTTCATGGCCGGCAAGCGCGAGTTCACCGCGCTGTTCACGCCCGACGACCACGCCGCGCTGGCGGGTTACACATGGACGAAGGACCACCTGATCCTCAACGTGATGGAAGACGTGAAAAATCGTCTGTTCGTGTTGACGCCCGGCAAGGTGGAATGGGCGAAGGCGGGTTTCGTCGGTGCACCGACCATCGGCACCGTCGGCGTCGGCGCAGTCGATGCCGATGACAGCAATGCGGTGTGGCTGACCGCCACCGACTTCCTCACCCCAACCACGCTGGCCATCGCTGAAGTCGGCAAGACGCCCGAGGTGCTCAAATCCAACCCGGTGTTCTTCGACGGCAGCCGTGATGTGATCGAGCAGCACTTCGCCACCAGCAAGGATGGCACCCGCGTGCCCTACTTCCTGGTGCGTCCGAAGGACCTGGCCTTCGACGGCAAGGCGCCGACCCTGCTGTACGGCTACGGCGGTTTTGAAATCTCGCTGACCCCCAGTTACTCCGGTGCTATCGGCAAGGGCTGGCTGGAAAAGGGCGGCGTGTACGCGCTGGCCAACATCCGCGGTGGCGGCGAATACGGCCCGCGCTGGCATCAGGCCGCGCTCAAGGCCAACCGCCACAAGGCCTATGAAGACTTCGCCGCGATCGCCGACGACCTGGTCGCGCGCAAGATCACCGCGCCGCAGCACCTGGGCACCATGGGCGGCAGCAACGGCGGCCTGCTGATGGGCAATATGCTCACCCAGTATCCGGACAAGTTCGGCGCGATCGTGGTGCAGGTGCCGCTGCTGGACATGAAGCGCTACAGCCACCTGCTGGCCGGTGCGTCGTGGATGGCCGAATACGGCAACCCCGATACCAGCGACTGGGAGTTCATCAAAACCTTCTCGCCGTATCACCTGTTTGATGCGAAGAAGGCCTACCCGGCCACCCTGTTCACCACGTCCACCAAGGATGACCGCGTGCATCCGGCGCATGCGCGCAAGCTGATGGCGAAGATGGAAGCGGCCGGCAAGGACGTGCGCTACTACGAGAACATCGAAGGCGGCCACGGTGGCGCGGCCAACAACGCGCAAGCCGCGCATATGAGCGCGCTGGCCTATACCTTCCTGTGGGATCAGCTGACCCGCACGCCCCCTGCGGCGGCGCCGGCCAGCCAGCCCAAGCCCGAGCGCCGGGCACGCGTCAAGGCCACGGGGTCGCGGCTGTGACCGCCGCCCGTTGACCTGCCAACCGCCACGGCCATGAAACACCTCCTCCTGACCTCCGCCATTCTTTGCATGACGCCACTCGCCTCCGCCCAAACCCTGCCCAAGCCGCCCGACGTGGCCCAGCGCCCCCACGTGGTCACCGCCCCGCACGGCGCGCAGCGGCAGGACCCGTATTACTGGCTGCGTGACGACACGCGCGAAAATGCCGAGATGCTGGCCTATCTCAAGGCCGAAAACGCCTATGCCGATGCCGTGCTGGCCTCCGGCCAGCCGGTGCAGGAGGCGCTGTACGACGAGTTCGTCGGCCGCATCCAGCAGGACGACGCCTCGGTGCCGTTCCGTGACCGCGGCTGGTGGTATTACACGCGCTTCGAAAAGGGCAAGGACTATCCGGTGCATGCGCGGCGCAAGGACGCCGCCGGCCTCGATGCTCAGGCCATCCTGTCGGCCAATGCGGCCGGGAATTTCGCAGGCGAAGACGTGCTGCTGGATGTCAATGTGATGGCCGCCGGCAAGGACTACTACGCGGTCGGTGGGCGGACGGTGAGCCAGGATGGCCGCTGGCTGGTGTATGGCGACGACATCAACGGCCGGCGCCAGTACACGCTGCGGGTCAAGGACCTCCAGACAGGCACAACGTTGGCGGATGCCATCCCCGGCACCGCCGGCTATGGCGTCTGGGCCAACGACAACCGTACGTTCTTCTATATCGAAAACGACCCGGACACCCTGCTCAGCACGCGCGTCAAAAAACACGTCGTCGGCACCGACCCCAAGGACGATGTGCTGGTGTACGAAGAGCAGGACGACACCTACTACATGGGCGTCGACCGCACCCGCGACGACCAGTACATCGTCATCGTGCTGGACAGCACCGTTTCCAACGAAGTGCGCTACACCTCGGCGGCGGCACCGGGGGCCTTCACGGTGCTGGCCGCGCGCGCGAGAGACGTGGAATACGATGCCGACCATTTCGATGGCCGCTGGGTCATCCGCACCAATGCCGACGGGGCGACCAACTTCAAGCTGGTGACCGCAGCCGACGGCAGCACCTCGCGCAAGCAGTGGCAGGACTGGGTGGCACACCGTGAGGACGTGCTGATCGAGGGCTTCGAACTGTTCGAAGGTTTCACCGCCATCGCCGAACGCAGCGGTGGCTTGGAGCGCGTGCGGTTGCTCAAACTGGACGGCAGCTCCGACGACGTCAAGGCGGACGAAAGCGCGTATTCGATGGGGCTGGACGCCAACCCGGAAGCGGACAGCCCATGGCTGCGCTACAGCTACACCTCGATGACCACCCCGGCGACCACCTACGAGCTGAACGTGCAGACCGGGGAACGGCGTCAGCTCAAGCAGCAGCCGGTGCCCGGCTACGACCCGGAGAAGTACGTCACCGAGCGTCTTTGGGTGACTGCGCGTGATGGCGCGCAGATTCCGGTCTCGCTTGTCTATCGAAAAGGGTTCGAGAAGAACGGCAAAGCGGCGCTGCTGCAGTACGCCTATGGCAGCTACGGCCTGTCGATGGATCCCGGGTTTTCGCTCACCACGGTCAGCCTGCTGGATCGTGGCATGGTCTACGCGATTGCCCATATCCGCGGCGGCCAGGAGATGGGCCGCGCTTGGTACGAAAACGGCAAGTTGCTGCACAAGAAAAACACCTTCAACGATTTCATCGACGTCACCGACCATCTGGTGAAGGCGGGCTATGCCGCACCCAACCGGGTGGCCGCGCATGGCGGCAGTGCCGGTGGCTTGCTGATGGGCGCGATTGCGAACATGGCGCCGGAGAAATATCGGGTGATCCTGTCGCAAGTGCCATTTGTGGACGTGGTGACGACGATGCTCGACCCCAGCATCCCGCTGACCACCAACGAATACGACGAGTGGGGCAACCCCGAAGAGAAGCCGTACTACGACTACATCCTCGGCTATTCGCCTTACGACAATCTGGAGGCCAAGGCCTACCCGGCCATGTTCGTGGGCACCGGGCTGTGGGATTCGCAGGTGCAGTACTGGGAGCCGGCCAAGTACGTGGCGCGTCTGCGTGACCTCAACACGGCCACGGCCCCGGTGGTGTTTCGTACCAACATGGAAGCCGGCCACGGCGGCAAGTCCGGGCGGTTCCGTCGCTACCGCGAACAGGCGGAGATGTATGCCTTCATGCTGGGGCAACTGGGTGTCGAACGCGGCGATTGATCGCTGTTTGCCCTCCCTGCCTGCATGGCAGGGGGGCACGCCATGACCCGTTGGCTGTGGTCTGCGCTGGCCTGGATCAGCCTGGCGCTGGCCATCATTGGCACCCTGCTGCCGGTGATGCCCACGGTGCCCTTCATCCTGCTGTCGGCTTTCGCTGCGGCGCGCGGCTCCGACCGTCTGCGGGGCTGGCTGCTGTCGCACCCGAAATTCGGCGAAGCGATTCTGGAATGGGAGCGCGACGGCATCGTGCGCCGGCGCAACAAATGGATCGCCAGCGTGATGATGGGCTGCTCGTCGGTGGGGATGTTCTTCACCATGCCGCACTGGTGGTATGCCGCCACCATCAGTGCGGTGATGGCCGCCACCGCGCTGTGGCTGTGGCGCCGGCCCGAGCCGCGACAGCAGGACGATGGCGCGGGTACACTGCGGCGATGAACAAACGTTTCCTCCTTCTTGCACTGTTGGCCTGCCTGCTTGCCGCCTGCGGCAACAAGGGGCCGCTGGTGATGCCGGACCAGCCCGCTCCCGCCGCCGCCGCGCCGTCGGCCACACCGCCTGCGGGCGATGCCGCGTCCGGCGATCCGGGCTGAGCCCTGCATGCGCTTCTCCAAAATGCACGGTGCCGGCAACGACTTCGTCGTGCTGGACCTGCGTGGCGGCCAACCTGCACCCTCGCCCGCGCTATGCGCGCGCTTGGCCGATCGCCATCTCGGCGTAGGCTGTGACCAGATCCTGACCATCGAGGCACCGGCGGTCGAGGACACGGTCGCGGCCTACCGGATCTGGAATGCCGATGGCTCGGCATCGGGCCAATGCGGCAACGGGGCCCGGTGCGTGGCGGCTTGGCTGGTGCGCGATGGCGCTGCGCCGCAGGCGGGTGCATTCCACATCGAAAGCCCTGCCGGCCGCCATGCCGTGCGGCACGACGGGCAAGGCGGCTTTGGCATCGACATGGGGGCGCCGCGTTTTGCGCCTGGAGAGGTGCCGCTGGCGGGGTTTGCCTTCGAGCAGGACAGCTACGCCGTCGAGATCGAAGGCAATCTGCTGCAGTTCGGCGCCGTGTCGATGGGCAACCCGCATGCGGTGATCGAAGTGGCAAACGTGGACATGGCGCCGGTGGCGAAGGTGGGGCCGCGGTTGCAGGCCAGCGCCGCCTTTCCGGCATCGGTCAACGTTGGCTTTGCCCAAGTGTTGCACCCTGGCCACATCCGCCTGCGGGTGTACGAACGCGGCGTCGGTGAGACGTTGGCCTGCGGCAGCGGTGCCTGTGCCGCAGTGGCCGTGCTGGCGCGCCAAGGCCGCGTGCAGGCGCAGGCGGGAGTGCACGTGGATCTTCCGGGCGGTCGTCTGCACATCCGCTGGCCGGGCGGTACCGCCGGCATCGACATGTGCGGGCCGGCTGCATTCGTGTTCGAAGGAGAATGGTCGTGACGATGGAATTCAGCGAGGCCACCGAGAAACTGGGTGCACACGAGGTCGCGGCCTGGCTGCGGCGGCACCCTGCCTTTCTGCAGCAGTTCCCGGATCTGGCCCTGACCTTGGTGGTGCCGCGCGACAACGGCCCGGCCGCCTCGCTGGCCAGCTACCAGCTGGAGATCCTGCGCGAGAAGAACCGCGAGCTGGGCAAGCGCCTGCAGGAGTTGTTCGCCAATGCGCAGAGCAATGAGCGTCTTGCGGTGCGCAGCCACCAGCTCACGCTGGCATTGATGAAGCAGGGCAATACGGCCGACACCCTGCGGGCGATGGCCGCCACCCTGGCCGAAGAGTTCCAGGGGGATCTGGTGCGCATTGTCAGCTTGCGGCCCGTTGCCGGTTTGGATGATGCCGACTGGCTGCTGCAGCTGCCGGAGGACAGCCCGCGGTTGGCGGGTTTTGCCGATCTGCTGGCTGCCGGCGAGCCCGTGTGCGGCCGTCTGCAGCCGGAAAAAAATGCGCTGCTCTACGGGGTGCGCGCGGAGGAAGTGCAAAGCTCCGCGCTGCTGCCCTTGGCGGGTGTCGGGTTGGTGGCGGTGGGCAGCCACGACGGCAGCCGTTTCTTCCCCGGCATGGGCACGTTGTTCCTGCGCATGATGGGCGAAGCCCTGGTCGTCGCCCTGGCGCGTTTCGACTGAGGCAGCGCGGGGTGTCCGGGCCGGTCGCGGCATTTCTTGCCCATCTGGCGGTGGAGCGCCAAGGCTCGGCGCATACCTTGGCCGCCTATCGTCGCGATCTGGATGCCCTGACGGCCTGGGCCGAGGGACGCGACCTGCTGGCACTGACCCGTGAGGATCTGCGCGGCTTCATCGCCGCCGAACACCGCCGCGGCCTGTCCCCGAAATCGCTGCAGCGGCGCCTGTCGGCCTGCCGCAGCCTGTACCGCTGGCTGTTGAAGCAGGGCCGCATCGCCGTCGATCCGAGTGCCGGCGTGCGCGCGCCCAAGGCGCTGCGCAAGCTGCCGCAGGTGCTGGACGTGGACGAGGCCGTGCGGCTGGTCGAACTGCCCACCGACGGCCCCCTTGGCCTGCGTGACCGGGCCCTGCTGGAGCTGTTCTATTCCTCGGGTTTGCGCGTCTCGGAGGTTTGTGGTCTGCGCTGGGCGAACCTGGATTTCGAGCAGGGGTTGGTCAGCGTAATGGGCAAGGGCAGCAAGCAGCGCATCGTGCCGGTGGGGTCGCATGCCTGCCACGCCTTGCAGGATTGGCAGCGCATGATGGCCGGGCGTGCGGGGGATTTCGTTTTCCCCGGACGCGCCGGCAAGCAGATCAGTGCCCGCGCCATCCAGCTCCGCATCAAGCAGCTGGCGGCGCGGCAAGGGGTGTACAAGCGCATCTACCCGCACCTGCTGCGACACAGTTTTGCCAGCCACATGCTGGAATCCTCCGGCGACCTGCGTGGCGTGCAGGAGCTGCTGGGCCATGCCGACATCGCCACCACCCAGATCTACACGCACCTGGATTTCCAACACTTGGCCACGGTGTACGACGCGGCCCATCCGCGGGCGAAGCGCAAGCCCTGAGGCCGTTCAGCCCAGGCTGGGGATACCCCCAAACGGCCGCAGAGGCTGCAGAACATGCCAGCTGTCGATCTGCAGGGCGCACTCGTATTGCGCATCCAGCCCACGCCGTTGCACCGCGGCCACGAAGGCGGCGTAGCGGGCCTCGATGGCGTCTGCCCAGTGCATCACATCGGCTGCGGCGGGATGGATACGGTGGGCGTACAGCGGCTGCGGCACGTGTTCGATGGCGCAGGTTTCCGACAGCCGCAGGCACAGGTCGTAATCCTGCGCATGCGGGTATGCCGTGGTGTAGCCGCCGGCACGGCGAAAGGCCTCGGTGCGCATCAGCCGCAGCGGGCCGGTCATGCAATCCAGCAGCAGGGCCTCGGGCGAATACGGCAGGTCGCACAGCGGCCCCGGCCCCAGCACGCGGCCCTTGGCATCGATCAGCACGTGCCGGCTGTAGGCCATGCCGGCGTCCGGTTGGGCGTCCAGGCAGGCGTGCAGGCGGGCCAGCGCCTGCGGATCCAGCGCATCATCGCCGTCGAGCACGCACAGGAAAGACGCCGGCGTGTCGGCATCGATGGCGTGCAGGGCGTCGGCATCGCATTCGACAGGTGCGGCCAGACGCATGCGGGCATCCCCCGCCACGGCAAGCGCGGCGGCTGCGGCGGCGGTGCCCCCTATCGGGCGGAGCACCGCCTGCCAATCGGTGAAGCTCTGGGCGCGCAGGCTGGCCAGTGCGGGCCCCAGAAAGGCGGCATCGCCACGCACAAGCACATGGACTTGTATCGCGGCCGTCATCGGGCCGGCCCCGTGGCTTTCGGGCGCAACACATGGCGCGCCCGCAGGCCCAGCGACAGCGCGTACTGCGTTGCCAACCCGCGGCGCTGCAGGGCGCGCTGTGCGGCGGCGAAGGTGGCCTGCACCTGCCGCAGGCGGGCGCTGTGCGAAACCGAGCTGTGGCGCAGGCGATAGCGGTAGAGGGGCTGGGGCAGGTGCGCCACTGGGTAGCGTTCGCTGAAGCGCAGGCAGAGGTCATAGTCGGCGGAGACGTCGGCCACCGGATCAAAGCCCCCCACGGCGCGGTAGGCATCGGCCCGCATCAGGCGGAAGTGGTAGGTCATGAACTCCACCAGCAGCTTTTCCGGCGAATAGGGCGTGCGAAAGCGCGTTCCCGGCCCCAGCACGCGGCCGTCCTCATCGATTTCGAGGTACTGCGAATACGCCATGCCCAGCTCGGGGCGTGTCTGGAACAATGCCAGCATGCTGGCCAAGGCCTCAGGTACCAGCTGGTCGTCCCCGTCCAGAACGCCGAAAAACGCCCCCCGGGCGGCCTCAAGGGCGGCGGCCATCGCGCCGGCGATGCCGTGGTTGCGGCCATCGCCCAGCAGCCGGAAGCGTGGGTCACGTGCGGCGTAGTCGGCGGCAATCCGGGCGCAGCCGTCGGTGGAGGCGTCATCCCACAGCAGGGCCTCCCAGTGGGTGTGGGTCTGCGCCAGCAGGCTGTCCAAGGCCGCCGGCAGGAAGCGGGCGGTGTTGTAGATGGGGACGGCAATGCTGACCAAGGCTGAATCCATGTCTGCGTGTCCTGCTTGAAGCTGGGGCGGCTGCCCCCACATTGCCACTTCAACGGAGAAAATGATGGATCCCAGCCAGAACCCCCATGTTTTTCACGCCACCACCATCTGCTCGGTGCGCCGCAACGGACAGGTGGTGATCGCGGGCGACGGCCAGGTGACGCTGGGCCACACCGTGATGAAGGCCAATGCGCGCAAGGTGCGCCGTCTCGGCAAGGATGGCCGCGTGCTGGCCGGCTTCGCCGGTGCCGCCGCCGATGCCTTCACCCTGTTCGAACTGTTCGAGGGCAAGCTGGAAAAACACGGCGGCCAGCTCACCCGCGCCGCGGTGGAGATGGCCAAGGATTGGCGCACCGAACGCCGCTTCGGCAAGCTCGAAGCGCTGCTGGCGGTGGCCGACGCCGACACCTCGCTGATCATCTCCGGTACCGGTGACGTGATCGAGCCGGAGGATGGCCTGATCGCGATTGGTTCCGGCGGCATGTACGCGCTGTCCGCCGCGCGCGCGCTGCTGGCGCATACCGAACTCGATGCCAAGACCATTGCCACCGAAGCCCTGGGCATCGCCGGTGACATCTGCATCTATACCAACCGCAATATCGTGGTGGAAACGCTGTAATCCCACAGGCGACGTGCCGGGGGTGACCCGATCAACCAAGCGAGTATCGGGGAGCGACTTGAGCGGGTCGCCCCCGGCACGGCGCAGTCCAGGAACCAAGACCATGACCGACTCCTCCTCCATGACCCCGCGCGAGATCGTCGCCGAGCTCGACCGCCACATCATCGGCCAGCAGGCCGCCAAGCGCGCCGTCGCCATCGCCCTGCGCAACCGCTGGCGGCGCGCCCAGCTGCCGTCCGAGCTGCGCAACGAGGTGATGCCGAAGAACATCCTGATGATCGGTCCCACCGGCGTCGGCAAAACAGAAATTGCGCGCCGTCTGGCCACGCTCGCCAACGCGCCGTTCGTGAAGGTGGAAGCCACCCGCTTCACCGAGGTCGGCTACGTCGGCAAGGACGTCGAGCAGATCATCCGCGATCTGGCCGATACCGCGGTCAAGCTGTATCGCGCCCAGGCCAAGCAGCGCGTGCGTACCCAGGCCGAAGAGCGCGCCGAAGACCGCCTCCTCGACGCCCTGTTGCCCAAGCGCGAGGCCGCGCCCGGCTTCGGCTTCAACAACGCGGGCACGACCACGATTGATATCGGTGCCGAACCGTCCTCGCAGGAATCGGCCACCCGTCAGAAGCTGCGCAAGCAGCTGCGCGCCGGCGAGCTGGACAACCGCGAGATCGAGCTGGACCTCGCGATGAACGTCAGCATGGACATCATGACCCCGCCGGGCATGGAGGAAATGGGCCAGCAGCTGCGCCAGATGTTCAGCCAGATGTCCGGCGGCAAATCGCACAAAAAGGCGATGACCATCCAGGCCGCGCGGCCGCTGCTGATCGAGGAAGAAGCCGGCAAGCTGGTCAACGAGGACGACGTGCGCGAGGCCGCCATCGATGCCTGCGAACAGCACGGTATCGTCTTCATCGACGAAATCGACAAGGTCGCCAAACGCAGCGAGGGCATGGGCGCCGACGTCAGCCGCGAGGGCGTGCAGCGCGACCTGCTGCCGCTGGTCGAGGGCAGCACCGTCAGCACCAAGCACGGCCCGGTCAAGACCGACCACATCCTGTTTATCGCAAGCGGTGCCTTCCACCTGGCCAAGCCCTCCGATCTGATCCCGGAAATGCAGGGCCGCTTCCCGATTCGGGTCGAACTCGGTGCGCTGGGCAAGGATGAATTCGTGCGCATCCTCACCGAGCCCAAGGCCGCGCTGACCAAGCAGTACGTGGAGCTGATGCAGACCGAAGGCGTGACCCTGCGCTTTGAACCCGAGGCGATCGACCGCCTCGCCGAGATCGCCGCGCATGTTAACGAGCGCCAGGAAAACATCGGTGCCCGCCGCCTGCACACCGTGCTGGAACGCCTGCTGGAATCGCTGAGCTTCGACGCCCCCGACAAGGGCGGCAGCGTCACCATCGACCGCGCCTACGTCGATGCCCAGCTGGGGGAGCTGGCGCAGGACCCGGATCTTTCCCGTTACATCCTGTAACAATGTCGCCACGACGCCGATGCGCGGCGACGTGGCGTTCCCTCAGCCCTTGAGGCTGTACGTCCCGTAGATCGACGCCTCGGCCAGCACGTGGCCGTGCATGGCGCGGAACAGGTCGGCGGCGGTGAAGGCCGCCGGCAGTTCAAGGCGCGCGACATCGAGCGCGAACAGGCGGAAGAAATAACGGTGCACGCGCAGGTCGTGCGGCGGCGGGTAGGGGCCGTCGTAGCCGAAGTACTGCCCGCCCATCGCGGCGTCACCGGCGAACCAGCCGGCGTAGTCGTTCAGGCCGCGGTCGCCGCCGGCGTCCAGGCCCGCTGGCTTGCCCTTGGCGGTCAGGCCGTCGCTGCAGCTGCCGGCGGAGATTTCGCGCAGATCGGCCGGCAGGTTGGCGACCGCCCAGTGCACGAAATCGCCGCGCGGATGATCCACCGGGATCGGGGTGGCGGCGTCGGCCACCAGCGCGCCGTCGGTGGGCGCGTCGGTGTCGATGCACAGCAGGGCGAAGCTGCGGGTACCGTCCGGCACGTTGTCCCACGCCAGATGCGGGTTGCGGTTGCCGCCGAAGCCGCGGCCACCGTCGGCACCGAGCGCGCATTCGGCCGGGATCGGTTGGCGGTGCTGGAAGCTGTGGCTGTGGATGTGCATGGGCGGCTCCGTCGCGGGAAACCCGCAGTGTGGTGCCGATGCCGGGCTGGCTTCAAGTCAGGGCGGCCTGCAGGCGCTGCGTAACCCAGCGTTCGGCGTAGCCGTCCAGCGTGGGGCGCTCCAGAAACCCGCAATGGCCGCCGTGGCGGGCCAGCTCCAGCGCGATCTGCGGATAGGCGGCGATGCGGTGAAATTCATCCAGCGGGATCACGGGATCATCCTCGGCCATCAGAATGTCCACGGGCAGCTGCAGCCCTTGCAAACGGCCGGCAGCGACGGAATAGCCATCGAAATAGGCGTCCAGATCCGGGTAGTCGGTGTTGTGGCGTGCCATCCATGCGGTGAGGGCACGCATTGGCAGGCGCAGCACGGCATCGTCGAAGTCGTGCTGCTGCGGGAACAGCGCGCGTTTGCGCGCCAGCGAACGCCGCCATTTGTGTTCGAAATAGCGCATGTACACGGCGGGGCCGGTTTCCATCCGCGTCATCGCACCGGCCGGATCCAGCAGGGGGCAAACCGCCGCCACCCGCCGCAAAGGCAGGCCGGCTGCGGGCGCGTGCAGGGCCAGGCGCAGGGCGAAATTGCCGCCCAGCGAATAGCCGGCGGCCAGCAGCGGCAGCTGCGGCCACTGGCGGTGTACGGCGCCGGCGGCTTCCACCACTTCGTCGATGCGGTTGGAGTGGAACAGACCTGGGTTGAGGTGATGGCTGTCGCCGTGGTCGCGGAAGTTCAGTCGGAACACCGCCATCCCGGCAGCCAGCAGGCGGGCAGCGGTCAGCCGCATGTAGCTGGATTCGGCGCTGCCCTCCCAGCCGTGCAGCAGCAGCGCCAGCGCACGCGGCGGCCCGGCAAGCGGTTCGCTGGCGATGCCTTGCAGGCGGACGCCGTTGGCCAGCGTCAGCAGCATGGGCTGATGGCGGGCGGCCACTTGCCGCAGCTGGTGCCGGCCCCGTCCGCTGCGCAGCGGGCTGGAGGCCAGCAGTGACTGCGTGTGCGGGCTGCGCAGCCAGGCGGGGCTGGTGTAGCTGGAGGCGATCAGGGCCATGGCGGCTCAGGCTCAGGCCTGCGTCAGCGCCCGCTCAATGCGTGCACGTGCGGCATGCGCTATCCCGCGCCGGCCTTCATGCTCCCCGGGGTGGATGGGGGCGAGGAAACACACCCGCACAGGCCGCGCAGGTTCGCCAAGCAGGCGGAACAGGTTGGCGACGAAGCTTTCACGGGGGGCGAAGGCGATCACGTGCTGGGCCTGGCTGCGTTCGCCATAGCACAGCGCCACCGGCTGCACCGGGGCCTGTGCCTCCACGGCGGCGGTAAAGATGCGGGCATGAAAGGGCCCCAGGGCATGCCCATCGCGCGTGCCGCCCTCGGGGAATACCGCCACTGCCCGCCCCTCGCGCAGGCGCTGCGTCATTTCCGCCATCACCAGGCCCAGCGAATCCCCGTTGCCGCGCTGCAGGAAGATGGTTTCCGCCTGTGCCACCACCCAGCCGATCAGCGGCCAGCTGCGGATCTCGGACTTGGCGATGAAACCCATCATGTGCTGCGAGTCCAGCAGCATGATGTCGATCCAGCTGACGTGGTTGGCCACGAACAGGGTGCCACCGCGCAGTGGATCGCCTTCGCGCCGCAGGCGCATGCCGAAGATCCACAGCAGGCTGCCGGCAAACCAGCGCACCGCCGCATGCGATACCGGCCCGCCGCGCCCGAGGCCGATCAGCAGCATCACGATGGGCAGGTGGATGCAGGCATGCCAAGCCAGCAGTGGCAGGCGCAGGACATAGCGCATGCCCCGTGCGAGACGGGCAACGGGTGTGGACGTTGAAGTCATGGAGACCGGGGGGAGGAAGACGGCTGGAGCAACCGCGCCATTATCCGCCGGAAGCGGGTGGCTGGGGCAGTACTGCCAGCGTGATCCGGCTGACGCAGGCCGGCCGGCCGGCGTCATCCTCGATGTGGATTTCCCAGACCTGCGTGCTGCGGCCCAGATGCAGGGGCCGCGCAGTGCCGGTGACGGTGCCGCTGCGCACCGCGCGCAGGTGGTTGGCGTTGATTTCCAGCCCCACCACCGCATTGCCGCCGGCCATCAGCATGCCGGCGCTGCTGCCCAGGGTTTCGGCCAATGCCACCGAAGCACCGCCATGCAGCAGGCCGTAAGGCTGATGGGTGCGGGCATCCACCGGCATGGTGGCGCGCAGAAAACCTTCACCCAATTCGGTGAAGGTGATGCCGAGGGCTTGCATCAGCGTGCCCTCGGACCGTGCATTCAATTGTGGCAGGGCGATGTCATCCGGCCAGTCGAACGCGAGCGGGTGCATGCGGAGAATCAGCGGACGCCAAACACGCCCGGACGCCAGGCGCGGACGTAGGAGCCGCTGGAGTAGCCGGCACGCCCGTAGCCGCTGCTGCGGCCGTAGCCGACACCGAAATCACGCTCGCGGCGTTCGTGCATGCGGTTGACCAGCTCCTCACGGCGGCTGTCCAGCCAATCGGCGCGGCCCAGGCTGCCCGGCTCCACGCTACGACGTGCCGCTTCACGGGCGCGGTAGTCGCAGAAATCATCGTAAGCATCGAGCTCATGGGCCAGATCGCGCACGGAGAGCTCGATCATCACGGCATCGTCGAGGAAACCCAGCACCTGCACATCATCAGGAATGATGTCGTTGGGGTCGGCGAAATAGGCCAAGGCGGACAGCACCCGCTGCTTGTCCTCCTCGGGCATGGACCAGGCCGTGTCGCGCACCATCGCGATCATGTCGTCGAGACGCAGCAGGCGCTGCTGGATGAAATCCGGCAGGCTGGTCTTCTGGGCGTTTTCCAGCAGCGCGCAGGCCGCTTCCACGATCTCCTCGCTGCTCTTGCCCTCGACGGCCTTGCGCGAACGTTCCGCGGCCTGCTGGAAATGCGCGAGATCGCGGTCATTGAGCTCGAAATTCAGCGTGATCGACATGGTGGTGCCCTGACCTGCAGTCTGGATGGGAAGAAATGCAGACTAGGATGCGCGCCGGGTTGCGTCAATCGGCCGGAGGGGGTGATTTACAGGATGGGAGACAGGCCCGAGCCGAAGCCGGTGAACAGGCGCACGCCCAGCCACTTCAGCCCGATGTCGACCTCGGGGAAATCGCCAACCGGCTTGTTGCAGTGCTTGAAGTCCGCGGCAAAGGGCGAGGCCGGCGTCTCGGTGGGCGGGCAATCGGGCCCAGGCACGTACTCGAAACTGGTGGCGTACTTGGATGGCCACAGGTCGAAGACCGGCAGGCCTTCGGAGACCTTGGCCAGGCTGTAGTCGACGCCGGGCAGGATGGGGGACGTGTCGCGTCGGCCAATGGTCCAGGCATTGCCGGGGGCCATGTCGCGCCGGATGCTGGCGGCCAGCTGGCGGGCGAAGGCCGGGTCGGCGATCACCACGGCGCTTTCCGTGTTCAGGGTGTCGCCGCGCGGGTCGAAGTTGTGCGTGCCCACCACGCCCACCGCGTCGTCGATCACCATCGACTTCGCATGCAGGCCCATGCGCAGGCCGGCGCGCTTGAGGCGTACCGGCATGCCGCCGGAGGAGGCAAACGGCGAACGCCGGCCGGCTTCGCTTTCCGGTTCGCTGCGGAGGCCGCGTTCGGCCAGGCGTCGCGTGCGCAGGGTGGTGCGCATGTTGATACGCGGGGTGGCGGCAGGCGCAGGGCTGTCGGTCTCGTCGACAAGCGCGGCACCGGTGGCCCCGAGCTCGAACGGTGCATCCGCCGGGAACGGTTTGAACTCGTGGATCTCGAACCCGAAGTCGCGCAGGTAGCGGCGCTTGTACTTGTAGGACATCGCGTAGGCGATGAAGGCGTCGGTGGAGGCGAGGCTGTTGGTCGAGACCTTCACCTTCGGCGGATTGGGGCCGTGGTGCAAGTTGCGGAACAGCTGTTGCGCCGGCTTGGACAGCACCAGGTAGGGGGTCTGCAGCAGCACTTCCTCGCGCGCGCCGGCAATGAGCTGCATCAGATGCGTGCTGGCCGTCCCGGGTTGACCGGGAGGGTGTTCCTGGGGCGCCTGGCCATGCTTGCGCGGCAGGTCGGCGATGAAGCGCACGCCGGTGACATCGAGGGCTGGCGCAATGAAACGGTCGTGCAGCACCGCGGCGTCATCCACTTCGTCCAGCAGGGCGCGCACCCGCTCGGGGCGGTGGTAGGGGTGGTGCGGGGCTGGCGGTGGTCCGTGGTCGCGCAGGTAGCGGGCGACATCGCCGAGGCGTTCGGCGGGGATGCTGCCCGGGGCGTCCCAGAACGCGTTGAAGTTGGTCTGCATGTCGTCGACTGCCGGGCCGGTCAACAGCAGGTCGCGGTCGCGGAAATTGAAATCGCTGCCCCAGTCGTAATAGTCGTCCTGGTAGTTGCGGCCCCCGACGATGCCCACCAGGCCATCGACGGCCAGCAGCTTGTTGTGCATGCGCCGGTTGAGCTGGCGCCAGCAGCAGGCCGCGGCGATGGCGTACATCGGCAGCGACAGCCGCGCCCGGTCTAGCACGGGGTTGTAGACGCGCAATTCGAAATTCTTGTGCAGCGCGGTGAGGGCCGCCAGCGTTTCCACCTTGCGCAGCGCGGCCAGCTGGTCGATCAGCAGCCGGACCTTCACGCCGCGAAAGGCGGCGGCCTGCAGTTCGTCCAGTACCAGCTGGGCGGCGTCATCCTCATCGAAGATGTAGGTCTGCAGGTCGATGCGGCTGTGTGCGCTGCGGATCAGGTGCACGCGCGCCAGGAGGGCATCCGGGGCGTTGTCGAGAATCAGTGCGCGATGGCGCGGCGTGGCGGAGGCTTGGTTGGCACGTGCCGCATCCAGCAGGGGGGAGGCCTGTGCGCAAGCGTCATCGCGCGTGCAGTCGATCTGCTGGCTGCGGGCGTGGTGGGCAACATCGGCGGCGGCAGTGCGCTGTGCCGGCGACAGGCTGGCGCAGCCTGCCAGCAGCAGGGCCAGCAGCCCCGACAGCAGGCGGCTGGCGGTTGCAGACGTCATCGGCTCACGGCCACCAGAAACGCGCCAATCGCGCCACGCCGGGCTCGATGCTGGTGCCGGCGGGGAATTCCAGTACCGCGATCCCGGCGGGGGGCATGCCTCGATAGCTGCCGGATTGGCCGCTGTGCAGCAGTGCGGCCAGCTGCTCCAGGCCCGGATTGTGGCCGATCAGCAGCACGCGGCGCGCCTCGGCATGGGTGTCGGTCAGCGCAGCCAAGGTGCCGGGGCTGGCGTCATAGATCGCCGCCTCCTCACACACCGCCGGGGCACCGATGTCGCCGAGGCCGGTGAGGGTTTCCCGAGTGCGGCGCGCGGGGGAGTGCAGCACCAGATCCGGCAGCAGCGCGTGTTCGCGCAGCCAATCGCCGGCCGCTTGGGCTTCGGCGAGACCGGTCGCGGAAAGCGCGCGCTGGAGATCGTCTTCCCCGATGGCCGGGGCATCTGCATGGGCATGGCGCAGCAGGATCAATTCACGCATGGGGTATCCCTGTCTTGTTGGCGGGGTCGATGGCACCTGCGGACAGGCACCATGGATGCAGGTTACACGCGAGCCGCGGCGCCTGCAGGCCCGCGTCGAAGTGGCATCAGGCAGGGCCTTTTGCGGTGATGTGCCGCCGCAGGCATTCGCAGGCGTTGTGCAGGTCGGTGGCCAATGGCATCACCCCTGCCCAATCACTGCTTCTTCCAGCCGCTTCCAGTGCCGCAGCCGCTTCGGCCAACTGGTTGGCCCCTACCAACCGCGCGGCACCCTTGATCTTGTGCGCTTGTCGGGTCATCTCCGGAAGGTTGCCGGCTTCCCGCAGCTGGTCGAGCAGCGCGATGTCGCCCAAGGTGCTGTCGAGGAAGTCCGACAGCAGCAGGTGCATGTCGGCGTCGTTGCCGCCGGTCAGATCCCGCAAGACCGAGTGATCGAGAAGGCCGGAATCACCCATCAGCGCAGCGGCCGTCTCCACCTGCGCATTGTTGGCGCGCTGAATGTCGTCCGGCCCTTGACCGCCGTCACCCGCGGTGTGCGGCAGCCAGCGTTGCAGGCAGGCCCCAAGCGTCTGGATGCCGACGGGCTTGGCCAGATAGTCATCCATACCGGCGGCCAGACAGCGCTCCGCTTCGCCCTTCAGTGCAGAGGCGGTCAGCGCCACCATCGGTGTGCGCGGCAGGTCGCGGCGGCCCTCGTCCTCGCGGATCGCGCGGGCCAGTTGATACCCGTCCATGCGCGGCATGTGCACATCGCTGAGCACCAGGGCAAAGCGTCCACTGCGCCAGCGTTCGAGACCTTCCACACCATCCTCGGCCGTTTCCGAGGCGTAACCGGCCAGCGCCAGCTGCCGCTGGATCACCTGGCGGTTGGTGGTGTGGTCATCCACCAGCAGGATCAGGCTGCCTTCGCGCTCAGCGGTGGTGACGGAGGGCAAGGCACGCGGTGCGAAGCCGGGGACCTGCTTGCCAGGCATCGCCATGTCCGGCAGTTCTTCCTGCGGGGCGCGCTGCAGGGTGACCCGCAGGCGCATGGTGGTGCCGTGGCCGGGAACCGATTCCATCTCCACGCTGCCGTCCATCAATTCCGCAAGACGGCGGCTGATGGCCAGGCCAAGGCCGGTGCCGCCGAAGCGGCGGGTGGTGTCGGCTTCGGCTTGCGAAAAAGGTTGGAAGAGCCGGGCCTGTGCCTGCGCGCTGATGCCGATGCCGGTATCGGTGACGCGCAAGACCAGCGCATCGCTGCCCATTGCGCCATCGCTGGGCTGGTGGGTGAGGTGCTCGATGGACGCACTGATGCCGCCGTGCTCGGTGAACTTGATTGCGTTCGACAGGAAGTTGCCGATGATCTGGCGCAGGCGTACGGGATCGGCGTAATAGGCGGGAGCCGTCTGCGGGTCGATGGCACAGGAGAGGGTCAACCCCTTGCTTGCCGCGGAGCCCGCAAAATTGGCCACCACGCTGCGCATGAGCTCGTGCAGTGAGGTGGGGACGGGTTCGATTTCCAGCTTGCCGGCTTCGATCTTCGAAAAATCGAGGATGTCGCCGATGATCCGGAGCAGGGTTTCCGCCGACGCCTGGATGACGTTGAGCGAGCGTCGTTGCTCCGCATCGAGCTGGGTGTGGCCCAGGATTTCGATCATGCCGGTCACGCCGATCATCGGCGTGCGGATTTCGTGGCTCATCGCCGCAAGAAAGGCACTCTTGGCCTGATTGGCATCGCGTGCGCGCGTTTCGCTGTCGCGCAGGGCGCGCTCAAGCCGCTTGAGTTGGGTGAGGTCGGTGGCGACGGCCAGCAGGCCTACCATCGTGTCGGTGTCGTCGCGGATCGCCGAAAGCGCCAGCAGGACCTGCAGGGTACGGCCGCGGTGGTGGCGCAGGGTGAACTCGCGCGGGGGTTCGCGGTGGCGGGCCAGTTCCCGCAGTGCGGTCCAGTCGGCCGGAACGGTGTAGCCGTAGGCGTCGCTGAGGGAGCGGGCCAAGGCCGTCAGCGCCTCGGGGTCGAGGATCGCATCCAGGCTGACCCGGCCCAGCAGCGAGCCCGAGGGCCAGCCCAGCAGCTGCTCGGCAAACGGATTGACCTGGGAGAACAACCCATCGTCATCCACCGCGAGGATCGCGGTCTGCGCCGCCTCCAGCAACAGGCGCTGAAACTGCTCGCGACGTTCCAGTGCGACCCGGACGCGTTCATTGCGGGACAGCTGTTCGGTCAGCTGGCGCTCCATCCGGTGCACCTGGTCGCGCATGCCCAGGAAGCTGTCCATCACCTCGCCCAATTCGCCCTTGGGCAGGTAGCGGGGCTGGGTGGTGTAGTCCCGCTGACCAATCCCGCGCGCCAGCGCGGTCAGGCTTTCCACGCCTCGGTAGCCATTGCGCAGAATGCGCCGTCCGAACAGCACGCCCAAACCCAAACACAGGAGCGAGAGTGCAATGCTGGCTCGGCTGATCCAGGTACCCCATGCCAGCTGCTTGCGTATCAGCGCATCCGCGCGGGCAAGGCCCAGCTTGTCCAGCTGCTCCAGCCGCAGCAGCAGGGGGTCCACTGCCGGGTAAAGCTCCTGATCCGCGAAGCGGCCCAGTGCGCGCACGTCCCCGGAGCGCAGGATGGCCTGCAGCTGGGCGGCAGCGGCGTCCGCGCGGGGTCGCGTTGCCAGCACCTGTTCACGCAGGGCCTGCCCCTCCGCATCCAGCGGCATGGCTTCCAGCGCGGCCCATTCAAGGGCCATGGTGGCCATTGCCTGACTGAGGATGACATCGGCACGCTCCCAATCGATCAGATGGTTGCGGGCCCGGAACGTGGTGTCCACCACGTCCATTCCGTAAGCGTCCGACAGGCGGCGGAGCCGACGCATGCCGGTGAGGACGTCGTCGCGCATGGCCTGCATGGTCTGCTTGGCCATGTACTGGCCCATCTGATCCAAGGACACCACCACGAGCAAGGCGATCAGGAACTGTCCGAACAGGCCCAGCAATTGGTGGCGGATGCCAAGCCGGGAAGGATCCAGTCGCATGCGGCGGACCCGGGCAGGCCTCAGTGCGCGGGCCGGCGCCAGCGCGCGATGGCGGCGGGAACTTCGCTGCCGGGAACCGGGCGGCCAATCAACCAGCCCTGGGCGATGTCGCAGCCCAGTTCGGCCAGCATCTGCCAGTCCTCGATGGTTTCCACACCCTCGGCGACCGCCTTCAAGCCCAGCTTGCGTGCCAGGTCCAAGCTGGCTTCGACCACCGCACGGCGACGCGGCTGCGCATGCGCGCCATGCACGAATTCCTTGTCGATCTTGAGCTCGGTGAAGGGCACTTGCGCCAACTGGGCCAGTGACGAATAGCCGGTGCCGAAATCGTCGATCGACAAACCAAAGCCTTTCAGACGCAGCCGTGCCAGCAGGCCAAGGCCGCGCGCGGCATCCGCCATCACCGAGCTTTCCGTGATTTCCAGGATCACGTCTTCGGGCGAGATGCCATGGCTTTGCACGATGGCCTGGTAGCGGTCGGCGGCGGTGGTGTCGGTGAGGGCCAGCGGTGAAACGTTGACCGACATCTTGAGCCGGTTGTTGCTGCCCCAGTGCCGAAGCCAGCGGCACCCTTCATCCAGCATGCGGTCGGTCAAGCGGTCTGCAAGACCCTCGCGTTCCAGCACGGGAATGAAGTTCACGGGGCCGACCACGCTGCCATCGCTGCGCTCCCAGCGTGCCAGCGCCTCCACGCCGACAACCCTTCCGTTGCCGAATTCCACCTGCGGCTGGAACCAGGGCACGATCCTGCCCTGCGTCAGGGCATCTTCGAGATCGGCGATGGAGAACTCCGCGCCGCCTTCGTCCAGGGCTTCGGTCACGTGCTCGTCGAAGCGCTGCAGCACGTATTCCAGCTTCTCGCGGGTCAGGGGTTTTTCCACGCTGCCCAGCACGCGCAGGCCATAGGCGCGCGCCATGGTCTGCACGGTATTGAGCAGGGCCGGATCCAGCGCACTGACCACCACCACCGCCCGCGCAAGGCGTTCATGCGCGATGTGGCCAATGCATTCGATCCCGTCCATGCCGGGCATGTCCAAATCCACCAGCACGACGTCAGGCGGCGTTTTCATGGGGCGCAACACATCCAGAGCATGCAGGCCGTCGGCACTTTCCAACGTTTGCCTGACACCCAGTTCGGTCAGCAGGCGCAGCGCCACCCGGCGCTGAAACCCGTGGTCTTCCACCACCATGACCTGCAGATCGGCCCAATCCATGCCATCCCCCGACGCATGCTGCGACCTCGAAGCCTACAACACTCCACTGCAACCGGACACCCGCGCGCAGGGGGTCAGTGTTTCGCCGGCTGCAGCGTCACCCGGTCCAGCACCCACATCGTCGGCCGCGTGTCGCCGGTGAAACGCATGCAGAGGTCGGCTGCGGCAGGGGC
>CAUJJG010000024.1 GCA_963205445.1 Pseudomonadota bacterium
TCCCCGGTCACGCGGACACCCGCCACCGCGCCCGATGCCGTCGCCTCACCATCCAAGGTGATGTCGCCGCTGTCGGTGTCGATCGCCCCATCGGCAATGTCCAGACCAAACGTCGCACCCGTGCCGTACAGCCCAATTGCACCGGTGGTGGTGACGATGCCCGCATCGTTGATGAACTGCACACCGATGCCTTGGGCTGCATTGCCCTCGACCCGCACATTGCCCGTCCCGCCCAGCAGGCGAACATCGTCGGCAGACACGCCTGTTGCACCGGCCCCGGTGGCAATGCCGGTTGCCTGAATCATGCCCCCTGCACTGCCCACATCCCCCCCGTAACTCCCAGCGCGCAGCACAAGGCCTGCGGTATCACCATGCCCGTAAAGGGTGATGTCCCCCCCACCGCTGCTGACCCCGCTGTAACTGCCACCCCCCAAGACCATTCCCATGGCGGTACTGCTCAGGCCGAACAGATCGATGTCCCCCCCTGCACTGTCGATGACCCCCAGCAAGGTTGTGCCGTCACCGCTGCCGCCTTCACCGTGCACCGTGATGTCACCCCCCCCGCTGTACAGGTTGCCGGCGAAGTACACCCCTTGGTCTGCCCCGACGCCCGTCAAGTCGATGTCGCCGCCCGAAACGTTCAGGTCACTTCCGGCGAGCGACAGCCCATCCGCATTCAGACTGTAGCCATCGATCAACAGACCACCTGCCCCCACCGCAAGGACTGACCCATCGACCAACACGCCGCTGGCCAACCCGGCACCTTCGCCATAAATGGCGATGCCGCCAGCCCCTGCATCCAGCACGGCGCCATCGAGAAACACACCGGCACCGCCGCTGCCTGAGCCTGTGCTGTAACCGCGCAGCAGGACATCACCACCGCCGCTGGAAAGATCCACACCGGTCAACGAAATGCCAGAGAGGGCACTGCTGGCAGCCCCGTTCACGGCATCGGACTGACCAAACATCCGAATGTCACCCCCCATGCTGTCGAGGGTGGCATTGGTGAAATCGATCCCACCGGCATTCGGCCGAGAGCCAGCGGAATCGGCATTGAAATCCATATCCAAGGCGCCGGACGTACCTGCGATGGTGAACCCGGACCCGTAGATGCGCCCTACCGCATTCACCTGCAGGAAAAGATCAGCAAGACTGCTGGACTGGATTTGTGCACCATTGAATTGGATATCGGCCGCAGACCCCAAAATGACATTGGTGCCGTTGTAGAACGCACGATTGATGTCCGCATCTTGCAGGCTGGTGCCATACAGCGGCGCACTTTCGTTGCCAACGATGCTGCCATTGATTACCGTCAACTGGGGAACGTCCAAAGTCCACGTGCCTGCGGTCCCGCCACTCCCGGCCCCGGCATCGACTTGCAACCCGCGCAGGTCAAACAGGCCACCGCTGCGGGTAAGAATGGAGCCACCGGCCGTATTGCCACGTGCGCTGAAAGCTCCGAACGCCGCGAAGTAATTCAAAGCGCTCGCCTGAATGCTTCCCCCAACCCCAGAGCCACCGTTGGCATTGAGCGAGGAAGCTTGTGCGAACAACAGATCCTGCCCCGTCACGGTGATTTGGCCACCATTGCGAGGGCCGGACGCAAAGACGTCACCAAAGACCTGCAGCTGGCCGCTGCCCGCCTCCAGCGACACGCTGCCACCATCCTGATCCTTGGAGCTGGCCGTGATGGTGCCATTCACGTCCAGATTGCCCGCTGCCTGTATCCGGATCGTTCCGCCGGCACCGCTGACCCCATTCGCGCTGAGGACACTCAGGGGCATCAACGCCACATCGCCACTGGAAATGATGTCGATCTGCCCACCGGAATAGAGCCCATCGGCGATGATGCTGCTGCCGTTGCTGGCCGGGATGCCATTGGTGGTGTCTTCATTGTTGGCGAACGTGACTTGGCTGCCTTGGATCAGCACCGAGCCCCCCATCCCGGGGCCGATGCTGCTGAGGTTGATCACACCGGTGGTGTAGTCCGAGTCCACATCCGACGCGTTGCCCGGGGCCCCCAACATGGCCAAACCATTGGTGGTCAGTTCCACGCGTCCGGCCACATTGCTGAGCGTGCGCGCCACCAGCTGGCCCGATGCGTAGATCTGTCCTCCCGTGCCGCCGGCCGTCGTTGCGCTGCGCAACAGAATCTTGCCGGCATCAGCCTGCATCGTGCCGTACATGTTCTGCAGGAGATAGGCGTCGACGGCTGAAGGCAGGTTGATGGTCACCTGGGTCAGACCATCGCCGTCAAAATCCAGCGTCACGTCCGTAGCGGCACCAAAGGCGATATTGCCGCCGTTGGTCGTCATGCTGCCGCGGTTCTCCAGCATCGGACCAACAAAGCCCAACCCGCCATCGCCGGCTGTGATCGTCCCGTTGTTTTCGATATAGGCCGGGCTAAACGATCCATCAAAGGTGAAGTGGTACTGCCCACTGCTCAAGCCGGCATTGAAGTCCGCGTCCGTCATGCCCAACGTGGATGCCACCAACCCACCTACGTTCACCTGGGAGTCGTTGCCGAAGGTAATGCCCCATGGGTTGATGATGAAGACGTTGCCATTGGCGCTGATGTTGCCGTCGATGTAGGACGGGCCGCCATACCCATATCCGAAGCCCACCACACGATTCAGCGTGACGCTGCTGCTGCCGAATTGCTGGTCGAAGGTGACGCCGTAACCGGACCCGACGTTGAAACTCCCCCAATTGATGATCGCCCCTTTGGTGGTTTGGGTGATCACCATTTCTGGCACGCCGCCGCCGATGGTGGCATCCCCGGAAATGACGGTCCCGGACGAGGGTAGATTTTGTGCCACCGCAGGCACGGCGGGCATCGCCATGGCGGCCAGCAGCGCCGATGCCAGGCGGCGACGACGCAGGGCCTGCTTCAGCTTGCGGTTCTGGGTGCTGGAATTCTTGCGCATTGCCGAATCTCCTCAAAATGCTTTCTGGATCGACCAGAACACCCGCGGATTGCGGTCGCCGCCATCGGTCATCCCGGGCCCCGTGCCGCGCCATGCCACGCTTAGATTCATCGTCACCTGACCAGGCTTGCTCCAGTTGATGCCCACCCCGTATCCACGGAGGCTGCGGCCCAGATCGCCATCGAATGGCCGTGGCTGATGGAAGAGGTCGCCATGCGCGGCGTCATAGAACGCAAAAAGGGTGGCTTCTGGACGTGGGGCGTAGCGAAGTTCCATCGTCGCCAGCCAACCGTCATCCACCAGCACCTCGCCGGTCGCATAGGCGCGCACCGCCTTGGGGCCGCCTAGCGACAGTTTTTCGTAGGTATCCAGATTCTTGCTGGCCCGCTGCATGCCGCCACTGACAAACAGGCTCAGCTTCGGTGCAAGGTATTGCAAACGTGCACCTTGCAGGGTGAACTTGCTGAAGTTGCCGGCGGTATTGAAGCCGAATGGAGGTTTGTCGAATGCCTGCCCCATTGCATCCAGCAGACGCAGCCGGCCGTGATACAGCTGGGCATTCAAACTGTTGTAGCCGCCACCACCCCACCGATCACGTCGCTCGAAGGCCAGCCCGATGTTGGCACCTTGAATACGCTTGCGTGCTTCAAACCCGACAGCTTCAAACCGATCGGTCAATGCTTTTCTGTCCAACCCCCCACGCAGGAACAGGTTCACCGACCGCTGCCGGATCAGGGGATAGCTGAAAGAAAGATCAGCCACTGTACCGACACCGGTTGGCTCCAGTGCCGCAAAAGCACCGCCAAGTTCATACTGCACGCGGGCAAGCCCCCCACCCATGCGCAAACCGGAATACCCCAACGGGGCTTCGTACGAAATGCGCCCGAAGGCCGTGTGCATCCCTTGGGCAGCCATCAGCCGCAGGTCCAGGTTGTCACCCCGATCGAATGGACTGGCCCAGCGCAGGCTTCCGGTCAGGCGCACACGGCCGGAATCACGTGTTCCGAAGTTGTCCAGTTCCAAGCCGTATTGCACACGATCGCGGGCGCCCACCTGCACTTTCAGGTCAGATGCACCGGAGTTGGCCCCCACGCTGATTGCGGACTGCGGCTTGATGCCCGGCAAATCGGCCAGAAGCAGCATGGCGCGCTCGTAATTGCGATTGTTCAAGGGCTTGCCGGGCTCGAGGATAGCAAGTGTCCTAGCAACCCGCTCCCGCTGGATGGGGGCATCCTCCGCGATGTCGATGCTGACCTGCCCCAGGGAGCCCTCCACCACACTCAGCTTTACGCGCCCTTCTACGACTTCCTGTACTGGAACGAACACTTGGACAAGGGCAAAGCCGTGGCGACGGTAAACCTCGGTCGCCGCAGCAGCCAATCGCTCCAGGTCGGCAAATGTCACGGATTGACCGATCTTGTCCGATACCGCTTCCTGCAGTTCCGATTCGGGTACGCCACTGACACCGACAAATTCGACACCCTGCAGTACGAAGTTGGCCTGCGCCTGTGCCGCTACTTGCGGCTCCGGCAATGCTTGTGCCTGCGCTTGAGGTGCAGACTGGTCCGGCAGTGCATCTTCGGCATGCAAAGCCGGAACGCCGGCCAGCAACAGCGCCATTGCCAGCAGGTTCCGGCGAAGCAGACGCCCTTGCGCGGTCTGCCGATTGATTTCGTTTGCCATCGTCATCGCTCCATGTCCATTGCGCGACAGGTTCACTTCAGCACCCGCAGGCGCCAGTTGCCGATCAGGTTGAACGGTGCCCAGTAGTACGGATGCGCCGTGGCGGGATCGGCCATGACCTTGCGCTGTGCATCGCGCATGGCGTCCTGCACTTCCACACCGGCTGCCAGATCGCCGTACAGGGTCGTCATCAGGGTTTCGGTGGCGGCATCGGAAACCGGCCAGAGCGAGACCAGCAGGGTCGATGTCCCGGCCGACAGGAATGAGCGCGTGAAGCCCAACACCTCGTCCCCGTTTTCAACGCGGCCGAGGCCGGATTCGCACGCCGACAGCGCCATCAGGGCGACCTTGCGCAGGTCCATGCCCAGTACGTCCCGTGCCTCGAGATAATTGGGCTGGCCCTGTTCATCGGCCAGCAGCACCTTGGAATGCAGCGGGTCCAGAAGATCGGCCGTGGCATGGGCCGCCACGTGCACCAGCTGCGACTGCGGTGCGTCCTGACGGAAGTTGTCCTTGTTGGCCTCTTCACGGAAGTACAGCTTGGCGCCCGGGAACTGACGAGACAGGGCCTGCACTTCACGCTCTGCACCCGGCAGCGGGTCAGCAACCTCGGGATTGATGGTGGGGTTCCCGAAAGCGAGCAGCTGCGCCGACGCGGTGGGGGCCTGCTGGGCCAAGCGGGCAGCAATGCTGATCGACGGCGCGATGGACATCGGATTGCGCTCGATCAGGTACTGGCCATCCAGCCGGAGGGCCTGAAAGGGCAAGTAATGCAGCGGGCCATGCGGGATGAGAATGATGCGCTTGCCCGCGGGAACTGCCAGCGGTGCAAGCAACAGCTGTCCGATCTTGTCACCCACGTCCTTGGCGGCGGGACTGAGCTTGATCAGTGCATCGCGATACGCATCCACCAACCGCACCAGATCCGCACGTGGCAGCGCCAACGCGAATTTGACTTCACGCACCCCGTCCTGGGTCAGCACCCACGCGGTCAGGCGATCCGGCAAGCTGTGGTAAGCCACCACCACCTCGTCCGGCTTGAGCATCGAGCGGAGCTCAGAGGCCGCCAACGCGCTCGAAGACGCTTGCCCCTGCACCCCTCCCTTCGCCACGGCATCCAGCAGGGCACGCGAGCGACTGCGCTCACTGATGTCAAAAGCCTGCTCCGCTTGGCCTAGCTTGCTGTGCAGGCCGATGGCGCGTTCGAACACGGCCTGCAAATCGGAAAACAGCCCCATCTTGAATTCATCGCTGCGGAACTGCGAGCGGGCCTTTTCGAACATCCCGATGGCCTCATCCAGCGAACGGGCCGCGTTGGCGTCCTGCCCCAATGCCGCTTCGCTCTTGGAAATGCCATCCAGCGCCCAGGCGCGATAGAAATCTTCGTCGCCATCCGCAGGGGCATCGGCCAGCTGCCGATACAGCACCAGCGCTTCGGCCGGCTTGTGTTCCGCCAGCAACAGGCGCCCCCGCGTCCGCATCAACTGGGCACGTTGGCGTGCGTCCGTGGGTTCGCTCAAGGCATCCAACGTGGTGCGTGCACGTTCCAGATTGCCGGAAAGAATCAAGGCATTGGCAAGGGAAGCTTGAACCAAGGGACGGTAACGCTCCGAACTTTCCGTGGCGGCTTGCTCATAGAAGGCAATCGCCTCATCGAAGCGCTTCTGACGGGTGCGGACATCTCCCAGCACCTTCTTGGATGGCCCATTCACCTGGGTGGCATCCGCACCCGGATATTTCAGGGCCAGGTTGGCAAACTGCTCTGCCCGTTCCAGCTGGCCGCCATAGCTGAAGGCGATCGCCAAATCACGATAGGCCTTGCCCAGCAAATCAAGGTTGCCGGTCTGCAGGGCCACATGCAGGGCCTTGCTGGCAGCCCGGGCGCTCTCCCGGAATTCGCCTTTCTCGGCCAGCTCGACGGCCTGGCTGCAGTAGGCATAGCCATCCAGCTTTACCTTCTCGCGTTCATACAGGGCCGCCCCGTCTGCGGCCATGGCCAAGGCCGTGTCGGCATCTTCCAGTTTGCCCAGGGCGTCCAAAGCCCGCCGTGCTTCCGTGTCGGCAGTTTTTGCTGCAGTCTCCCCGGCAGGTTCTGCAACGCCTGCAGAGACAGGAGCAGGATGCTGTGAAGCTTGCGGAAACGGGGGCGCGTACCCGCCGTCAGGCGCGCATCCGGCATGGGCCCGTGGCGCTAAGGACACGCCCAACAGGCCAGCGAACAGGATGGAAATCGTTTGCGCTGCGCGAACCATGCGATGTGCTCCCGTGGGACAGTGCAGGCGCAGCCTGCGAATTAGTGGAGTCTAGGAGGCCGGACACGGGCTCACCCATTCGAAATAAGACATAGCGCGAAAAGCCTAGGACGCGCGTGTCCTGCCAGCATGCCTTTTGTCGTTGTCAAGCGATGACGATGGGGAAGCTCGCTTGGAACCGTCGTTCGAGTGAAGAGCCGGTGCCACGGAGATGGTGAAACGTGCCACCCTGCTGCCGTCCGTACGTGCCAACACGCGATGACGTCAAGCAGGGGCTACCATCCCCAACCGGCTCATTCAAAACTAGACAACGCGGGCACAGCCAATACACGGCCAAGACACAGCCAATGCGCTGCCACGCTGCGGGCCAGCGCGGTCTTGCCTGCTCAGGCACCTTGCATACAGAGGAAAACCCTCTATCTGAATGCGCTATACGGGGAGCAAATCCGGATGTCGCACTTGGCCGGCGCCGCGCACCACGAAGCGTTCGATGGTCAGCGCCTCAACGCCCATCGGCCCGTAGGCGTGCAGGCGGGTGGTGGAAATGCCGATCTCCGCGCCCAGGCCCAGCTGGCCGCCGTCGTTGAAGCGCGAGCTGGCATTGACCATCACCGCCGAGCTGCGGATCGCGGCGACGAAGGCGTCGGCCGCCGCCGGATCTTCGCTGGCGATCACCTCGGTGTGGTCGGAGGTGTAGCGGCGGATATGGGCGATAGCCTCCTCGATCGAGTCGACCACCCGCGCGGCGATGATCAGGTCGAGGTATTCGGCGTCGAAGTCGGCATCGGTAGCCGGCGCCAGCGTGGCGTCGAAGGCGCACACGCCGGTATCGCCGCGCACTTCCACCCCGCGTGCTTGCAGCACCGCCAGCGCCCTGGGCAGGAAGGCCGGGGCGATCTCGCGGTGCACCAGCAGCGTTTCCAACGCGTTGCAGACGCCGGGGCGCGAGGCCTTGCCGTCCAGCAGCAGGGCGATCGCCTTGTCGATGTCGGCGGCGCGGTCCACGTACAGATGGCAGACGCCCTTGTAGTGCTTGATCACCGGCACCCGCGCGTGCTCGGCGACGAAGCGGATCAGGCTCTCGCCGCCACGCGGAATGGCCAGGTCGATCAGGTCGGTCAGCTGCAGCAACTCCAGCACGTGTTCGCGTGCGGTGTCGGCAACCAGCGACACCGCCGCCTCCGGCAGGCCCTGCGCGCGCAGCGCGGCGTGCAGGCACTGGGCAATCGCGGCATTGCTGGCCGCGGCCTCGGAGCCGCCGCGCAGTAGCACCGCGTTGCCGGCCTTCAGGCACAGCGCCGCGGCCTCGGCCGTCACGTTCGGCCTCGCTTCAAAGATCATCGCCACCAGCCCCAGCGGGATGCGCTGGCGCGCCACTTCAATGCCGTTCGGGCGGGTGTCGCTGCGGGTGATCGTGCCCAGCGGATCAGGTTGCGCGGCGACCTCGCGCAGCGCCGCGGCCATGCCCTGCACGCGCTCGGCATCAAGCCGCAGGCGGTCCAGCGTGGCGCGGCTGGCGCCGGCGGCTTCGGCGCGGCGCATGTCCTCGCCATTGGCGGCAAGCACCGCGTCCTGCCCGTCCAGCAGCCGCTGCGCCATCACCTCCAGCAGCGCCTGCCGCTGCGCGCCGCTGCAGGCGGCGATCGCCGTCTGCGCCGCGCGCGCCGACTGCGCCAATTCCCGCACGTATCCGCTCATGCAACCTCCCCGTTGCCTTCGCTGCCGGTCAGCAGCACCAGATCATCGCGATGGACCATCGCCTCGTCGTAATGGAAGCCGAGGATGCCGGCGATCTCGCGGCTGTGGTGCCCGGCGAGGCGGGCGGCGTCCTTGGCGTTGTACTGGGCCAGGCCGCAGGCCAGCGCCGCGCCGCTTTGGTCGTGGATGGCCAGCACGTCACCGCGGCGGAACTCGCCCTCGACCGCGCGCACGCCGCCCGGCAGCAGCGAGGCGCCGCGCCGCAGCGCCGCCTGCGCGCCGGCGTCAATCACGAGTCGGCCCGAGACCGGCGCGTGCCGCAGCCACTGCTTGCGTGCGCGCAGTCGGCTGCCCTGGGCGACAAACAGGCTGCCGTGCAGCACGCCCTGCCCCAGCGCGGCCACGGTGGCGGCATTGCGCCCGCAGAACAGCGCGGTGGCCACGCCGGCGGCGGCGGCCTTGGCGGCAGCCTCCAGCTTGGTGCGCATGCCGCCGGTGCCGAGTGCACCGGCCTCGCCTGCCATCGCCAGCACCTCTGGCGTGATCGCCTCGATCCGGGTGATCGGCCGCGCCTCCGGGTCGCGCCCGGGGTGGCCGCTGTAGAGGCCATCGATATCGGTGGCGATCAGCAGCAGGTCGGCGTCGACCAGCGACGCCACCGCCGCGGCAAGATTATCGTTGTCGCCCAGCTTCAGCTCATCGACGGCAACGCTGTCGTTCTCGTTGACCACCGGCACCGCGCCCAGCTGCAGCAGCGCCAGCAGTGCGCTGCGGGCGTTGAGATAACGGCGGCGGTTGCGCAGGTCGTCGTGGGTCAGCAGCAGCTGCGCCACCGGCGCCTCGAAGAAACGCTGCCAGAGCGCGATCAGCTGGGCCTGGCCGAGCGCCGCCAGCGCCTGCTTGGCGGAGATTGCGGCAACGAGGGTGGCGCCGCCGTTGCCGGCTTTCGGCAGCACCCCGCGGCCGGCGGCGACCGCGCCGGAGGAGACGATCACCACCTCGCGCCCGGCCTGGCGGCTGGCCAGCACGAACTGCGCCAGCCCCAGCGCATGGCGCGGACTGAGCCCGCCGCCGTCGGCGGCGAGCAGGCTGCTGCCCACCTTGAGCACCGCGCGTTTCCAATCGGGAAGGGGTTGCGGTGCAAAGGTGTTCATGGGTTCAGGCCAGCGCCTCCCAGCGCGTGCGCAGCAGATCCAGCTGCAGGTCGGCCGCCGCGCCAGGGGAGGTGCGTGCGGCCAGTGACCCTTCCGGCGTGCGGCCCTGCCCGGCGCGGTCGGCGCTGGCGGCTGCGGCCTTGTAGGCCTCGCGGAACGGCACTCCGGCGATCGCCGCTTCCACCGCGACGTCGGTGGCGTACATCCCCGAATCGATCGCCGCGCGCAGTTGCTCTTCGCGCCAGTCGAGGTTGGACAGCAGCGCCGGCAGCAGCTCCAGCGCCGCAAGGCCACGGGAAAAGCCGTGGAAGATCGCGCCCTTGCTGGCCTGCAGGTCGCGCTGGTAGCCCGAGGGCAGCGACAGCAGCTGCTCGATCTCGGTGCGCGCGGCGGCCACCGACGCATGGGTGGCGCGCATCAGCTCGATCACATCGGGGTTGCGCTTGTTCGGCATGATCGAACTGCCGGTGGTGTACTGCGCCGGCAGCGCGACAAAACCGAATTCGGCGCTGGTGTACAGCGACAGATCCCAAGCGAGCCGGCGCAGGTCCAAGGTCGCCCCGCCGAGGGCTTCCAGCGCGGCCAGCTCGAACTTGCCGCGCGAAAGCTGGGCGTAGATCGGCGACACCTGCAGCCGCGCAAAGCCCAGCGCGGCGGTGGTGTGTTCGCGGTCCAGCGGCAGGTTCACGCCATAGCCGGCGGCGGTGCCCAGCGGATTGCAGTCGACCAATTTCACGGTATCGAGCGCGCGCACGGCGTTGTCGATGAAAGCTTCCGCCCAGCCCGCCCACCACATGCCCGCCGACGAGACGACGGCGCGCTGGATATGGGTATAGCCGGGCAGCGGCAGTGCTTTCTCCGCCTCGGCGCGATCCAGCGCGACCTTGGCGGTCTCGCGCGACAGCGCGGCGACCCGCGCCAGCTGTTCCTTCAGCCACAGCCTCGTTGCGACCAAGATCTGATCGTTGCGGCTGCGGCCGGTGTGGATCTTGCGGCCGGCATCGCCCAGGCGCTCGGTCAGCCGCGCCTCGATCGCCGAATGACAATCTTCAAAGCGCTCGTCCAGCACGAAGGCGCCGCTGCGGAAATCCTCGGCCAATGCCGCCAGCTCGCGCTTGAGCCCGGCCAGCTCGTCGGCGCTCAGGATGCCGATGTGCTGCAGGCCTTCGGCGTGCGCGGTGCTGGCGGTGATGTCGTGCAGGAAGAACTCGCGGTCGAGGATCACGTCGTCGCCGGCGAGGAAGCGCTGGATCTGCGCGTCCACGGCCACGCCGGGTTTTTGCCAAAGCAGGTCAGACATCGAAAGCTCCAGAAGGGAAAGCCCCTCCCCCGTAGGGGATGGGAAACATCAAAGCGGAATCCCGGCCAGTTCGTCCAAACCAAAGGCCATGTTGAGATTCTGCAGCGCCTGCGTGGCCGCACCTTTCAGCAGATTGTCCTCGGTTGCCACCACCACCAGACGCCGGCCATCGGCGCTCAAGGTGAAACCACCGATCTCGACATGGTGCTTGCCGGCAATCCGCGACACCCACGGCGCGTCGTCCTGCACCTGCACCAGCGGCTCGTCCGCATAACGTCCGCGATACCGTGCCAGCACTTCATCACGATCGAACGCGATGGACAGGTGCATGTTGGTGGTCATGGTGATGCCACGAAAATGCGGCGCGACATGCGGCATGAACTCCACCGGGTGCTGCAACTGGTGCGGCACCTCGCGCTCGTGGATATGGCCGGTGAGTGCGTACGGCATCAGATTGTCGTGCAGCAGCGCAACGTTGTTTTTGTCCGATGGCGTAGTGCCGGCGCCGGAATAGCCGGACACCCCGAAACATTGCACCGGCCCGTCCAGCACGTTCAGCATCGGCGCGATGGAGAGCTGCATCGCGGTGGCATAGCAGCCGGGGTTGCTGATTCGCTTTTGCCCTGCGTAGCGGCCGCGGGTCAGCTCCGGCAGGCCGTAGTACCAACTCGGATCGAAACGGTAGTCGGCAGACAGATCGACGAAGACAGGATCGACCCCGGCCACATCAAAGGCCGCCACGATCGCGCCGGCCTTGCCATTGGGCAGGGCCAGCACCACCGCGTCCGCGCCCAGTGTCGGCAGCTCCTCGTGAGACGGATTGCAATAACGCAGTTCGCCCGCGTAGGCCGGGTTGTGTTCAGCCACGCGCTGGCCATCCAGTTCACGCGAGGTGACGAAGGCTAGGTCGAAGCGCGGGTGGCCGGCGATCAGCTTGATCAATTCCGAGCCGGTATGCCCGCGCGCGCCGACCAAGCCAACCTTGATCGCAGCGCTCATTTCGGTTCCTCCAGCGTCGCCCGCCGCTGCCCGCACAGCGCCACATAGCGCTCGATCTGTTCAAAGCTGGCCGGCCCGTACCAGTACACCTTCCATTTGTCCTGCTTGATGCAGCCGTCGGACTCGGCGTAATAGAACGGGTTGACCGCATTGCCATGGCGCGAGCGCCAGAACAGCGTCGGGTTCTGCTCCCGCATCACCTGCCAGACCGCACGCCCCAGCCCTTCGCCCTGGGCGTCCTCCAGCACGGCAAACTTGTCGAGGTAGATGCCAGCCGCTTCCTTCGTCAGGATGACCGCAGCGCGGTAGTTCTCGCTGACGTAGGCGCGGTGCAATGCGGTGGTTTCAAAGTAATCCGGCAGCAATTTGCGGCCGAATGCAGAATCGATCAGGCCGCGCAACCGCGGCAGGTCGAATTCATTCCAGTCCGTGCCTTCCAGCACGCGCTCACCGCGCCGCACCAGTGTGCCCGAACCCTTGTGGGTGAACAGCTCCTTGGCCAGCTCGTCAGGCCGGGTAATCGATACTGAAGATGCCTGCGGCAGGCCGTCCAGCAGGTCTTTGATCTGTTCGATCTTCACCCGCATGCCGCCTTCGATCCACGGCTGCTGCATCAGGTGGTCGTACTCGGTGGACAAGTTGATCGAGTCGATCACTTTCCCGTCCGCATCCAGCAGCCCGCCGGTGCCGGTGAGGAAGACGATCTTGTACGGCTGCAAGACCTGCACCAGCTCGTTGGCGGCAAAGTCGGCGTTGACGTTGAGGATCTGCCCGCCGACGGTTTCGCCCAAGGAGGCGATCACCGGGATCGAGCCGGATTGCAGGCTGGCCTGAATCGGTGCCAGATCCACGCGTTTGACTTCACCGACCAAGCCGAAGCGTTCGCGATCCAGATAGTCGGCTTCGAACACCCCGGACACGATGGAAGTAGCGCGGGCGTCGGCCGCCTGCAGGGCTTCCACCAGCTTCAGATTTTGCGCGTGGAAGACCCGGCGCACGATGGCCAGCGCCTCCGGCGAGGTCACGCGCAGGCCGTCGATGGTTTTTTTCTCGATGCCGGCGGCGGACAGCTCCATGTCCAGCTGCGGGCCGGCGCCGTGGATGACGATCGGGGTCAGGCCGACGTCCTGCAGAAAGGCCAGCGAGGACACCAGCGCGTCGAGGTCGTCGCGCAGCACCGCGCCGCCAACCTTGACCACGGCAAAGCGCGCGGCGTCGAGCTGGGAGAAGCGCTTGAGGTACTGCGAAATTTCCTTGGCGCTGCCCATGCTGGACAGCAGCCGCACGATGGTCTGGCGGGTTTGCGGGTCGTGTACTGCGTGCGGGGAGAGGATCGGGGTCACGGTGGTTCAGCTTCCAGGCGTGTTGTTTTGAAGCAGGCGGGTGATGGAGTCGGCGTAGCGCTGCAGCTGCGCAAGCGCCACCCACTCGTCGGCGGTATGGGCTTGGGCGATGTCGCCGGGGCCATAGACGAAGGTGGTCAGGCCGGCCTGTGAGAACAGCGAGGCTTCAGTCCAGAAATCGACGGCGTTGCCAATTGGCAGGCCCAGCTCACCGGCCAGCGCACTCGCCGCCTGCCGACGCTGCTCGGCATAGGCCACGTCGCCGGCCGGCAGGGACGGGCCGCGGAAGGTTTCCTCGTAGCGCTCCAACACGCCGACGGAAGCACAGGCACCGAAGCGCGCATGCAACACGTCGATGTCCTGCGAGGGCAGCGGTCGGAAACCGAAGCGCACCTCGGCGCTGGGCGCGATCACATTGGCCTTGATTCCGCCTTCCACCTTGCCGATGTTGAAGCGCAGCCCCGACAGGCCGCCGAACTGGCTGCCGGCCTCGGCCTCCACCAGATCCAGCGCGCGGCTGCCCCAGCGCATCGCCTGATGCAGCGCACTGGCCTGCAGCGCGTTCGCGCTCGAAGCATGCCCGGCCTCGCCCTTGAACTTCAGCAACACCGAGCTGATGCCACGGTGCGCCAGCACCGCTTCGCAGCGCGTGGGCTCGGCGATGATGGCCTCGGAAAACCCGTGATCACGCCCCAGGAAGGCGGCAATGCAGCGCGGGTCGTTGGCTTCCTCATCACTGGAGAACAGGAAGGCGGCATCGCCGGACGTCGCGTTGGCCGCAGCCATCAGGCCGGCTGCCGCACCCTTGATGTCGCAGGCGCCAAGCCCAATCGCACGGTCGGCGGTGATCCGCAACCTGTGCGGGTCAGCGCTCCACGCAGCGGACGACGGCACCGTATCCAGATGCACATTGAACACCCGCCTCGGCGCGCCGCGTACCGCCAGCAGCGAGACTGCGCCATCGCCGTGATCGACCACCTCGCAGACGAAGCCCGGCAGCTGGGCGCGGATGTAATCGAAGATCCCACCGGTAGTGATCAGCCGCGGCGGATTTCGGGTGTCGAACGCAACCAGCGCTTCGAGATGGGCTAGAACCTGATTCAACATGGCGCGGCTTGGCTCACTGGTTCACTTCGGCCCACAGCGTGCTGCTCATGCCGAACAGCTTGATGAAGCCCTCGGCCTCCTCCACGCCCCAATCCGCCGACTGCGCATAGGTCGCGCCCTTGGCGTTCAGGATATGCGGCGAGCGCACGGCAATGGCATCGACGCGGCCTCCGTTGGTGCGCAACACCACCTCGCCGTTGACCTTGGCCTGCGACGAGGCGAGAAAGGCTTCCAGATCGCGCTTGAGCGGGTCGTGGTAGAAGCCTTCGTAGACCAGCTCCACCCACTTGCGCGCAACCTCGGGCTTGAAACGGTTCTGCTGCTTGGTCAGCACCGCCTCTTCCAGCGCACGGTGGGCGACCAGCAGCGCGGTCAGGCCCGGCGCCTCGAACACGATCCGCCCCTTCAGGCCGATGGTGGTGTCGCCGGTGTACATGCCGCGGCCGACGCCGTACTGGGCGAACATGGTGTTGAGTTTGGCGAGGATGGTCTCGCCCGGCAGCGCGTGGCCATCCAGCGCCACCGCCTCGCCGGCGACGAAGCGCAGGCTCACTTCCATGGCCTCGGCCGGCCACTGCTCGCGGCGCGCGCACCAGCCGCGCGCACCTTCACCTGGCGCTTCCCAGCTGTCGATCTCGCCGCCGGACATGGTGACGCCCAGCAGGTTCTCGTTGATGGTGTAGGCCTTCTGCTTGGCGCGCACGCCAAAGCCGCGCTCTTCCAGATAGGCCTGCTCATAGGCGCGGGTCTGGGTGTGCTGCTTCTGGATCTCGCGAATCGGCGCGACGATGCGATAGCTGCCCTGCGACTTCACCGCCAGGTCAAAGCGCACCTGGTCATTGCCCATGCCGGTGCAGCCATGCGCAATCGCATTGGTGCCCAGCTCGGCGGCACGCGCCAACGAGGCATCGACGATCAGGTAGCGGTCGGAGACCAGCAGCGGGTATTGGCCCTGGTAGCCCTCGCCGGCGTGGACGAAGGGCTTGACGAAATCGCGCCAAAGCGCCGCGCCGCCGTCGATGGTGACGTGCGAGGCCACGCCCAGCTCGGCCGCGCGCGCCTCGATGGTGGCGCGCTCCTCGGCGCTGACGCCGCCGGTATCGGCGAACACGGTATGCACGTTCCAACCCTGTTCCTTCAGATAGGGCACGCAGAAGCTGGTGTCGAGGCCGCCGGAGAAGGCCAGCACGATGTCGCGGGAGTCGTTGGGAGAGGTCATGTCAGGAATCCGTGGGGGTCTTTGAAATTATTGGGAAGGCAATGGCTCAGCGGCCGATCAGCGCGGCCATGATCGCCTTCTGCACATGCAGGCGGTTTTCGGCTTCGTTGATCGCGATGCAGCGCGGCGAGTCCATCACCGCGTCGCTGGCCTTGACGTTGCGGCGCAGCGGCAGGCAGTGCGAGAACACGCCGTCATTGGTCAGCGCCATCTTCGCCTCGTCGACCATGAAATGCTGGTACTGGTCGCGGATGGGCTTTTCCGGGCCCCAGTTGCCGAAGAACGGCAGCGCGCCCCAGCTCTTGGCGTAGACCACGTCGGCGCCGGCGTAGGCGCTTTCGATGTCGTGGCTGACGGTCAGCGAGCCGCCGCTTTCGGCCACGTTCTGCTGCGCCCAGCCCATATAGCGCTCGTCCAGTACGTACTGCTCGGTCGGACAAAGCAGCGTCACGTCCATCCCTAGGCGCGTTGCAATGGTCAGGGCGGAGTTGGCCACCGCGGTGTTCAGCGGCTTGGGGTGGTAGGTCCAGGTCAGCACGTACTTTTTGCCGCGCAGGTCGCTGGTGCCGAAGTGCTCCTGCAGGGCCAGCGCGTGGGCCAGCTCCTGGCAGGGGTGGGTGATGGTCTCCATGTTGATCACCGGCACCGGCGAATACTTCGCAAAGGACTTCAGCACCACGTCCTCGCGGTCATAAGCCCAGTCGATGAACTTGGGGAAGGCGCGCACGCCAATCAGGTCCACATAGCGGCCCAGCACCTGCGCCACTTCCTTGATGTGCTCCTCGGTATCGCCATCCATCACCGTGCCGAGGTTGAACTCGATCGGCCAGGCGTCCTTGCCCGGCTGCAGCACGATGGCGTGGCCGCCGAGCTGGAAGGCGCCCAGCTCGAAGCTGGTGCGGGTGCGCATCGACGGATTGAAGAACACCAGCGCGATCGAGCGCCCTTTCAGCGCATCCCCCAGCTTCTCGCGCTTGAACACGGCAGCCTGCGCCAGCAGCGCATCCAGCTCGGCACGGCTGCAATCCTGGGTATTGAGAAAGTGCTTCATCGGTGGGCTCGTCAATGAAAGGAAGTGGAGAAACGAAAAAACCCAGCCTGCGGGGCTGGGTTTTCGGAAATGTGACGCAGCAGTGCGCTCCGGGTTACCCAGCGAGGATGTGGGGTTCCGGTCGGCGCGCGCGCGACGTCATGCCGGAGGCCATCCGGGCAGAGTCAGCGTAGCGCGTGGCGATAGGGGCGTTCATGAACGGGGAATGCTCGCACGTTGTGCAATGCAGCGCAAGCGCTCAGTCGAAGGGCTGGGGGCTGATCGAAATCCGAATACGCAGGCGGTTGCCCGGGTCGCGGTCCATGCGGGTACGGAACTTGCTGCCGCGGTACATGTAGTCGACGTCGTAGGCGATCGTCCGACGAAACTCCTTCACCACGGGCTCGGTCCTGCAATTTTCGAGGCCGGCATCGCGCTCCTCGTTCGTCGTCGAACCAGAACCAAGGCGATCGCGCACGGCGTTGACGACACGGGAAAGCCGGTTGCCGCGCGCGTCGTCCCGCATGTCGCAGACCCGCTCGGTGCTGGTGGCCCGGAGGATCTGGTAAACGGGACGTACCGCCAACACCTGCGCGTAGTCATAGCGTACGTTCTCGACCGGAACCACCGTCTCGCGAGGGGCGGCCTGCGCGGCGGCCGGGCGCGGGCACAGGCCAGCGCAAACCAATGCGGCAGCGAGGAACCAGGCAGGGCGCGGACAAAGGCTCGGCATGACGAAAGTCTATCGGGTCTGCCATCGAACATCTGAATCGTTGCTGTCGCAGGGTATGGAGCCCATCGGCCGCTACAATGGCGTATCCCACGCGTCCGCCATCATGAGCCTGCACCTTTACAACACCCTGAGCCGTCGCCTCGAAGCCTTCCAGCCACTCGTGGCCAACAGCCCCACGATGTATGTCTGTGGCCCCACCGTCTACAACTTCGTGCATATCGGCAATGCCCGCGGGCCGGTAGTCTTCGGCGTGCTGGCCGCCCTGCTCCGCCGCCGTCATGGTGGCCTGCGGTACGCCCGCAACATCACCGACGTGGACGACAAGATCAATCAGGCCGCCAAGGATCTGGGTACGCCCATCTCCGCCATCACCGACAAGTATGCGGCGGCGTATCGCGATGACATGGCCCGGCTTGGCGTCAGCGGCGTATTCGCGCCCGACATCGAGCCGGAAGCCACCAAGCATATCGACCAGATCATCGCGATGGTTGAGCGCCTGATCCGCGATGGGCACGCTTATGCCGCCGAGGGCCATGTGCTGTTTTCGGTCGCCAGTTTCGAAGGCTATGGCAAGCTTTCGCGGCGCGATACCGACGAGATGCTGGCCGGCGCCCGCATCGAGGTGGCGCCTTACAAGCGCGACCCCGGCGATTTCGTGCTGTGGAAGCCGTCGACCGACGACCTGCCCGGCTGGGATTCGCCCTGGGGCCGCGGCCGCCCCGGCTGGCACATCGAATGCTCGGCGATGGCTGAAGCCCATCTGGGCCCGACCATCGACATTCACGCCGGCGGCGTGGACCTGCAGGTCCCGCACCATGAGAATGAAGTGGCGCAAAGCGAGTGTGCCCACGGCGGTGCCCCCTTTGCGCGCTGGTGGCTGCACAACGGCATGCTGAACTTTGGCGGCGCCAAGATGGCCAAGTCGGTGGGCAACATCCAGCGCGTGCACGATCTGGTGCGCCAGCACCCACCGGAAGCCCTGCGCTACGCCCTGCTCTCGGCCCATTACCGGCAACCGTTGGAATGGAGCGATGGCCTGATTGAACAGAGCGTGCGCACCCTGGATCGCCTCTACGGCACCTTGCGGGATCTGGTCGATGTCACTACGGAAGTGACCATCCCCGCCAGCATCGAAGCGGCACTGGACGACGACCTCAACACCCCGGCGGCACTGGCAGAGATCGCCCGCATTGCCGGCGAAGCGCGCAAGGCCACAAACACTGCGGACAAGGCCGCGCTCAAGGCGCAGCTGCTGGGTGCCGGCCAGGTGCTGGGCCTGCTGCAGCAGGCGCCGGCAGATTGGTTTGCCCGCGGCGCGTCCGGCGAAGACGATGCCCGTATCCAAGCCCTGGTGGACGAACGGGCAGCGGCCAAAAAAGCCCGTGATTTCGCCCGCGCCGACGCCCTCCGCGACCAGCTGGCCGCGGAAAGCATCCTGCTCGAGGACACGCCGCAGGGCGTGCGCTGGAAGCGCGCATGAACATGACCCCTTTCCCGCTGGAGGCCACCGCTGCCGAAGCGCAGGCGGCCATCGCGGACGAGTTCGGTTTTTTTTCCGACTGGTCTGAGCGCTATCAGTACCTGATCGACCTCGGCCGCAAGCTTCCGGAATTCCCGGAAACCTGGAAAACCGAGGCCAATCGCCTGCATGGCTGTCAGTCATTGGTCTGGATCGTGGCCGAAGGCGATGCGAGCCGGCTCCAGTTCCATTCGATCAGCGATTCAGCCATCGTCTCCGGCCTGATCTACCTGGCTTTGCGCGTCTATTCGGGCCGCAGTGCCGCGGAGATTCTGGCGACCGAACCGGACTACATCGCCTCGATCGGGTTGGCCAAGCACCTGTCCCCCACCCGCAGCAATGGTCTGGCGTCCCTGCTGACCTTCATCCGCGACAACGCCCGCACTGCCCAGCAAGGATGAACACGGCGCCAGCCTCGCCGCTGCAGAGCCGCGGCTTCCGCTGGCTGATGCTGTACCGAATCTGCACCCTGCTGTCCTATCAGATCGTCGCCGTCACGGTGGGTTGGCATGTGTACGAACTGACCCGCGACCCGCTGGCGCTGGGTCTGATCGGGCTGGCTGAAGTACTGCCGTTCTTTTGCGTGGCCCCCTTTTCCGGTTATCTGGTGGACCATCTGCCAAGGCGCAAGTTGGGGGCGGCGGCCTGCACTCTGTTGGCCGCCAATGCCGTCGGCTTGTCATTGGCCGCGGCGGGCATGTTGGGCCAGAGACTTTGGTTGATTTACCTCGCCGTCGCCATTGGCGGCATCGGCCGCTCGTTTCTTGGCCCCATCTACAACGCACTTTTCGCTCGCGTCCTGCAGCGTGACCAGTTCACCCGGGGCGCCAGCATGGGCAGCATGGCATTCCAGTCCGGCCTTGTACTGGGCCCGGCCATCGGCGGGATATTGGTCGCCGCGGTCGGCAAATCGCTGACCTATGCGCTGGCCATGGTGTTCGCCCTGGCGGCTGCGGCCGCATTGCTGCGAATGCCGGTGAGCGAGCCGGCACAAACCCAGCAGCGCGGCCCGGTGTTTGCCAGCATCGCGCAGGGCATGCGCTTCGTCTTCAGCGACCAACTCCTGCTGGCGGCCCTGGCGCTGGACATGTTTGCGGTATTGCTGGGTGGGGCGATTTCACTGGCCCCGGCCTTCATCAAGGATGTTCTGCAGGCAGGTCCGGAAGCGTTGGGCGTCCTGCGTGCGGCACCTGCCGTGGGCTCACTGGCAGTTGCGGCCTGGCTGTCGCGACGGCCGCTGGAAGCAGGGGCCGGTCGCCTGTTGCTGCTGGCAGTGGTGGGCTTCGGGGCCTGCAACATCGGCTTCGGCCTGAGTACGGCATTGTGGCTGTCGTTCGTTTTCCTGCTGCTGTCCGGGGTGTGCGATGGGGTGTCGGTCGTGCTGCGTTCCACCATCCTCCAACTGAGAACGCCGGACGAGATGCGGGGTCGCGTCTCCTCGATCAACAGCATCTTCATCAGTTCATCCAATGAGCTGGGGGCGTTCTATGCCGGATCGATGGCCCGGGTGCTGGGGCTGGTGCCTGCGGTGGTGGTGGGCGGGTTCGTCACCATGGGCGTGGCCGGGGTAACGGCCCTGAAAGCGCCACGCCTGCGCCGGCTGGATCTGCGCGAGCTTCAATAGCAAAAGACCCCGCGAGATGCGGGGTCTTTGCTTGATCAGGTAACGTCAGCCCGTCAATCGCCCATCTGCTTTTGCAGGTGCTCCCAGCGCTCCTGAGCGTCGATGGTACGCTCGGCCGTCAGGCGGGCCTCCATGCGGTCCAAGCCGATTTCCTCACCGGTGTCCACGCAAAACCCGTATTCGCCGTTGTCCACGCGCTTGAGGGTGCTGTCGATTTTGCCGATCAGCTTGCGATAGCGGTCGCGGGTGCGGAGTTCCAGCGAGTTTTCGGTTTCGCGGGTCGCACGCTCGGCCTCGTCACCGATATCCCGCACCTCTTCCTTGAGGTTTTCGATCGTCTGCTTGGACTCCTCAACCAGATCGGCACGCCACTGCTGCAGACGCTGGCGGAAATACTCCAGCTGCAGAGGATTCATGTATTCCTCGTCGGCAGCGGGCTTGTAGCCCACCGGCAGGATCGGGCGCCCCGTCATCTCATCCGTCTGATACGGCACGACTTTATGTTGACTTTTGGGCGCTGACTGCCCGCCGGACGTTTTCTTCACCGCAACCATCACTTTTCCTTTCTCTTTTGGCTTGACTACTTCCGGCTTGGCTGCCGGTGTAGCCAGATTCTTGCGTTCGTCTTGTTTCCGCTGTGCAGCTGTCGCTGCCGGCGCTTCCTGCTTGTCCTTGGCCGGAGCCGCCTTGGCAGGAGCCTCCTTGGCTGGAGCCGTCTTGGCCGGAGCCGTCTTGGCCGGAGCCGTCTTGGCTGGAGCCGTCTTGGCTGGAGCCGTCTTGGCTGGAGCCGTCTTGGCTGGAGCCGCCTTGGCTGGAGCCGCCTTGGCTGGAGCCGTCTTGGCCGGAGCCGTCTTGGCCGGTGCCGTCTTGGCCGGTGCCGTCTTGGCTGGTGCCGTCTTGGCTGGTGCCGTCTTGGCTGGTGCCGTCTTGGCTGGTGCCGTCTTGGCTGGTGCCGTCTTGGCCGGTGTCGTCTTGGCCGGTGCCGTCTTGGCCGGTGCCGTCTTGCCTGGAGCTGCCTTGGCCGGTTTGGCGGGTTTTGCCGGAGCCGACTTCACGAATGCCGATTTGGCGGCCTTGACGAGCTTGGTCACGACGCTGGCCTTCTTGGCAGCACCTGCCTGCTTGGATGGCTTGGCCGACTTCGCCGCAGCTTGTTTTGTCGCAGCCTTGGGGCTCGCCTTGGCGGGCAGCTTGGCGGACGCATGCTGCTTCGCCGGAACGACCTTCTTGGCCGGCTTGGCGGCCTTTTTCGCGGGTTTCTTCACTGCCACGTCCAGGTATTCCTTCGGTTGTCCCTTGAGGCGGGAAGGCGGGCTGTTATACCCTGCCACGCGCAAGGCGGCAACCGCACGCAGGCCTGCCCCGACTGTCCGCCTTCCAGATTGTGATCGAACAAGCCCTCATCGCGTTGCTGCGCGGCTACAAACGCTGGATCAGCCCCCTGCTGGGGACACGCTGCCGGTTCGTCCCCACCTGCTCTGAATACGCCATGGGCGCCATTGCGCGCTTTGGCGCCCTGCGCGGCAGCTGGCTTGCCGCGCGGCGCGTCGCCCGCTGTCACCCCCTGCACCCTGGCGGCCACGATCCGGTACCGCCCCACCCAAAGGACGCCCCATGACCTCCACCCTGATCGTCAACGCCCGCCTGATCAACGAAGGGCGCGAATTCGACGGCGACCTGCGTTTTGCTGATGGCCGCATCGAGGCCATCGGCAGCGGCCTGTCCGCCAAACCCGGCGAAACCGTGATCGACGCCAACGGCCGTCGCCTGCTGCCGGGGATGATCGACGACCAGGTGCATTTCCGCGAGCCGGGGATGGAATACAAGGCCGACATCGCCACCGAATCGGCGGCGGCGGCGGCCGGTGGCTTGACCAGCTTCATGGACATGCCCAATACCAAGCCACCGACTCTGGACAGCGCCGCGCTGGAGGACAAGTACCGCCGCGCTGCCGGCCGCAGCTGGGCCAATTTCGGCTTCTATCATGGCGCGTCCAACGACAATCTGGAGGCGATCCGCGCGCTCGATCCCAAGGCCACGCCGGGGGTGAAGGTGTTCATGGGGGCCTCCACCGGCAACATGCTGGTGGACGACCCGGACACGTTGGACGGCATCTTCCGCGACTGCCCGGTGCCGATCATCACCCACTGCGAAGACACTCCGATGATCGACGCCACATTCGCCGACTATCAGGCGAAATACGGCGAAAACATCCCGGTGGAATGCCATCCCGACATCCGCTCGCGCGAGGCTTGCATCAAGTCCACCCGGCTGGCGATCGCGCTGGCGCGCCGCCACGGCACCCGCCTGCACGTGCTGCATATCAGCACCGCCGACGAGCTGGCGCTGTTCGAGCGCGGCCCGCTGATCCGTGCCGATGGCAGCCGCAAGCAGATCACCGCCGAAACCTGCGTGCACTTCCTGCACTTTGCCCGCCCCGACTATGCGCGGCTGGGCAACTGGATCAAATGCAATCCGGCGATCAAGGACGAGGCCGACCGCGATGCCATCCTGCGCGCGCTGGCCGAGGACGTGATCGACGTGCTGGCCACCGACCACGCCCCGCATACGCTGGAAGAAAAATCCAAACCCTACGCCGGCGCGCCCAGTGGCCTGCCGCTGGTGCAGTACGCGCTCAACGTGGCGCTGGAGAAGGTCCACGACGGCCTGCTGACAACGGCGCAGGTGGTGCAGAAGTTTGCCCACGCCCCGGCCCAGCTGTTTGACGTGGACAACCGCGGCTTCCTGCGCGAGGGCTATGCCGCCGATCTGGTGCTGGTGGAGGACACTCCGTTCACCGTCCATCGCGAAGACGTGCTGAGCCGCTGCGGCTGGTCGCCATTCGAGGGCACCACCTTCCGCTCGAAAATCGCCTCGACCTGGGTCAACGGCGAACTGGCTTGGGATGGCAGCAAGCTGGTTGGCAGCCCACAGGGGCAACGCCTGCAGTTCCGCCGCTGAGGGCTTACGGCCCAGGGCCGGCCTCAGCCACCACACCGCCGGCCATGCGTACATTTTGTGTTGACAGGCAAACCTTGGCCCCATATGTTGTGCGCGTCGGTGTCCCGACCCCTGCAATCGGGGGGGCGGGCTGAAAAGGGAATCCGGTGCGAATCCGGAACTGCCCCGCAGCGGTAAGCGGAAACGAACGGCAACAACGGCACTGGGGCGCAGCCCCCGGGAAGCCAAGCCAAGTAGGTGGGCCCAGGCCCGCGTCCGCAAGTCCGAAGACCTGCCGACACATCGGGCCCCGGCCCGGTCGCAGGCCATGAGACGCCCGTGACCGAGACTGAACCAGCTGCCCGGTGCAGGTGACCGCTTCCGCGGGGAAGCGCGTTGCAGACTCGCTGCGGCCATCGCCGCAGGTCTGTACGCGTCCACCCAGGCAGCATTCACCGCAGGCCCTGCGCGCGGGAGCAGGCAAACGCACTGTTGCGCCCGGGTTTTGCCCCGGGCTGGGGACACTTGCATGCACCCGATGGACGACTCCCTGCTGGCGATGGCGGAAGCGCACACTGCTGCCGTTGATGCCGCCGATGCCGCATCACCAACGACCACCGTGCCCGCGGATACGCGCCGCCCGTTCACCCGCAACATCCTCAAACGTGACGGCCGCAGCGAGCCCTACATTCCCCGCAAGCTCAACGGCTGGGGCAAATGGGCCGCCTCCTCCTTCGGCGACAAGGTGGACTGGAGCAGCATCGTCATCAACGTGATGAGTGCAATGCCAGACCAGGTGAGCAGCGTCGAGCTGCAGGAAAAACTCATCCAGAACTGCCTGGACAAGGAAACCTGGTCCTATTACCGGATGGCCGGGCGCCTGTATGCCCCGCATCTGCACAAGCTGATCCACGGCGCCCGCATCCCGACCCTGGCCGAATTGCACGCGCGCATGGTGGAGGACGGCGTGATGGTGCCACTGGCCTACGATGCAGAGGAATACCGCGTGCTGCAGGCGGTGATCGACCACGCGCGCGACTATGAGACCCCGCATTTCTCCCTGCATTACATTCGCCGCAAATACAGCCTGCAAAACCGCACCACCGGGCAGGAATACGAAACCCAGCAATTCGTTTACATGCGGATGGCCATGGCCTTGGCGGAGCACACGCCGCGGCCGCAGCGGCTGGCCTTGGTCCGTCGCATTTACGAAGCCTTTGCCGACAAGCGCATCTCCGCACCCACGCCCAATTACGTCAACCTCGGCACCAAGCTGCGCGGTTTTGCCTCCTGCTGCCTGTACGTCACCGGCGACAGCGAAGCCTCGCTGGCCGTGGGTGACCACATCGCTTACCGGATGACTGCGGCTTCCGCCGGTATCGGCAGCCATCTGATCACCCGCAGCAAGGGCGACCCGGTGCGCGGCGGCCTGATCGAACACATGGGCAAGCTTCCCTACTTCGCCTCGCTGGGCAAGGCCGTGCATGCCAACATGCAGGCCGGGCGCGGTGGCGCCTGCACCACCTACTACTCCGGCTTCGATCCGGAAGCGGAAATCATCGCCTACCTCCGCAACCCGCGCAGCACCGAGGACCGCAAGAACCGCGACTTGCACTACGCCTTGGTCACCAACCGCCTGTTTGCCGAGAAAGCCGCGCGCAACGAAAGCGCTTTTTCCTTCAACGTGCACACGGCGCCCGCACTGACCGCCCTGTTCTTCAGCGGCGACAGCGACGGTTTCCGCAAGGAGTACGAACGCCTGGAGCACGACCCCGACTTCCGCAAGGAGGTCTTCAATCCGCGCGACCTGCTGCTGGTATCCCTGAACGAAGCGCTGGAAACCGGCGTGGCCTATCTGGCCAACATCGACGAGATGAATCGCCACACGCCTTTCAAGGAACCGATCCACTCCAGCAACCTCTGTCTGGAGATCTGCGAACCCAACCGCCCCTACCAGGACATGCGGGACCTCTACTCGGACGAGGAAGTCGGCTACGTGGTGCTGGCATTGGGTGACGGCTCAACCCGGCGCGTCAATTTCAACGCCGCCCTGACCCGTGCCATGGATGGCCGCAAAGTCTTCGCCGGCGAGCTGGTCAGTGGCGACATCGTCGTCGATGACGACGGCCAGGTGCTGGATGTCCTGCGCGTGGAAGCAAGCTACCCGGAACCGGAGGTGGCGCTGTGCTCGCTGGGCGCCATCGCCTGCGACAACATCGCCGAGGATGACGATGCCGGGTACGAGGAAGCGATGTACCTCACCCTGAAGATGATCGACTACTGCATCGAGCACAGCCATTACCCGCTGCCGCACATCGGCGTGACTGCCAAGGCACGCATGAATGCCGGCGTGGGCCTGATGGGCGTGGCAACGGTGATGGCACGCAAACGCCTGCGCTTCGACACCCGGGAAGGCCGTGAGGAACTGCACCGAATCGCCGAACGCCACATGTATTTCGCCATCAAGGCCTCACTGCGGCTTGCGCGCGAACGCGGCAAGCCCCGCTGGATGCACAAGACCCGCTGGGGTGACGGCTGGCTGCCCATCGACACCTACAACCGCAACGTGGATGCGCTGGGCGACTTCCAGTACCGATACGACTGGGAAGCCCTGCGCCGCGAGATCGTGGCCAATGGCGGCATCGGCCATTCCTGCCTGGTGGCCTACATGCCGGGGGAATCGTCCTCGAAGGCCTTGGGTCAGCCCAACAGCATCTATCCGGTGCGCGACGCCACCCTGGGCAAGACCGACGGCAACGTCACCATCCGTTGGGCCGCCCCCGACAGCGACGACCCGGATGTGCACTACCAATCGGCCTGGGACATCGACGAAGTCGACATGCTCAAGGCCTATGCGGTCTTCCAGAAATTCACGGATCAGGCCATCAGCGCCGACCTGTGGCGACGGATCCGCGGTGACGAAAAAGTGGGCAGCACGGCGCTGCTGGCGCAGTACTTCGCGATGTTCAAGTACGGCATCAAGACCCGCTACTACTACAACTCCAACGTGGCCTCAGGCCTGTCGGTGAACGACGCCACCCGCATGCATGAAGGCCAGGGCGAAACCGCCTGCGAAGGCTGCACGCTCTGACCCCCGCAACGGCCGCCCGCGCGGGCGCCTTACCGCAAACATCCGCCATGACCCCATTGCCCCAGAAAATCTTCAATACCGGCAAAACCGATTACGAGGCGCCGGAAATCCTGCTGGGTTCCGACCCGGGCCTGTTCGACACCATCAACAAACACTATCCAACGCTCTGGAAGCTCTACAAGACGCTCAAAAGCCAGGACTGGGACGAAAACGAGTTCGACTACGCGCCCTGCAACGTCCAGTTCAAGACCTGCGACAAAAGCACCTACGACATGATGGTGAAGACGCTGGCCTGGCAGTGGGAAGCCGACAGCGTGGCTGCCCGCTCCATCGCCGCCGTGCTGGCACCGCTGTGCACCAGCTCCGAAGCCTGGGCCGGCTGGGTGGAGATCACGCGCAACGAGATCGTGCATGCGGCCACCTATTCGGAGATCGTCCGCAACAGTTTTGACAACCCCGACGACATCCTCGAGGAGATCCTCTCCGTGAAGGAGGCGATGGCACGTCTGGAGGTGGTGGGTGAAGCCTTTGGTGATGCGCTTGCCACCAGCCAGGCCTATGCCCGTGGCGATCTGCCCAACGACCAGCGGGTGTTCGACGCTGCCTATCTGTTCGTGGTCACCCTGCTGTGCATGGAGCGGATCCAGTTCATGGCCTCCTTTGCGGTGACCTTCGGCATCTGCGAATCCACCGGCCTGTTCCAACCCATCGGCAAGGCGGTGCAGAAGATCGCCCAGGACGAATTCGAAGTGCATGTGCAATACGGCAAGGAGGTGTTGAAAGCGCTCTACAAGACGCCCCGCGGCCAGGCCGCCTTCGCCAACTGCCGGGACAGCATCGTCGCCATCATCAACGAAGTGGTGGCCAGCGAAACGGCCTGGACCGAATACGCCTTCTCCGAAGGCCGCGAACTGACCGGCGTGACCTGCCAGATGATGAAGGATTGGGTGTATTTCAGTGCCACCGACGTGATCACGTTTTTTGCTCTGGAAGCGGAGGCCAGCTTCCCCCTTGTGAGAACCAACCCATTGAAATACATGGAAAACTGGCTGGACATGGGCAAGATTCAGGCGTCCAACCAGGAGGAAGACACCGCGCAATACAAGGTGGGCGTCATGAAGCGCGACGACGAGGACGCTGTGTTTGCCGTGGATTTCTGACCCGGCCCTGATGCCCCGGGCCATGCCCCTCCCTACCTCCGTTCCACCCCGACCCTGCACCCCAGGAGCCTGCCATGTCCGTGATCGTCTATTCCAAGCCCGACTGCCCCCAATGCGACTCCACCAAGCGTGACCTGGAAATTCTCGGCATCGATTACACCGCCGTTGACCTGATGCAGGACCGGGGCGCACTGCAACGCCTGCTGGGCTTGGGCTTTCGCAGCGTCCCGGTGGTGGAAACGGCCAATGGGTCATGGTCCGGGTACGACCGCGACCGCATCAAGGCTCTGCTGTCCTACGCCTGACCAAGCCACGGACGCGCAGCGAGGCTGCGGGCGGCCCCGTTCAATACCGGCATTGGGCGCGTACCTGGGCATCGGCTTGGCTGAGCTGCGAAAAGGTGCGCTTCAAACCCAAGCGCTCCAGTTGGTCCGCCCGTTTCAGCTTGGCTTGCTGGCATCGGTCCGCATCGGTGACCACCCTGCGGACACTGCGAGCGCTGGCCTGCCGAATCTTGCGCTGTTCGGGCCGGTACAAGGCTGGCCGTGCCGGCGGCTCAGGTACCGAGCGGTAAACCACGGTTGATGTCAGGCGCTGCCCGTGGCCGCACCCCTGGGACTGGTAACTCACGCGCCCCGCAGCGTCGAGGCAACGGTACAAGGTGCCCGCCGCCAGCGGTGCCGCCAGCCACAGGGCCAGCAAACCGCATAGCCATGCCCTGCTTCTCGACATGCCCCTGCTCCCTTGACCAGATGTGGGCAGGGTGCACGCATTCCGGTTTGCTGTCCGTCGGGCAAGTGCCCGTAGGTGCGTCGGAAACGTCCGCATCGCCATGCCGACGTTCTGCAAGCCAACCCGGCACGCGTCTCAAGTGGCAAGGTCATCGAGAATCGGGCAGTCGGGACGGCCGTCGCCATGGCATTGACGGGCCAAATTCTCCAGGCTGCGCTGCATGCCCTGCAGCTCACGGATTTTTTCACCCAGCGCGTCGGCATGGGACTGCGCCAGGCGCTTCACCTCAGCGCTGGCGCGGCCCGGATCGTTCCAGAGCGCCAGCAGGGTTTCGATCTGCTTGATGGAAAACCCCAGCGAGCGCGCGCGCTTGATGAAGCGAAGCCGGTGCAGGTCGCTGTCGTTGTAGAGGCGGTAATTGGCGAAGGTACGCGCCGGCTCGGGAATCAGGCCGATCTGCTCGTAGTGGCGAATCATCTTGGTCGAAACGCCACTGGCCAAGGCAGCCTGCCCGATGTTGTGCAGGCCTTGCTCCAGAGCAGCGGCCAGTTCGGGGCGAACGCGATGGGCAGGCATTTCAGTCTCCTTGATCACGGGCGCGCGGCGACCACCGCCGCAACAGCAGGGCATTGGTGACCACGCTGACGCTGGACAGCGCCATCGCAGCACCGGCCAGCATCGGGTCCAGCAGGCCGAAAGCCGCCAGAGGTATGCCGACCACGTTGTAGGCAAACGCCCAAAACAGGTTCTGGTGGATCTTGCGCACCGTACGCCGGGAAATGTCGATGGCGTCTGCCACCAGCCGCGGGTCAGGGCGCATCAAGGTCACGCCGGCAGCGTGCATGGCCACGTCGGTGCCGCTGCCCATGGCAAACCCCACCGTGGCAGCGGCCAGTGCAGGGGCATCGTTCAGGCCATCGCCCACCATGCCCACGGGCCCGTTGGCCGCCATTGTGCGAATCAGTTCGGCCTTGCCCTCGGGCAATACCTCGGCACGCACGTCGGCATCTGCAATCCCCACCTGCGCCGCGACCGCCTGCGCCGCAGCCCGATTGTCACCAGACAGCATGACCGTCCGCAGCCCAAGCGCGTGCAGGGCAGCGATGGCCGCCCGCGACTGCGGACGCGGCGCATCCCCGAAGGCCAGTAGCCCCTGCAGCCGCCACACACCGCCCATCTTGCAGGCCAGCCAGGACTGCGTCCACCCGGCTTGGGACGCCGCCATGGACGCCGCATGGCCAGAGGCAAGGTCCACGTCCAGCTCGGCCATCCAGCGTGCATGCCCCAGTGCAAACGGCACCCCGTCGATCCGGCCCATGACCCCGCGTCCGGCGACGGCAGTCACCGCATCGGCGGGGTGCCAGCCCAGGCCGCGGGTGTCGACGGCGCGCAACACGGCTTTGGCCAAGGGATGTTCGCTGCCCGACTGCAGGGCCGCCGCCCGGGTCAGCAATGCCGCTTCCGTCCCGTCCAAGGCTTGCACCTGCATCAATGCCGGCTGCCCCAGCGTCAATGTGCCGGTCTTGTCGAAAGCGAGCGTCTGCAGCTGACGGGTGGTCTCCAGCGCGTCCACGTCCTGAATCAGAATCCCGGCACGTGCTGCCACCCCCGTACCGGCCATGACCGCGGTGGGCGTGGCCAGTCCCAGCGCACACGGGCAAGCGATGACGAGGACCGCCACGGCATTGAGCAGCCCCCGGCTCCAGTCTCCGGTTGCCAGCCCCCATCCCAGCAAGGTCATCAGGGCAAGACCGACGACGACCGGGACGAAAACTGCGCTGACCCGATCGACAATGCGCTGGATCGGCGCCTTCTTCGCCTGCGCGTCCTCCACCAGACGCACGATCCGCGCCAATACCGATTCGGCCCCCACTGCCCGCACCTTGACCTGCAGACGCCCCTCGCCGTTCACTGCGCCGCCCACCACCGGGTCACCGGGCGCCTTGGGCACTGGCAGCGCCTCTCCGGTCAACAGGGACTCGTCGCAGTGGCTGCGCCCTTCCAGCACCACGCCGTCTACCGGCATCCGTTCCCCCGGCCGTACCACCACCACCTCGCCTGCGGCCACGCTGGAGACCGGCACTTCGGTCTCCTGCCCATCGCGCAGGACACGGGCGGTCTCGGGCCGCAATGCCTGCAGGGCACGAATGGCCTCGCTGGCCTGCCGTTTGGCCCGGTGTTCCAGCCACTTGCCCAACAGGATCAACGTGATCACCACCGCCGAAGACTCGAAATACAGCGGTGGTGCGTGATGGGCCGTTCCCGGCGCCAGCAGGTGGTAAACGCTCAGGCCGTACGCAGCACTGGTGCCCAGCGCCACCAATTGGTCCATGTTGCTGCCGCCCGTACGCAATGCGGCCCAACCGGCACGATAGAACCGGGCCCCCAGCCAGAACTGCACCGGCGTGGCCAGCCCCCATTGCACCCATCCGGGGAGCTGCCAATGGATGCCCAACGGCATCAGCAGCATCGGCATCAGCAGCGGCAGTGACAAAACAGCCGCCAACAGAAGATGGCGTGATTCAGCGCCGTTCGCTGCCGCGGGTGCAGCTGCAAGCGGTTGCACTTCACGGGCACCATAACCGGCCTTTTCCACCGCCTGCAGCAATGCGGCCACGTCCATGCTGCCCTGGATCCTGGCGGTCTCGGTGGCAAGGTTCACGCTCGCTTCCAGCACGCCGGTGACTTTGCGCAAGGCGCGCTCTACCCGGCCGGCGCAGGAGGCGCAGGTCATCCCTTGGATGCTGAGCGTGTACGTGGTGTCTGACATGACAGCGGATTCTTTGTTTCCTGAAGTTCCCCAAGTGTCAGCCTTGACAACATGGGAAGGTCAACACAGCCTGCGCTTGACCTTCCCATGCAGGCAAGCCCGAAGCTGGCCTGCATTCAACAACCGGAGTCAGGACATGCGATTCAAGGTAGACAACATGCGCTGCCAACATTGCGTCAATGCGGTGACCAGGGCGGTGCAGGCGCTGGACCCTGCTGCCTTGGTCGAGGTGGATCTGCAGCGTGGTGAACTCTTGGCAAAGGGGGGCTTCGATGCCGCTGCCGTGATTGCCGCATTGGCCGAAGAGGACTACCCGGCCCAGCTGCTGGCAGACGGGTGAGACCCCTGCCAAAAGGCATTTGACGCCCCACAGATGGCTGCCAAGAATCGGAACCATTCGGTACCGACCGCAATTGCACCCGAGGAGGCCCGCCTTGCAACGTCGAGAGTTCCTTGCCATGGCCGGTTTCGGGCTCGCCGGCTTGATGGTGCCCAATGCACGCCTTGTCGCCGCCGAGCAGCTGCTGGCGCCTGCCGATGCGGCCCGCAACAAGGCCTTGGCCGATGCCGCACTGGCACAGGCCAAGACGCTGGGCGCGAGCTATTGCGACATCCGCATCGGCCGTTACCTCAACCAAGCCATCCTCACCCGCGAACGGCTGGTCCAGAACGTGACCAATGCCGAATCGTCCGGCATCGGCATCCGGGTGATCGTCAACGGGGCCTGGGGGTTTGCGGCCAGCCACCAACAGACCACGAATGGCATTCGCGAAACGGTGGCGCATGCCGTGGCCATTGCCCGCGCCAACGCACGCCTTCGCGATCGTCCGGTGCAACTGGCGCCAACGCCCGGCGTGGGGGAGGTGCAATGGCAGACCCCGATCCGGAAGAACGCCATGGCGGTGCCCATCAAGGACAAGGTAGAGCTGCTGCTGGCGATCAATGCAGCCGCCTTGTCGGCAGGTGCCGACTTCATCAACAGCCAACTCTTCCTCGTCAACGAGCAGAAGTATTTCGCCTCCAGCGATGGCTCCTGGATCGACCAGGACGTACACCGCATCTGGCTGCCGTTCACCGCCACCGCGGTGGACAAGGCCAGCGGCAAGTTTCGCACCCGCAACGGGCTGTCCGCGCCCATGGGCATGGGCTGGGAGTTTCTGGACGGCGATGCGGCCGGCAAGTACGCCCTGCCCGGCGGCGTGACCGGCTACGGCCGCGCCTACGACCCGCTGGAAGACGCCGTGGCGGCGGCTCGGCAGGCACGTCAGAAGCTCAAGGCCCCGTCGGTGAAGCCGGGCAAATACGACCTGGTCCTCGACCCGTCCAACCTCTTCTTGACCATCCACGAAAACGTGGGGCATCCTCTGGAGCTGGACCGGGTGCTGGGCTACGAGGCCAATTACGCAGGCACCAGCTTCGCCACGCTGGACAAGCGCGAAGCAGGGTTCCGCTGGGGCAGCGAGATCGTCAACTTCACCGCCGACAAGACCGAACCCGGCAGCTTGGGGGCCGTGGGCTACGACGACGAGGGCGTGAAGACGCGCCGCTGGGATCTGGTGAAGGACGGCATTCTGGTCAACTATCAGGCCACACGCGACGAAGTGCACATCCTTGGCGAAACGGCCTCGCACGGCTGCAGCTATGCCGACTCCTGGAAGAGCGTGCAATTCCAGCGTATGGCCAATGTTTCGCTGACACCGGGCAAGACGCCGCTGACGCCGGCGCAGATGGTCAAGGACGTGGATGATGGCCTGTACATGCTAGGCCGCGGCTCCTACTCCATCGATCAGCAACGCTACAACGCCCAGTTTGGCGGCCAGCTCTGCTACCGCATCCGCAAGGGCGAGATCGCCGAAATGGTTGAGGACACGGCTTACCAAATCCGTACGCCAGAATTCTGGAACGCCTGCAGCGCCATCTGTGACGCCCGCGATTTCAGGCTTGGCGGTTCGTTCTTCGATGGCAAGGGCCAGCCGGGCCAGGTGTCCGCGGTTTCGCACGGAGCCCCCACGGCACGTTTCGATGGGGTGAACATCATCAGCACGGCACGCTCGCTGGGCTGAGCAGGCCCTGTGCGCATCCATGTCGAAAGTCATTTGCGCCAGCGCCGGAAGCGCGTTGAGAATCGAGCCATGCGGGCATCCCCCGCCCATCCCTCCCGCTGCCCTTGCAGCCCTTTTCGTGGAGAGCCGCCTTGCAACGACGTGACTTCCTTGCCCTGTCCGGGCTGACCGCCGGCGGCCTGCTGCTGCCCCCTTGGTTCGGCAAGGCGATTGCCGCAGAACAGTTGCTGGAGGGCATCGACCCTGCACGCAAAAAGCGCCTTGCAGATGATGCGATGTCCGCCGCCAAGGCCGCAGGTGCCAGCTATTGCGACGTCCGCATCGGCCGCTATCTGCGGCAGGCGGTGATGACCCGCGAGAACAAGGTGCAGGGCGTGATGAACGGCGAATCCACCGGGGTGGGCATCCGCGTCATCGTCAACGGGGCCTGGGGCTTTGCTGCCACCAGCGACCTCAGCCAGCGCGGCGTGGTGCAGGCCGCGCAGCAGGCAGCCGCCATCGCACGGGCCAATGCCAAGTTCCAGACCACGCCGGTGCAGTTGGCCAAGGCCCCCGGCTACGGCGAAACCCGCTGGCGGACGCCGATCGAGAAAAACGCCATGCAGGTGCCGGTAAAGGACAAGGCCGACCTGTTGCTCTCGGTGAATGCCGCCGCGATGGCCGCAGGCGCCAACTTCGTCAACTCCACGCTGTTTGCGATCAACGAACAAAAATATTTCGCCAGCACCGATGGCTCCTACATCGACCAGGACGTGCATCGCATCTGGGCCCCGATGACGGTGACCGCCATCGACAAGGCCAGCGGCAAGTTCCGCTCCCGTGCTGGCCTCTCCTCGCCCATGGGCATGGGGTACGAATATCTGGACGGCGCCGCCTCTGGCAAGACCGTGTTGCCCAATGGCGTGGTGGTCTATGGCAAGTCGTATGACATGCGCGAAGATGCCATCGCTGCCGCCAAGCAAGCGTTGGGCAAGTTGGCTGCCCCCTCGGTCAAGCCCGGCAAGTACGACCTCGTGCTCGATCCCTCCAACACCTGGTTGACCATCCATGAATCGGTAGGCCACCCCTTGGAACTGGACCGTGTGCTGGGCTACGAGGCCAATTACGCCGGCACCAGTTTCGCCACGCTGGACAAGCGCGAGGCGCACTTCCAGTACGGCAGCCCGCAGGTCAACATCTTCGCCGACAAGACCCAGCCCGGCAGCCTGGGGGCCGTGGGCTACGACGACGAAGGCGTGAAGTGCAAGCGGTGGGACCTGATCCGTGAAGGCAAGCTTGTGGATTTCCAGACCATCCGCGACCAGGCCCACATTCTCGGCAAGACCGAATCCGACGGCTGCTGCTACGCCGATTCCTGGAGCAGCGTGCAGTTCCAGCGCATGGCCAATGTTTCGCTGGCCCCCGGCGAGCAGCCGTTGTCAGTGGCCGACCTCGTCAAGGATGTCGAAAACGGCATCTACATCATCGGCGACGGTTCGTTCTCCATCGACCAGCAGCGCTACAACGCGCAGTTTGGTGGCCAGCTCTTCTACGAAATCAAGAACGGCAGGATCACCCGCCAAATCGAAGACGTGGCCTACCAGATCCGCACGCCGGAGTTCTGGAACGCCTGCGTGGCCGTTGCCGATGCGCGCGACTACCGCCTGGGCGGCTCGTTCTTCGACGGCAAGGGCCAACCCGGGCAGGTTTCGGCGGTCTCGCACGGCTCGTCCACCGCCCGTTTCAACGGCATCAACGTCATCAACACCGCACGCAGCCTCGGCTGATACGCGCAAGGAGACCCCGCATCATGAGCATCCTCACCGAAGCGCAGGCCAAGGCCATCCTCGACAAGGTCATCGCCCTCAGCAAGGCCGACGAATGCACGGCCTCGCTGACCGGATCGGTCGAGGGCAACATCCGCTTCGCCCTCAACAATGTCTCCACCAGCGGCATCGTCAGCGACACCAGCCTCAATGTGTCGGTGGCCTTCGGCAAACGCGTGGGCATGGCCAGCATCAACGAGCTCGACGACGCCGCGCTGGAGCGCGTGGTGCATCGCGCCGAAGACCTGGCCCGCCTGGCGCCGGAGAACCCCGAGCACATGCCGGTGATCGACAAGCAGGCATACACGCCCAGCGCCACCTTCAGTGCCTCCACCGCGGCCATCACGCCGGAGTTTCGCGCCCAGGTAGCCGCCGACTCGATCGGGCCTTGCAAGGCAGAGAAGCTGATTGCCGCCGGCTTCCTCGAGGACGGCCAGAGTTTCGTCGCCTTCGCCAACAGCAAGGGCAATTTCGGCTACCAGCAGGCCACCGCCTTCAACTACACCTGCACCGTCCGCACTGAGAACGGGCGCGGCTCGGGCTGGGTGGGCCGCAACCTCAAGGATGCCGCCGATTTCAAGGCCGATCAGGACATCCGCACCGCGATGCGCAAGGCGGTGGCTTCGGCAGAAGCCAAGGCCCTGGAACCGGGCAAATACACGGTGATTCTGGAACCGGCCGCCGCGGCCGGCCTGATCAGCTTCATGATGAATTTCTTCGATGCCCGCAGCGCCGACGAGGGCCGCAGCTTCCTGTCCAAGAAAGGCGGTGGCAACAAGCTGGGGGAACAGGTCTACGACCCGCGCGTCCACCTGTTTTCCGACCCCTGGCACCCCGATGCGCCGGTGATGCCCTGGGACGGGGAAGGCCTGCCCCGCGAGCGCATGGACATCATCAAGGACGGCAAAATCGCCAATCTGCAATATTCACGCTACTGGGCGCAGAAGCAGGGCAAAAAGCCCACGGCACGCCCCGGCAATCTGCTGATGGGTGGCGGCAGCAAATCCACCGCTGAGCTGGTGGCAGGCACCCAGCGTGGCATCCTGCTGACCCGCACCTGGTACATCCGCATGGTGGACCCGCAGACCGTGCTGCTCACCGGCTTGACCCGTGACGGCACGTTCTACATCGAGAACGGCAAGATCAAGCACCCGGTGAAGAATTTCCGCTTCAACGAATCGCCGGTGATCATGCTCAACAACATCGACGAGCTGGGCAAGCCGGTGCGGGTGGCCGGCGACGAATCCAGCTTCGTGATGATGATCCCGCCAATGCGGCTGCGCGATTTCACCTTCACCTCGCTGTCGGATGCCGTCTAAGGGCGCGACGTGACGCGAAGCCAGTTTCTGCGCCTGCTGCTGGGCGCATCGGCGGCGGCCCTGCTGCCGCCGGTGCGTGCAGCGGGCGGTTTCGATTTCTGGTTCACGCGCCTGAAGTACGAATCCGGGGACTGGGACGTGGACGCCCGCATGCCCGCCAATCTGATCACCGCCCTGATCGATTACACCAGTCTGCGGGTGGACCCGCAGGAGCACGTGGTGGCGTTGGCCGACCCGAAGATGCTGGAAGCCCCGTTCTGCTATCTCGCCGGGCACAAACTGGTGGCGTTCAGCCCGGCGGAACGCCGCAACTTCGAGCGTTATCTGCGCAACGGGGGCTTCGTGTTCGTGGATGATTGCAACCACGACATCGACGGGTTGTTTGCCAAGTCCTTCGAAGCGCAGATGGCCCAGATCTTCGGCAAGACGGCGCTGAAAAAATTGCCCAACAGCCACCCGCTGTACGCGAGCTTCTTCAAGTTCCCGGAAGGCCCGCCCGCCACGGCCTTCGAGCTCAATGGCTGGGGGGATGACCTCGTCCATGACTACCTCAAGGGCATCATGTTCGATGGCCGCCTCGGCCTGCTTTACAGCAACAAGGACTACGGCTGCGAGTGGGATTACGACTGGCGCAACAAGCGCTTTCTGGCCGAGGACAACACCCGTTTCGCCGTCAACATCGTGATGTACGCCCTGACCCATTGACCACACCCCATGCCCATCTCCTCCCCGTTGCGTGAAGCCGACCTGCAAGCCCAGATCGCCCGACTGGCTGACCTCCGTGCCGCCATCGCCCAGGCCATCGTCGGCCAGGACGCGGTGGTCGAACAGCTGCTGATTGGCCTGCTGGCCGGCGGCCACTGCCTGCTGGAAGGCGTCCCTGGGCTGGGCAAGACCTTGCTGGTGCGCTCACTGGGTCAGGCACTGGCGCTGGAGTTTCGGCGGGTGCAATTCACCCCCGATCTGATGCCCAGCGACATCCTGGGGACCGAGCTGCTGGAAGAAGACCACGGCACCGGCCGCCGTGCCTTCCGCTTCCAGAAAGGCCCGGTGTTCACCCATCTGCTGCTGGCCGACGAGCTCAATCGCACGCCGCCCAAAACCCAAGCCGCCTTGCTGGAAGCCATGGCCGAGCGCACCGTCAGCTATGCCGGGGTCACCTATCCGCTGCCGGCGCCATTCTTCGTGCTGGCCACGCAAAACCCGCTGGAACAGGCGGGTACCTACCCCCTGCCGGAAGCCCAGCTGGACCGTTTCCTGCTGCAGATCCGGGTGGATTACCCCAGCGCCGAAGAGGAACAGGCAATCCTGCTGCAGACCACCGGAGGCGCCACCGCCCAGGTGCCGCAGGTCATGGATGCCACGGCCATCCTCGCCCTGCAGGCCTGGGTACGTGAAGTCCACGTGGGCGATGATCTCCTGCGCTGGATCACCCGGCTGGTGCGCGCCAGCCGGCCCGGTGACCCGGCGGCGCCCGACGCAGTGCACCACTATGTGCGCTGGGGGGCCGGCCCACGGGCCGGGCAATCCTTGGTGCTGGCCGCCAAGGCGCGGGCGCTGCTGCACGGGCGCCTGGCCGCCACCCGTGAGGATGTCATGGCGCTGGCGGCCCCGGTGATGCGTCACCGCCTGCTGCTCTCCTTCGCTGCCGAAGCCGAACAGAAACAGGCCGACGATGTGGTGACCGCCCTGTTGCGCGCCCTGCCCCACCCCGACGCCTGACGCGCCATGGCTACCCCGGCGCTGATCCCGCCCGAACTCGCCAATCGCCTGCGTTCGCTGCGGCTGGTGTCGCGGCGCGCCAGCGGTGACCGGGGCATTGGCCAGCACGCCAGCCGCAGCCGCGGTGCCGGGCTGGAGTTCGCCCAATTCCGGCAGTACGAGCCCGGTGATGATCCGCGCCTGATCGACTGGAAACTGCACGCGCGCAGCGACCGCTACTTCGTCCGCGAAGCCGAGCGTGAAAGCCCGCTGACGGTTTGGCTACTGCTCGACACCACCGCATCGATGTCCCAGGCCGATCCTGAAGCGCCGCACCGGCAGCGTCTGGATGTCGCCAGAACCCTCGCCGCCTGTGTGGCCGAACTCGCGCTGCGGCAAGGCGATCGGTGCGGGCTGATCAGCTTGAATGACAGCGGGGTGCAGGTACTGCCGGCAAGCCATGGCCTTCGCCAGCGCGATCGGCTCTGGCTGGGCTTGCAATCGTTGCGCGCAACGGGCCGGTTTCCCTCGGCAACGCAGCTGCTGCCTGCCAGGGAAAAAATCGCCGCCAACGACCTCGTGGTGGCGCTGGGCGACGGCTTCGACGACGCCATGCTCACCCTACTGGAACGCTTGGCTGCGGCCCGGCGCGAGGTGGTGTTCCTCCAGCTGCTGACCGTCGGCGAGCGCGATTTTCCCTATGCCGGGAGCTACCGTTTCCACGATCCGGAAACCGACGAGCACCTGCATGGCGATGCCGCAGCAATGCGCACGGCGTATCTGCAGCGCTTCGACCAAGCACAGCGGGCACTCGCGGCACGCCTGGATGCCGCAGGCATCATGCATGCCTGCCATGTGATGGACGAGCCTCTGGACCTGCCGCTGCAACGCCTGTTCGGCATCCGGCCCGGAGCCAGGGCGTGAACAGGCCCGCAGCATGCCGGTGAGCCTCCTGCAACCCATGGCCCTGCTGGCACTGGCTGCCCTGCTGGTCCCGCTGCTCATTCACCTTGCACGCCGCAATACAGAGCAGCCACTGATGTTCACTGCTCTGCGCTGGCTGCAAAGCCAGCCCAAACCCCGCCGCCGCTTGCGTTTTACCGATTGGCCGCTGCTGCTGTTGCGCTTGCTGCTGCTGACCGTGCTGGCCCTGTGGCTGGCCCAGCCCCTCTGGCATGGCATACGCGACCCACAGCCCCTGCTGGCGGTGATGCCAGGCATCTCGGCGGCCCAGGGCATGGCCTTGGCCCAGCCCAGCAACACCCGCCGCATCTGGCTGGCAGAAGGCTTTCCCACGCTGGATGCCCCTGTGCCGGCCGGGCCCCACCCCACCGCCAGTCTGCTGCGGCAACTGGATGCCGAACTGCCCCCCGGGGCCCGCCTGACCGTTCTGGCCACCTCGACCTTCGACGGTGCCGACGCACAGCGCCCGCGGATGTCGCGCAAGGTCGATTGGCGCGTGATTGCCGCCTCCCCCGCACCTGCCACGCCATGGGTACACCCGCCGTCACCGCGGCTGCACGTCTTTGCTGATGCGTCCCACCGCGATGGCGCCCGCTACCTGCAGGCGGCCGACCAAGCCTGGCATGGCGCGCCTAACCCCTTGCCCCTGCACGCAGCGGGGGACGCCCTGCCGGTGGGCCGTCAAGCACACCTTGCTTGGCTGCAGGCGGGGCAACTCCCCCCTCAACTGCTGGCATGGGTTGAGCGCGGGGGAACCGCTTTGCTTGCTCACGATGCGGCCCTGCCAGCCGCGCTGCCGGCCACGCCGGTTTGGCCAGACGCCGATGGGCGTTGGCTGGCAACGGCAGCCAGACTCGGCCAGGGGCGACTGGTGCAACTGCGCCAGCCTTTGCAGCCCCAGGCGTGGCCATTCCTGCTGGACGGGCGCTTTCCCGGCCAGCTGCGCGCCGCCTTGCAAGACGCCCCCCCGTTGCCTGCCCGCGCCTCGGCCTCCGCATACTCGCCACTGACCGGCGCCGCCCCCCCGCAGCCACCGTTGCAAACCCTGCAGCCTTGGCTGGCCCTGCTGGCGGCCCTCCTGTTTCTGCTGGAGCGCTGGCGCGCCACACGCCTGCGACCGGGGGCCCCATGACCCCCTTCCTGCGCGCCCTCCTGCGCCGCGAGCGCTGGCGTGAGATAGGCCAGCTGGTCGCTTTCGCCCTGCCTTGGGGCTTGGTCGTGGCCGAGCTGGGGCCACGCCTGCTTGGGCATGCCTGGACGGTCCTCCTGTTGAAATTGGCAGCGGCAGCCTACCTGCTGCTGGCGTTCTGGCGCTGGCGGGCGCACAACGGCCTTTGGCTGGTCCGGCAGCTCAATGCCCGACGCCCGGATCTGGAAGACAGCGCCGACCTGCTGCTTACCGAAGCGCCACTGACCCAGCTCCAACAACTGCAGCGCGATCGTCTGCGCAAGCGCCTGAGCGAACACCCGCCACGCTTGGCATCCCCCAGCATCGGCCGCACCCTGCTGCTCTCGACTGTGGCCGCCCTGCTCCTGCTCGGCGCAGCCAGATTCTGGCCCGCCAGCCCCGCGCTCCAGCCGCATGCCGCACCCCGCCACGCGCCCTCTCCAGCGCAGCAAGCACCTGCACGGCTCGCGGGCATCACCCTGAAAATCACCCCGCCAACGCATACCCGGCAACCCATTCGTGAACAGCACACCCTGTCAGCGCGCGCGCCACAGGGAAGCCTGCTGCGCTGGGAGCTGCGCTTCACCCGCACGCCCGCCACGGTGACCCTGCAGCGCCTCGACGGCAGCGAGCTGCCCCTGCAGCAACAGGGCGACAACTGGACGGCTCAACTGCGCCTGCAGCACTCCCATCTCTATCGCCTGCGCATCGACGGCGCTGCCCCCTCTGCCAGCCCGCTGCACAGGCTGGAAGCCATCCCCGACCAGCCCCCGCAGGTAGATGTGCTGCAACCTGCACGCACACTCAGCCTGCGCACCCCAGCACAACGAACCTGGGAGGTGGCATTCCTCGCCACGGACGATTACGGCATCGCAGCAACGGCCACCCTGCACGTCACCCTTGCCCAAGGCAGTGGCGAGGCCATGCGCTTCAACGAGCAACGCGTCACCTTGACGGGCAGCGGCCCGTCCACACGGCAGCGCTTCGCCCACCGGTTGAACCTGCAGGCGCTGGGCATGGCCGAAGGGGATGACCTGATCGTGCAGCTGGAGGTACACGACCTTCGGCCCGATGGGCACCAAGTGGCTCGCAGCCCCAGCCAGATCCTGCGCTGGCCACCCCCTGCCGCCACGCTGGAAGGCAGTGACATGGAAGGCGCGGTGAAGCGCGTCCTGCCCGCCTATTTCCGCAGCCAACGCCAGATCATCCTCGATGCCGAGGCCCTGCTGCGCCAGCAAAAACAGCACACGTCTGCGCGTTTCCTGCAGAAATCCGATGCCATCGGCGTGGACCAACGCATCCTGCGACTGCGTTACGGCCAATTCCTGGGCGAGGAGGC
>CAUJJG010000025.1 GCA_963205445.1 Pseudomonadota bacterium
CACATAGACATCCACCGGCACCACGCGGTCGCAGCCGCGCACGACGGAATAGGAATAGTGGTAGTAGCCGCCGCCGTTGGCGCAGCTGCCCATCGAGATCACCCACTTGGGGTCGGGCATCTGGTCGTAGACCTTGCGCAGCGCCGGCGCCATCTTGTTGCACAACGTGCCAGCCACGATCATCACGTCGGACTGGCGCGGTGATGGGCGGAACACCACGCCGTAACGGTCAAGGTCGAGACGCGCCGCGCCGGCGTGCATCATCTCCACCGCGCAGCAGGCCAGACCGAAGGTCATCGGCCACATCGAGCCGGTGCGCGCCCAGTTCCACAGCGCATCCATGCTGGTGGTGACGAACCCGTTCTGCAGCAGCGGGTTGTCACCGTCCGGCCGCAGGATGTCATCCAGCCGCGCTTCCGGCAGTGGATTGCTGGCGGCTTCCAGTACTGTTTGGACGATATTGCTCATTCCCACTCCAGCGCGCCGCGCTTCCACACGTACACGAAGCCGATCACCAGCAGCGTGAGGAACACGCCCATTTCGATCAGGCCGAACACCCCAAGCTCACGGAACACCATGGCCCAGGGGAAGACGAAGGCGATTTCAAGGTCGAAGACGATGAACAGGATCGCGACCAGGTAATAGCGCACGTCGAAGGGCATTCGCGCGTTCTCGAATGCGCCAAATCCGCATTCGTAAGGCGAGAGTTTTTCGCCGCTGGGGCGTTTGGGACCAATCACGTTGCCGATGATGATCAGGGCGATGCCGATCCCGGTGGCGACGATCAAGAACAGCAGAGTGGGCAGATATTCGGCCAGCACGCGTGCCTCATGCGTTGGATGTGGGCTTGCCGGCCCGAAGGCCGCTCGCTAACAGCCGCGCATTCTAACCGGCCAGAGGCAGTACGGGCCAGACCTGAAGGCGGGTTCTGGCCCAAAGTCGATAAAAACCACCGCCGCTTGACCATGATCAGGAATCGTTCTCATCCCTCGCCGGGTTTTCCCGTACGTTTGACCCGGGCAAATCGAGATTGGGCATTTGTTCGAATGCCGGGGCGTACAATGGGATCCCTTTTTCCTTCGGCGATCCCGCCCCAAGGCACCATGAGCGCCGACAACGCCTCCCCGCTGTTTACCGATCTCGGTCTTCCCGAACACCTGCTTGCCGCGCTGCGCGAAGTAGGCTACGAGTCGCCCTCCCCCATCCAGGCCGCCACCATCCCGCCGTTGCTGGCCGGTCGCGACGTGCTGGGCCAAGCCCAGACGGGTACCGGCAAGACCGCGGCCTTTGCCCTTCCCGCTCTGGCAAGGCTTGCGCAGCAAGCCGGCAAGCCGCAGGTGCTGGTGCTGGCGCCCACTCGCGAGCTGGCCATTCAGGTGGCGGAAGCGTTCCAGACCTACGCCAAACACATCCCCGGCTTCCATATCCTGCCGATCTACGGTGGCCAAGGCTACGGCCCGCAGCTGCAAGCCCTGCGCCGCGGCGTGCATGTGGTCGTCGGCACCCCTGGCCGCGTGATCGACCATCTGGAGCGCGGCACGCTGGACCTCTCCGAGCTGCGCATGCTGGTGCTCGACGAAGCCGATGAAATGCTGCGGATGGGCTTCATCGACGATGTCGAAGCCATCCTCAAGAAAACCCCGGAAACCCGACAGGTCGCGCTGTTCTCGGCCACCATGCCGGCACAGATCAAGCGCATCGCCCAGACCTATCTGAAAGACCCGGTGGAAGTGGCGATCAAGGCGCAGACCACCACTGCCGCCAGCATCCGCCAGCGCTACTGGATGGTCAGCGGTGTCAACAAGCTCGACGCGCTGACCCGGATCATGGAGGCCGAGCCGTTCGACGCCATGATCATCTTCGCGCGCACCAAGCTGGGCACCGACGAGCTGGCCGAAAAGCTGGCCGCGCGCGGCTTCAGCGCCGCCGCGATCAATGGCGACGTCGAACAAAAGACCCGTGAGCGCACCATCCAACGACTGAAGGAAGGCCAGCTGGACGTGCTGGTGGCCACCGACGTTGCCGCACGCGGCCTGGACGTGGAGCGGATCAGCCACGTGCTGAATTACGACATTCCCTACGACACCGAGAGCTACGTCCACCGCATCGGCCGCACCGGCCGCGCCGGCCGCAGCGGCGAGGCGATCCTGTTCGTGGCCCCGCGCGAGCGCGGCATGCTGCGCGCGATCGAGCGCGCCACCCGCCAGACCATCGAGCAGATGAATCTGCCCAGCGTGGATGCGGTCAACGAGCGCCGCGTCGCCAAGTTCCTCGACAAGATCGATGGCGCGTTGCAGAGCGATGACCTGTCGGTGTTCCGCGACTTGGTCGAACGCTTCGAGCAGGAGAAAAACGTGCCGGCGGTGGAGATCGCCGCCGCGTTGGCCAAGCTGGTGCAGGGCAAGACCCCCCTGCTGCTGCCCAAACCCGTGGTGCCGGAGCGCAGCGTCGAACTGCGCGAGACGCGCCCGCAGCGTGAGCGCAGCGAACGTCCGCAGCGCGAACCGCGCGAGCGCACCCCGCGCGACCCTGCCACCGCCGACGTTGGCATGCGCACCTACCGCATTGAAGTGGGCTACCAGCACGGGGCACAGCCGGGGCATATCGTTGGTGCGATCGCCAACGAGGCCGATCTGGAATCGCGCTACATCGGCCGCATCGACATCCGCGACGACTACACCCTGGTGGACCTGCCAGAAGGCATGCCGCCCGAACTGCTGGAGCACATGCAACAAGTGCGCGTGGCCAGCAAACCGCTGCGGATGAAAGTGGCCAGCGATGCCGACATCGATGCGCCCAAGCGCAAGCGCAGCTTTGGTCCGCCGCGCGACGGCGAGCGGCCGGGCGGCCCGCGCAAGCCGGGCGGGTTCAAGCCCGGTGGCCACAAGCCGGGTGGATTCAAGCCCCGCGGCCCGCGCTGATCACCGCCTGCATTTCGACATGGCGAGCGGCGATTGTCCGCTCGCCGGCGCGTTTGGCATCATTTCGCCATGTCTCGCCTGCTCGTCTTCCAGCATGTTGCCGCCGAACCCCTCGGTACCCTTGACCCGCTGATTCGCCGGCGCGGTCACCGCATCCGTTTCAAGAATTTCGAACGGCATCCGGAGGCCCAGCTCAACGTGGACCGCTACCGCGGCCTGATCGTGCTGGGTGGGCCCATGAACGTGGACGAACAGCCGCAGCGCGCGCACCTGCGCAACGAGGCGCGGGCGATCGAGGCCATGCTCAAGCAGGGCAAGCCGGTACTGGGGATCTGCCTTGGCGCACAGCTGCTGGCGCATGTGCTGGGCGCAGCGGTGCCGCGCAACAAGGTCAAGGAGATCGGCTGGTACCCGCTGCACAAGACCGAAGCCGGCAGCACCGACCCGGTGCTGGCGCCGTTGACCGCCACCACGCCGGTGTTCCAGTGGCATGGCTGCCGGTTTGACATGCCACAGACGGCGGTGCACCTGGCCCGCAGCGATGACTGCGAACAGCAGGCCTTCCGCTACGGCGACAATGCCTATGGCTTCCAGTTTCATCTGGAGATGGACGAGCGCCTGATCGAGCGCTGGCTGGCGAACCCCGCCTATCGTGAAGAACTGGCCGATGCCGGCCTGCCGCACGACGAACACGCGATCCGCGCGCACACGCGCCAACACATCGCCGCCATGCAGCTGCAAGCGGAAGCGGTTTTCAACAATTTCCTCGATCTGGTCGGCCGCCCGCAGCGCCGTCATACCCTGCCCTCGCGCGAATGGGTCTGAGCCCGCTGTTGCATCCCCGTACTGGTCTTGCCGCCCTGTTTGCCTGATCCTGTACGGATGACAGGCCCGATTGATTCCGACGTTCTGATCATCGGTGCCGGTGCCGCCGGCCTGATGTGCGCATTGACCGCAGGCCAGCGCGGCCTGCGCGTGCAGGTACTCGACCACGCCAACAAGGTCGGCAAGAAGATCCTGATGTCTGGCGGCGGCCGCTGCAATTTCACCAATACCGGCACCACGCCCGCCAACTATCTGTCGGCCAACCGGCATTTCTGCAAGTCGGCGCTGGCGCGCTATACGCCCTGGCATTTCATCGAGCTGGTCGAGCGCCATCGCATCGCCTACCACGAGAAAGAGCTGGGCCAGCTGTTCTGCGATGAGTCCTCCAAGCAGATCGTGGCGATGCTGCTGGCCGAATGTGCGGCCGCCAGCACCAGCATCCGCACCCATTGCAGCATCGAACGGGTGGAGCACACCGACACTGGCAAGTTCCGCCTGCACACCACCCAGGGCCGCTTTCAGGCACCGGCGCTGGTGGTGGCCAGCGGCGGCTTGTCGATCCCCAGCATGGGCGCGAGCGGCTTCGGCTACCAGCTGGCGCAACAGTTTGGCCACGCGGTGCTGCCCACCCGTGCCGGGCTGGTGCCGCTGACGCTGAGCGGCAAGCACGCCGAGCGCCTGCACGACCTGGCCGGGGTGGCGCTGCCGGTTGAAGCACGCTGCAACGGCATGGCCTTCCGCAATTTCATGCTGGTCACCCATCGCGGCATCAGTGGCCCGGCGGTCCTGCAGATCTCGAACTTCTGGCAGCCCGGCGACGATCTGCGCCTTGACCTGCTGCCCGATCACGACCTCGATGCCCTGTTGCAGGGCTGGCGACAACAACGCCGCGACGCCGAGCTGAAAACGCTGCTGGGCGAAGTCTTGCCCAAGCGCTTCGCCCAGCGCCTGTGCGAGCACTGGTTGACCAGCAAGCCGCTGCGCCAGTACAGCGAGACCGAGCTGCAGGCCGTCGCCACGCTGCTGCGCGACTGGCCGCTGGTGGCCAGCGGCACCGAAGGTTATCGCACCGCGGAAGTGACCTTGGGCGGGGTGGATACCGATGGCCTGTCATCCAGCACGATGATGTCCAAGCGCGTCCCGGGGCTGCACTTCATCGGCGAGGTGGTGGATGTCACCGGTTGGCTGGGGGGGTACAACTTCCAGTGGGCTTGGGCTTCCGGCCACGCGGCAGGCATGGCGCTGGGCGGCTGAGCCAGCAGGGAATGACGCGGCTCAAAACGGCCAGGGCCAACCCATCAGCGGCGCCAGGAACCAGTAGATCCCGGCCAGCGCCACGCCCCAGAACAGCAGTTTCAGCAGGGCACCAGCCACCTTGATCGCCACCCAAACGCCGATGACGATCAAAACCAGGGCAACCCAACTCACGCCTGAGCGTCCTGCAACGGTTGCAGCTGTGGATCCAAGGCCACGCGCGCATCAAACACGAAACAACCGCCGGCGTAGCCCGCACCGCCAACCTGCTCGAAATAACCCAGGATGCCATCGTCAAGCTGCAGCACATTGTCCCAGCCGTCCTGACGCAGCCACAGCGCCGCTTTCTCGCAGCGGATGCCGCCGGTGCAAAAGCTCACCACGGTGGCGTCTTGCAAGGCCTCGCGGTGCGGATCCAGCGCGGCCGGCAAGTCGGTGAATTTGTCGATCGGCAGGGTCAACGCGCCTTCGAACGTGCCGTAAGCAACCTCCTGCTGGTTGCGCGTGTCCAGCAGCACCAGCCGCTTGCCGGCATCGTCCTGCCCCTGCGCGATCCAGCGCGCCAGCGTTTGCGGCGCCACCGTCGGTGCACGCGCGCCAAGCGCCAATGGCGAGGCATCGCTGCGACGGAAGGTGATGATCTCGGCCTTGCGCTTCACCCGCAACCGCTTGAACGGCAATGCCTTGCTCCAGCTTTCCTTGGCATGCAGCGTCGCAAAGCGCGGGTCTTCACGCAGCCAGTCAAGAAATTCGCGCAAGGGGGCTTCGCCGGCGGCAAGGAACAGGTTCAGCCCTTCCGGCGTCACCAGCATGCTGCCGCGCAGGCCCAGCGTTTCGGCACGCGCACGCAGCCGCAGCGCCAAGGCATCGGCATCGTCGATGGCCACGAACAAATAGGCGGCGATGTTCAACATCATGCTGCTTCTCCCCTACGCAGCAGAATGCTGCAACAAGTCACCGCACCTTCGGCCTTCTGCAGCTCGGACACATCCACCGTGGTGACGGCAATGCCGGCCGCTTGCAACCTGGCCTGCGTCTGCGGGAAGCAGTCCGGATACAGCAAAGCCTGGCCCATCCGCACCGCATTGGCCGCATGCGCCTCTCCCGGGGCCACGGTGAGCTGGCGATAGGCGGCAAACGGCGTCACATCCACCCAATCCGGCTGGATCAACACCGTATCCTCCGCCACCTGTGTGACCGCCGATTTGAGATGCAGACAGTCGCGGATGGAGACGCTTTCCACCGTATAGCCCCAAGGCGCCAGCAGCGACTGCAACTGGGCATGTCCTTCCGGGTTGCTGCGTGCCGACCGCCCCACAAACACGCGCTTGCCGATGCGCAGGACATCGCCACCGTCCAAGGTGCCCGGGGCCTCGATGCGCCGCAACGGGCGGACCATCCCCAGCTGTTCCAGCACCTTGGTGCCTTCCTCGCGACGCGAATCCGCGCCGGGACGGGTGGCGATGGCCACCTCGTCGAAAGCCAGAGCCACGTCCTCCACGAACACCGAATCCGGGAAGTGGGCGTCGGCCGGCAGTCGGATCACCTCGCAGCCCAGGGATTCCAGGGCGCGGCAATAGGCGGCGTGCTGCGCCTGCGCGCGAGCAAGATCGATGGGCGTGCGGTCAACGAAGGAAAGTTCGCATTTCGCCAGCGCGGGGCTGACGTCTCGGGTGATGGCGGTCCACATGCGCCCATTGTAAGCGGTGGTGTCCCAAGACCGGGCGCACAGGGCATCATGTGCGGCCATGTCGCCCCCTGCCCCCACCCCGCCCCGCCTTGCCGTGATCGGTGGTGGCCCCGCCGGCCTGATGGCCGCCGAGACCGCCATCGCCGCCGGTGTCGACGTCCACCTGTTCGAAGCCAAAGGCTCGGTAGGCCGCAAATTCCTGATCGCCGGCAAGGGCGGGCTCAACCTCACCCATTCCGAACCGCGCCCCGGCTTTGATGCGCGCTATCGCGAACGCGCGGGCGAGGTCGGCGCCTGGCTGGATGACTTTGATGCAGATGCATTGCGTGCATGGGCACGCGGCCTCGGCATCGAGACCTATGTCGGCAGCTCCGGGCGCGTCTTCCCGCTGGACCGCAAGGCGGCTCCGCTGCTGCGCGGCTGGGTGCGGCGCTTGAAGGACAGCGGCGTGCATTTCCATGTTCATCACCGTTGGCTGGGCTGGGACGGCGCAGGCGCGCTCCGCTTCGCCACACCCGAGGGCATCACACTTTTTTCCGCCGACGCCACCGTACTGGCGCTGGGCGGCGGCAGCTGGCCGCAGCTGGGTTCCGATGGCGCCTGGGTGGAGACGCTGACCGCGACCGGTGCCGCCATCGCACCGCTGCAGCCGGCCAATTGCGGCTTCGACATCGGCTGGAGTACGCATTTGGCGCAGAAGTTCGCCGGTGCGCCCCTCAAGCCGGTGGTGGCCCACTGGCAAGACCTGGCGGGCCATGCACAGGCTCTGCAGGGTGAATGCGTACTGACTGCCACCGGCATCGAAGGCAGCCTGATCTACGCCATTGCTGCCGACCTGCGCGATGCACTCACCCGCGACGGTGAGGTGAGCCTGCATCTGGACCTGGCCCCCGGCCGCACGCTGGCACGGCTTGAAGCCGACCTGGCCACCCCGCGCAAGGGGCGCAGTCTGGGCGAGCATCTGCGGCGCCTTGCCGGCTTGGACAGTGCAAAAACCGCCTTGGTGTTTGAAGGCCTGGACAAGGCCACAGCACAGGACATGCCCGCGGTTGCGGCCCGCATCAAACGTCTGCCCCTGCGCCTGCAGCGCCCCAGACCGATGGCCGAAACCATTTCCACGGCTGGCGGCGTGTGTCTGGAAGCCTTGGACGACGGGTTGATGTTGCAGGCCAAGCCCGGCGTGTTCTGCGCAGGCGAGATGCTGGACTGGGAAGCCCCCACCGGGGGTTATTTGCTCACGGCCTGTTTTGCCAGCGGCCTGCGGGCAGGCCGGAGCGCGGGCGCCTGGCTGGCTGCCAGCCCCTGATGGCCCGGGGCGCCAGGAGGCCGCCCCGGACCACAGGAAGTTGCGCCGTCAGTTCAGGCTCTTCTGGCTGGCTTGCACGGCATTGGCCGCGCCGCCGCTCACGTTCTGGATGTAATACACCTGCGAGCTGCCGGTCTCATTGCGCACATTGTCCACCACGATGCCACTGGTCCCCCCCGTAGCCTGCAGCATGGCGCGCGGCACGGCATTGGCGCTCCAGTCCTTCGGGCCTTTGCCTTGAGCCGTCAACGTGAAATAAGCCCCTGCAAACGTGGTGCTTCTTGCGTTGTCATCCATGTCGCCCACCGACACCTGCGTGATGAGAACATTGCAGTACCGGCTTCCACCACTGTTGTAGCAATTGATCGACCCGCCCGTGAAGCGACCGCCGCTCTTTGCCCCGATGGCCGTGGCCAGGTTGGAGGCATCCGTATCGACGCTACCCGTCGCGACGAAGTCGACGCCAGCCGTGATCGTGACATCATCCAGCTTCAGTTGGCCGGCGCTGATGTTGGGGATGGTGATGTAGAACTTTTCCTGAGCGTAGGGCCCGTTCTGCAGGTTATCCAGATTGAACATGAAGAGGCAGCCATCGGTCTTGACATTGCCATTGGCACCGCCCGACTTGCATCCACTGCCCAAAGCATAGGCGGCAACGCTGACGTACAGGTATTCGCCGGCATTGCTTGGCGAATCGTTCTTGATCAGCGTCACCGGTGACACTTTCTGGGCATCGGCACCCGAGTTGACGGGCCAATCCCACCCGCTGATGGCCGGCCCGGCGATGGGCTGCTGCAGCACCCCGGCCTTGATCGGCACCTTCCACAGCGTGGAGAAATAGGTGTTGTCGCGGCGACCGCCCAGGATGTACATCGCTCCCGTACCGTCGGCGCTGTTGTAGTAGGCATCATCAAACGCACCGGCATATTGCACGCGTTCGCTGTCGGTATTGCCACGCCCCACCTGCCGCTGCACGCCGCCACTGCCCTCGGTGAAATTCACGGGCAACTGGACGATGGCCCGGCACCCGTCCTGCTCGCCCTGGAAGGCATTGCACACCGTGCTGTCGCGATAGCTGGCATCCGCATCGTTGAACACGAAGGCATACAGCACGCCCAGCGCCCCATCCAGAATGATGGCCTCACGCACGCCCACGGACACCTCGCCGGCCTTGCTCGGCACGGCAAGCGCGGCGCTGCTGGCTTCGACGGCGCCGCTGGCGGCATCCACGCGCACCACTCTGCCGCCATTGCCGGCCCCCAGCCCGGATTCCGTCCCCACGAACACCTTCCCCTGAAATGCGACAGGCGGCGAGAGGCGCATCCCGCTTCCGGCCACCGTCACCGGGAAGCTCGCCGTGGTCACTTCCTGTGGCAGCCCTTGGAACACACCGGTGAACTTGTGCAGACGGCCATTGCCGTCCCCGGCCCAGAGCGCGTCGCTGCCATAATCGACATACGGTGACGAGAACGTGGCCTGGCTACCGACATTGCTGGTTCCGGAGAACGGAATGACGTAATAGCAATTGGAAACACAGCTGCGGTAGTCGGCGGCCGTGGCCGACAAGACCGGCGTGGCCGCGGCATTGGCCGAGGTGCCGGTGCCGTCACGCCATTTCAGCAGGACCAGCTGCAACACATTGCCGTTGCGCTGAACATAGGCCACCTGCTTGGCATCATCCAAGTAGGAGAGCACCGGCGAGGTTTCCACATGAAAGCCATCGCCCGTGCCGTATGCCCAGGACACGCGTGGCGCCTTGATCGCCCCGTTGTTGTTCCAGGGACCATTGCACATGCCTTGGTAGATCTGGTTGTAACCCATGATGGTGGCCTGCCCACCACTGCTGCCGGCCGCCCCCGTGGGATAGGTGACGAAGTCGGTGGTGCAGTTGGGTTCCGCAAAAATGTCGAAGTTGAACTTCGCCGGGAACATGCCCTGCACGCCCCTGGATTGAGAGCCCAGCGTGACGGACCAGTCGCGCACGGCTTCGTCCGTGGGGGTCTCCGTCTTCGGAACGGGGCGCGGCCTGCGGTGGCTCAGTGACGCCTTGCCCGGTTGCATCATGGCCGCAGGTTGCGCACCAACCGGCTGGCCCAGCTGGCCCGCCTCAAGCTTGCGCAACACTTCGGCCACATAGCGCGGGTCACGGTAATACGACCAGATTTCCTCACCGCGACCGGCCGCTTCAAACTGCTCCGGGGTCATGACGCGACGATGGATGACGGAGCGGTTGCTCCAGTCCCGCACCGCAGGCACGGCCTCCGCGTGCTGGGCCACGGGCCCGGAAACGGTTTGCGGCTGCGCTGACACATCCCAGGACGAAAGCCCTGCGAACGCGGCAACGGCCAACAAGGAACGATTGAAACTGGAACGGTACATCTGGACACCCCCTGTGATGCCACACCCAACGGTGCGACGTTTTCTGATCGAATGCGGCACCCCCGACACGCCCCTCGGCCGAATGCAAAACACGCCGCCCCGACGATCTGCGGCATGCGCAAACCGAGCAGGGAGCGGGGAGATTCGGGGGGATTCCAATGGCGTAACAGCCACTGAGCCGAAACGAGCCGCACCTTCAGAAACACGATCTGGCAAGCAAACCCGCCACCGAGGTGACAACCAGGCGCAAGACAGCCAAATCAGGGGCACGAAAACACACAGGCCACCTTGCGGTGGCCTGTGTTTCTGACAGCGGTCTCTGACAGCGAAATATGGCGCTCCCTACGGGATTCGAACCCGTGTTTTAGCCTTGAGAGGGCCACGTCCTGGGCCTCTAGACGAAGGGAGCGGAAAATGCGCAGCCGGCGGGACGGCCGGCCCCGACGCAGGTGGTGATCGCGTCGAGCTTGCTAGTATAAGTGTCTCCCTCTGACGCTGGCAACGCTTTCCGCCTGCCCGCAACACCGAAAGAATGACCGACGCCAACACCCACGCAACCCCCGACGCACCCGCTTTGCACGTGATCACACGTGACGTGCACGGGGTCTCCCGCAAGCAGATGAGCCAGAGCGCACTGCGCGTGCTGTATCGCCTGCAGGAAGCCGGCTTCGGCGCCTATCTCGTCGGTGGCGCCGTCCGCGACCTGCTGATCGGCCATCAACCGAAAGACTTCGACGTGGCCACTGACGCCACCCCCGAACAAGTCAAGGCACTGTTCCGCAACTGTCGCCTGATCGGCCGACGCTTCCGGCTGGCGCACGTGGTCTATGGCCGCGACATCATCGAAGTGGCCACCTTCCGCGCCAACGGTGGCGACGACGAAGGGGACCGTCAAACCGACGACGGCGGCCGGCTGCTGCGCGACAACGTCTACGGCAGCATCGAAGAGGATGCAGTCCGGCGCGATTTCACGGCCAATGCCCTGTATTACACGGTCGAAGATTTTTCCGTGCGCGACTACGTGGGCGGCTATGCCGACGTGCAAGCCCGCCTGCTGCGCCTGATCGGCAACCCCGAGGCGCGCTACCGCGAGGACCCGGTGCGCATGCTGCGCGCCGCGCGCCTGGCGGCCAAACTGGGCTTCACCATCGAACCTGCCACCGCAGAGCCGATTGCCCGGCTGGCCCCGCTGCTGGCCGATGCCGCGCCGGCCCGTCTGTTCGAGGAAACCCTCAAGCTTTTCCTGGCCGGGCATGCGGAAGCCAGCTTCCTGCAGCTTGAGGCCCACGGCTTGGTGCAAGCCCTGTTGCCCGGCACCGCCCATGCGTTGGCGTCGAACAAATCCGGCGCCCTGCGACGGATGCTGCTGCAGGGCCTGCGCAATACCGATCGTCGCGTCGCCAATGACGAGCCCGTCTCCCCTGCCTTCCTCTACGCCGTCCTCCTGTGGCCGGCGTATTGCCACGCGCTGGCGCTGCTGCAAGCCCAAGGCGTGCATGCGGCGGAAGCTCAGCGCCGGGCCGCAGACCGGGTGACCATGCAACAAGTGGCACGCACCGCACTGCCGCGCCGGTTCTCACTGCCGATGCAGGAAATCTGGCTGCTGCAGCCACGTTTCTCGCTGCGCCAGCGCAAGCGCGTATTCCGCCTGCTGGCGCACCCCCGCTTCCGCGCCGCCTTCGATTTCCTCGAACTGCGTCTGGCCGCATCCAATGCCCACGCCGATGACGTCGCCTTCTGGCGCGAGGCCCAGCTGCATCCGACGCAGGCGACCGCAGAACAAGGGTTCCAAGACGTCTTGGCATCGCCGGAAGCAGCGGAAGACTCGGTAGCTCCCCGCAAGCGCCGTCGCCGGCGCAAACCTGCCGCAGAAGGTGCACCATGAAGCCTCCCGTCCTTGCCGGCATCGGGCTTGGCGCCAACCTCGGCCACCCCATCGAGGCCGTGCGCAAGGCCATGCAGTCTCTGGAAAACCTCCCGGAAACCACCCTGACTGCGGCATCCCGACTCTACCGAACGCCGGCTTGGGGCCGCACCGATCAACCGGATTTCATCAATGCCGCGGTGCTGGTGCAAACCCGCCTGAGCCCGCAAACATTGCTGTCGCACCTGCTTGCCATTGAACGTGCCGCCGGCCGCAGCCGGGGCACCAGGCATGCGTCCATGCGTTGGGGCCCGCGCGTGCTGGATCTGGATCTGCTGCTGTATGGCGACAGCACGGTCAACGAACCCGGGCTGCGCGTCCCCCATCCGCATCTGCATGAACGTGCGTTTGCTCTGGTGCCGCTGGCCGAAATCGGCAGCAGCTTGGCCTTCCCCGGCCGTGGAAGCGTGGGGGACGCCTTGCGTCTCGTGGACGCAAGCGGCGTGGAAGCCCTCCCCTCGGGTTGACCGACGGGAACGGGCACACTCGCGTTCTGCGCGATAATGCCGCTCCTGTCCCGCTGGATCCCGCAATGAGCGTACATGCCGAACAAAAAGCCTGGAGCGTGCCGCAGCTTGCACTGGCGCGTGAATCCGGCCGCAGGCTGACGATGCTGACCTGCTATGACGCCAGCTTCGCGCGGGTGCTGGAGGATGCCGGCATCGATCTGATCCTGATCGGCGACTCGCTGGGCATGGTGGTGCAAGGCCATGACTCCACCTTGCCGGTGCGGGTCGAAGACATCGCCTACCACACGGCTGCGGTGGCACGCGGCGCCAGGCATCCGCTGAAAATCGCCGACTTCCCCTTCGGTGCCGATGCCAGCCCGGAGCAGGCGCATGCCAATGCGGTGCGCTTCATTCAGGCCGGCGCGGCGATGGTCAAACTGGAAGGCGCCGGCCACAAGCTCGCCACCATCCGGTATCTGGTTGATCGGGAAATCCCCGTGTGTGCGCACCTCGGCCTGACCCCGCAATCGGTCCTGACGATGGGCGGGTTCAAGGTGCAGGGGCGTGGCACGTCGGCTGCGGAACGCCTGCGCGCCGAAGCGCTGGCCGTGGCGGAAGCCGGTGCTTCCCTGCTGGTGCTGGAAGGCGTGCCGGCAGGTTTGGCGAACGAGATCACCGCCGCCAGCCCCATCCCCACCATCGGCATCGGTGCCGGCCCCGGATGCGACGGCCAGGTGCTGGTGCTGCATGACCTGCTGGGCATCGACACCGGCCATCGCAAGCCAAAATTCGTCAAAGACTTCCTCGCCGAAGGCGGGTCCATCGCAGGCGCCATCCGTGCCTATGCCGACGCCGTGCGCAACGGCACTTTCCCGACCGCAGAGCACAGCTACGCATGATCGAGACCATCACCTCCCTGGCCGCATTGCGCGCCCGCATCACCGCATGGCGGCGTGAGGGTCTGCGCGTGGGCTTCGTGCCGACGATGGGCAACTTGCACGCCGGCCACTACTCGCTGGTGCAACTTGCGCACCAGCATGCCGACCGCGTGGTCTCCAGCGTCTTCGTCAACCCCACCCAGTTCGGGCCCAACGAGGACTTCACCCGCTACCCGCGCACGCCGGACGCCGACACCAGTGGGCTGGAAGCGGCCGGCTGCGATGTGCTGTGGCTGCCGGAAGTCGAGGCGATGTACCCATTCGGCGTCGAGCTGGCGGCCAAGGTGCAGGTGCCCGGCGTCAGCGCCGTACTGGAAGGCGCCTGCCGGCCCGGCCACTTTGACGGCGTTTGCACCGTGGTGACGCGTCTGTTCAATCAGGTGCTGCCCGACGTGGCCGCGTTTGGGCGCAAGGATTTCCAGCAGTTGGCGGTGATCCGCCAGATGGTGGCCGACCTGCACATGCCCGTCCAAATCCTCGCAGGCGAGATCGTGCGCGAAGCGGACGGCTTGGCGATGAGTTCACGCAACCAATACCTCTCCCTGGAGGAGCGCGCCACCGCGCCGGCCATCCATCGCATTCTGATGGAGATGCGCGCGTCCAGCCTGGCCGGCGTGCCGCAAGCGCAGGTGGAGGCCAAGGCCGACGCCGCCTTGCGCAGCGCCGGCTTCGAACCCGATTACGCGGTCCTGCGACGCCCCGATTTCAGCATGCCGGCACCCGAGGCACCGGGGCCGCAGGTGGCTTTGATCGCTGCGCGCCTGGGGCGCACCCGGCTGATTGACAACCTCGAATTTGATTTGCCCGGATAAATTCATCCGAAACGATTGTTGCAGTGCGCAAACGGCGCTCTATACTGCACCTGTCACCGTCATCCGCACCACCGCGTCACCGGAGTTCCGCCATGCAACTGACCCTGCTCAAGGGCAAAATCCACCGCGCCACGGTGACCCACGCCGAGCTGCACTACGAAGGCTCCTGCGCCATCGACGGCCGCCTGCTCGACATCGCCGGGATCCGCGAATACGAGCGCATCGACATCTATGACGTCACCAGCGGCGAGCGCTATTCCACCTACGCGATCCGCGGCGAGGAAGGCAGCGGCGTGATTTCGGTCAACGGCGCGGCGGCCCACAAGTCACGCGTGGGCGACCTGGTCATCATCTGCGCCTACGTGCAATGCGACGAGGCCGAAGCTGCGGCGCACAAACCCACCTGCGTCTATGTCGACCGCGACAACCGGCTCACCCACACCAACCACTCGATGCCCAAGCAGGCTGCATAACGATGACGACACCGCTGGATGGTCTGACTGCACACGCAACCCGACTTTCCGGCACCCCACTGCCGGCGCTGCTCGCCAGCGACCCGCAGCGCGCGCAGGATTTTGCCCTGCGCTGCGGCCCCCTGTATGCCAGCTTCGCCCGCCAGCGCTATGACCGTGCTGCGCTCGACGCGCTGTTCGCAATCGCCGAACGTGCGGATCTGACCGGCGCGATGCAGCGCCTGCTGGAAGGCGACACCGTCAATCCCACCGAGGATCGTCCCGCGCTGCACAGCGCACTGCGGGGTGACACCGCAGGCTCCGCGTTCGCGCTGGCCGCACGGGCACAGGCCCTGTCCGCACAGCTGCGGATGCGAGAAATGATCGACGCCTTGGCAACCACCGACGTCACCGACATCGTCAGCGTCGGCATCGGCGGCTCCGATCTGGGCCCACGCCTGATCGTCGATGCGCTGGCACAACCCGGCGCCCGCTTCCGCGTGCATTTCATCTCCAACGTGGACGGCAACGCCGCGCGGCGCGTTCTGGCCGGGCTGGACCCCGCACGCACTGCCGGCGTCGTGATTTCCAAGACCTTCGGCACCCAGGAAACCTTGCTCAACGGCCGCATCCTGCGCGACTGGCTGGGTGATGATGCACGGCTGTACGCCGTCAGCACCCATGCCCAGCGCGTCGCCGATTTCGGCATTTCGCCAGAACGCACCCTGCCCATGTGGGATTGGGTGGGTGGGCGCTACTCGCTTTGGTCGGCCGTGGGCTTCCCGATTGCGCTGGCGCTGGGCATGGACGGCTTCGAATCCCTGCTGGAAGGCGCGGCCACGCTGGATGCCCACGCCCTGCACGCGCCCCTGCGCGAAAACATCGCGGCCTGGCACGCGCTGACCGCCGTCTGGAACCGCAATGCCATGCACGCCGCCACCCAGGCGGTGCTGCCCTATGACGACCGTCTCAAGCTGCTGCCCAACTACCTGCAGCAACTGGTGATGGAAAGCTTGGGCAAGCGCGTACGCCTGGACGGCGGTGCCCTCGGCACCGAAACCGTGCCCGTCTGGTGGGGCGGCGCCGGCACCGACACGCAGCACAGCTTTTTCCAGGCCCTGCACCAAGGCACCCAGATCGTCCCCGCCGATTTCATCGGCGTCATTCGCGCCGATCACCCTTTTGCAGCCAACCATGCGGCCCTGCTGGCCAACCTGCTGGCACAGACCGAAGCGCTGGCCAACGGCCAGCACAGCGACGACCCGCACCGCTGCTATCCCGGCAACCGCCCCAGCACCCTGCTGCTGCTGGACGCACTGACCCCGCAGGCGCTGGGCATGCTGATCGCCCTCTACGAGCACAGCGTCTATCTGCAGTCCGTCCTGTGGGGCATCAACGCCTTCGACCAATTCGGCGTGGAGCTGGGCAAGCAGGTTGCCAATTCACTGCTGCCCGCGCTGCAGGGCGAAACCGAGGCCACAGACCCGGTAACCCGCGCCCTGCTGGCGGAGTTTGGCGTCACGGCGCACAAGGGCTGACGGCTTTCCGGCGCGCATTCGCGCACGGACAGCAGAGAGTGCCGCACAGATCCCTGCGAAGACACACCCATTCAGCGAAATACTGATGGCGATGCTCACGGGTCGGGCGTAGCCTCGACTCCCGTGTCTCAGGAAATGAGCCGCGGCTCCTTCAGGATGCTCGCCATGCACACCCGACACCTCCCCGACCCTCCCACGCTGATCGGCCCGGTCAGCGTCTTCCGCCAGCGGCTGTTGCCGATGCTGGCCTCCACCGCGGCCTGCGGCTTCCCCTCGCCGGCCGAGGACTTCTTCCGCGAGGACGACCGCCTCGACCTCAACGAGCGGCTGATCGCCAACCCGCCGGCCACGTTTCTGGTGCAGGCCGACTGCGGCGGTTCGATGGTCGATTACGGCATCCACGACGGCGACCTGCTGATCGTCGACCGCTCGATCAACGTCCGCCCCGGCCATACCGTGGTGGTGCTGTGGGAAGGCGGCTTCACGGTCAAGAAGCTGTACATGCGCGGTGGCCGGATCGTGCTGGCCGCCAGTGCCGGCTATGCGCCCATCGTGGTGCCCGAGGATGTCGAACTCGATGTCTGGGGCGTGGTGCGCAGCAATGTCCACTTCCATGTCTGAGCGCCCGGTCTTCGGCCTGATCGACGGCAACACGTTCTACGTGTCCTGCGAGCGGGTGTTCGACCCATCACTGCGGGGCAAGCCGACGGTGGTGCTGGGCAATGGCGATGGCTGCTGCATCGCGCTGTCGCCGGAGGCCAAGGCG
>CAUJJG010000026.1 GCA_963205445.1 Pseudomonadota bacterium
CTCCGGCATCCGCGGCAGCTACGGCGAGCCGGAGAAACTCATTGGCCGCAGCGTGGTGTTCATCGCCAACCTCGCCCCGCGCAAGATGCGCTTCGGCCTCAGCGAAGGGATGATCCTGTCGGCCGGCTTCGACGGCGGCGCACTGGCCCTGCTCGACGCCGACGCCGGCGCGCAGCCTGGGATGCCGGTGCGCTGAAGGCGCAGGGAACCTCCACCGTCGTGTTGCCGCGTGCGCTGCAGCGAAATCAAGGAGGAGATGCCGTCCAACGGACAGCATCGGGGGACATTCGCGTCGGCGGAGGCGGCGGCACGGCCTGCATGAAATCCGCGCAATGACGACGCCTGGCAAACCCGACCTGACCGAACGCCTCGACCGCCTGCTGCCGCAGACTCAGTGCGGCCAGTGCGGTTTCGACGGCTGTCGGCCCTATGCCGAGGCGATGGCGCGCGGCGAAGCCGGCCCCGAGCGCTGCCCGCCCGGTGGCGACGCCGGCGCACGAGCGCTGGCCAAGCTGCTGGGCGTGGCACCCCTGCCCTATGACCGCAGCCGCGGCGCACACAAACCCGGCGAACTGGCCTTCATCATCGAAGCCGACTGCATTGGCTGCACCAAATGCATCCAGGCCTGCCCGGTCGATGCCATCGTCGGCGGGCCCAAGCATATGCACACGGTCATCGACGATCTTTGCACCGGCTGCGAACTCTGCGTGCCGGCCTGCCCGGTGGACTGCATCGTGATGCAGCCACCGGAGCCCTGAGCCTCAGGGCGTTGCGCAGCTGTCGCAGATCCGCTCGACGGCATAACCCTTGGCCTTGAGCTTCTCGACCAAGCCATCACTGCCCAACAGATGCAATGCCCCCACCACGATCAGCGTGTTGTCTTTCTTTTCCTTGACCAATCGCGCCTCAATCTGCGGCAACCAGCGGTCGTTGCGCTCCACGTCCAGCAAACGATAGGTTTCGGGCGTCTTGCGCGCCATGTCGGCACGCATTTCGCTGTCCAACTTGGCCGCGTCGCCCGCACGCCACAGGGCATGCAATGTCGCCATCTGCTGCACCGCCTTCTTCGGGTCGGTGAGGAACTCGTCAAGACTGCTGGCCTGTTCCGCATGCGGTGACCCATCCAACGCCTTCAGCTGATCGTCGATGGTTTCCAGCCCCCCCGTCGGCTTGCCGGCCGTCTCTGCCTTCCCCATCAAGTGGCGGTCCATCCCCAACTCCGGACGGAAACCCATGGCTTGGGTCACCCCCATCACCAAGCCAAGACTGACCGCCCACGGCTCACTTTGCTCCATCGCCTGCAGCGAGCCACCGCTGGCCGTGATCAAGGTTCCCAGCTTGTCGAGCGTGGCCTTGGGCAGCACCGCACTGAGCGTCTTGCCGTCTTCGTAGCCCATGTACGTCTGCATCTTGCTCACCGTCTCCGGCGAGGTCATGACCGAGGGCTCGACCTCGAACAACAACGAGGCGCTGTCGCCAAACACGCGGTCCACTTCCGCAGGCAAGGGGTAATCATCCTGCTTCAGCAAATGGAAGGAACCCAGCAGATATACGGCATTGTCGGCATCGGAAACTTTCCACAGCAACGGACGCTTGGTGGTATCTACCGTTGTCTGCTGGGGTGCTGCAGCCGAAGGCGTCTGCTGCGCATCGGACGGGGCCGCCATTGCCGCGGGAACAAGCAACGCCGACAGCGCGAGCGCAAGCAATTTCATGGACATCTTCAAAGCTCCTTCAATGGAATGGGTTTGGCATAACTTTTCTCACCCGCCTCGATGCGCAGATCCAGCCGGTTTTCCGGTGGCGGCAGCGGACAGGTGGCAAACGGGGTGAAAGCACAAGGCGGGTTGTAGGCACGATTGAAATCCAGCAACAGGCGGCCTTGCGCATCCGGTCGCGGTGCATCCAGAAAACGTCCGGCAGGATAACTGCCATGGCCGCTGGTGCGATCGGCGAACACCAGGAACAGCGTGTCCTCGCCCTCATCCAATGCTTCAAGGCTGTAGGCCTCGCCGCCAATCCTGAATTCCACGACCCCCGGGTTGGCGACATCTTCGATGACGCCGATGATGTTGGCGATGGGCAGCGTCTTGCCCGCCGGATGCGGCACGAAGCGCGCCTTGACCTGCCAGTCGCGCCCGCCGGGCCAGTGGGCCAAACCGGTGAAACGCAGGCGGCTGTCCGCATCGGCATGCCTGACACGCAGCGCCAGTCGACCACCGCGTTGAATCACCGTGGCCAACCCTTTCCCCTCGTCGAAACCCAGGACGCTGGCGCCACCCGGAGCGGCATCGCTACGCAAGCTCCCGTGCTGGCTGGCGGCACCATCCAGGGTCAGGGCGGTTTCTGCCACGAAGCTGACCCGCCCCTGTTCGACCGTGAAGACCCCCAGATGTGCCGGCCCCTGCAACAGGCGGATGCCATTGTCGACATCACTCCCTACCCGATGCACACCCGCGTCCAGCCAGTGCAGGCCGATCAGGCTGGCCCAACCATCCGGCTTCGTCAGTGCGGCAATGCGCTCGGCGCGCCATTGTTCGAGATCAGCACGAAAAGCCGCCTCCGCTGCCGCTTCCGCCGCAAGCTGGCGCGGGTCCTTGCTGTTATCCCCGCTGCCACACCCACTCAGAGACATCAGGCAGGCGCACATCCACAGGACGTTCAGCGTCCGCGCAAAAACCATCGATCCATCTCCGCCAGCGAAAAACGGGTCCACGTCGGGCGCCCATGGTTGCATTGCCCAGAACGCTCGGTTGCTTCCATTTCACGCAGCAGGGCATTCATCTCCGGAATGCTCAGCCGGCGGTGGGCGCGCACCGCGCCGTGGCAGGCCATGGTGGCCAGCAGTGCATCTCGGGACTCGGCAACCCGGCGGCTGCTGCCGTGCTCACGCAGGTCGGCAAGAACGTCGCGCAACAGCGCCTCCACGTCTCCGTGTGCCAGCAACGCCGGCACGCTGCGCAGCAACAGCGACTGCGGCCCGCTGCGTTGCACCTCGAAGCCCAGCTGCACCAAGGTGTCCGCTTCGCGCTCGGCGACATCGCCCTCACGCTCGGCAACCGCCAGGCTGCTGGGCACCAGCAGCGGCTGACTGCGCAGGCCGGCGCCGTCATGGGCGGCCTTCAATTTTTCGTAGCCAATGCGTTCGTGGGCGGCGTGCATGTCGACCACGATCAGGCCGTCGGCGTTCTCGGCGAGGATGTAGATGCCGTGCAGCTGGGCCAGCGCGAAGCCCAAGGGCGGCATGCCGCCGGGCGCATCATCCGGCATTGCCGGCACAGCTGATGGCATCACGGATGCTGCGGGCGCTTCCGCGCGCGGCGCGTACAGCGCGGCGTAGACCGCCGGCGCATCCGCCATCCTCAGCCCCATCGGTTGCTGCTGCGGCACCGATGCCTCCCAGCGCGGGGCCGCCGCCGGCAGCGCAGGCGGCGGAGCAATGCCGGTGCCGGCGCGAGTCTCGGCCAGCGCCGCCTGCAGCGCGCGGTAGACGAAGTCGTGCACCAACCGCGCTTCGCGGAAGCGCACCTCGTGCTTGGCCGGGTGCACATTGACGTCCACGCCGCGCGGGTCAAGTTCCAGAAACAGCACATAGGCAGGGTGACGGCCATGGAACAGCACATCGCTGTAAGCCTGCCGGATCGCATGGGCGACATTGCGATCGCGCACACTGCGGCCGTTGACGTACAGATACTGCTGGTCCGTGCTGGCGCGGTTGTAGGCCGGCTGGCCGATCCAGCCATGCAGGCGCATGCCGGCACCGGCATGGTCCACCCGCAGCCGGTTCTGCGCGAACGCTTCGCCCAGCGTCTCGTGCAGGCGCAGGTCGCTGAGCAGGTCGCCTTCTCCTTTCCAGCGCCGCGAGGGTTTGCCGTTGTGGGTGACCCGCAGCTCCACGTCAGGCCGCGCCAGCGCCAGCGTGCGCAGCCATTCTTCGATATGGGCAAGCTCGGTGCGCTCAGCACGCAGAAACTTGCGTCGTGCCGGCACGTTGTAGAACAGGTCGCGCACTTCTACCGTGGTGCCTGCCGGATGCGCCTGCGGCGCCACCTCGCCCAGCTTGCCGCCTTCGATCCGCAGCTCGGCACCATGTACCTGATCGGGTTTTCGCGACACCAGGCGGAAGCGACTGACCGAGGCCACCGACGGCAGCGCTTCGCCTCGAAACCCCAGCGTGGAGACGGCTTCGAGGTCATCGATGCTGGCGATCTTGCTGGTGGCATGGCGCGACACCGCCAGCGGCAGTTCTTCCGGCGGGATGCCGCCGCCATCGTCGCGGATCCGGATCAAGCGCAGGCCGCCTTCCTCCAGATCGATGTCGATGCGGCGGGCACCTGCGTCCAATGCGTTTTCGACCAGCTCCTTGACCACCGAGGCAGGCCGTTCGACCACCTCGCCGGCGGCAATCTGGTTGATGAGGACTTCGGGAAGTTGGCGGATATTCACCCGCGCAGTGTAACGGGTGTGGCTCAGCGACTGCCGCCGATGCCACTGCGTGCGGGCGGTTCGGACGCCGCTGGCACGGCGGCCTGCGCACGTGCTGCGTACAGGGTACCCGGGGGCGGTTGCCGCGAGAAGTAAGTGTCGATGCCGTCCAGAATGGCACGGGCGATGGTGCGCTGGAAGGCGGGGTCCGCCAGCCGTTTTTCTTCGTCCGGATTGGAGATGAAGGCGGTTTCCACCAGCATCGCCGGCATCTTGTCGGATGTGCGCAGCACCGCGAAGTTGGCGCGCTCCACTTCCGGCTTGTGGTTGTTGCCCACCCGCTTGAGCCCGCCGAGCACGTGATCGGCCGCATCTTCGGAAGCCTTCATGTTGCCGCTCTGGGTGAGATCCAGCAGCACCGAAGTCAGCGTATTGCCAGGATCCTGCACGCGCTTGCCACCGATGATGTCGGCCGCGTTTTCCTTGTCAGCCAGCCAACGGGCCCGCTGCGACGAAGCGCCACGGGTGGACAGGACATACACCGACGAGCCGCGGGCATTGCGGTTCTCGGCAGCGTCAGCGTGGATGGAAAGGAAAAGGTCGGCATTGTTGGCGCTTGCCCGCCGCGCGCGATGGTTCAAGGGAATGTAGACGTCGCTGTCACGGGTCAGGAACGCCTTCAAACCCGGCGTGGCATTGATCTGGCGGGCCAGTTCGCGTGCGATCGCCAGCGTCACATCCTTTTCGCGCGTACCGTTGAGCCCATGCGCCCCCGGGTCCTGCCCCCCATGGCCAGCATCAATGGCGATCACCAGTGGCCGCATCCCAATTTGCGGCACCACCTTCGGTACGGCAGCGTCAGCCGGCCCGCTCGATGTCGGCACGGCGTTTTGCCCACCAGACGGTGGGGTTGCAGCGACCGCGATCGGCGGCGCAACCGGCCCTGCAGCTGGCGTCGACACGGAGGCCGGCATCGGCTGGCTGGCGATGCGTGCGATGGGGTCAGGCTGTGCCTTGATCCGGGGCTCTTCCGGAAGCGCAACTGGCTCCGGAGCCACCTTCGCCACCGGGCCGTCACCCGGCCATTCCAGCATCAGGACAGCCCCTTGTGGCGTGGCTTCCACCAAGGTGGGAATGGCCTTGACCTTGCTGCCCAAGTCGAAGACAAGCCGCACTGTCCCCGGGACAGGTTGGCCGGAACGAACGGCGGTCACGACGCCTGTCGGTTTGGGCAGTGCCGTGCCGGGCGCCAGATGACTGGCGGGGAAGTCCACCGCCAAGCGTTCCGGATTGGTCAACGGAATCAACCGATAGGCGCCAGGCTTGTCGAGCACCAGCTCGGCACGGGTGCCGGACGGGCCAACATCAAGCTTCAACTGCTTGATTTCAGAAGCATTTCCTTGCACGCAGCACAGCCCGCCCAAGATCACGGCGGCTGACAGGACAGTCCTTCGGCGGTTCCCCGGTGCGCGCATGCGATGGATTCAAGCACCATTGCTTTGGTTTTGCAAGCACTTTTCCCTTCATAATCCGTGACCTGCGCGATATTCCTCAACCATCGGTCAGCATCTCTTCACCCGCCGCCAATGCCCGCAGCCATGCTTCACCAATGGGGCTGCAGGGCCGCAGGACACAGCGGCGACCCGTGCCCTCGACGGACAGCTGAATCTCGAGATCCGGCCGCGGCATCGCGTCGCCTCCCCGCGCCGGCCATTCGACCAGCCATAGCCGTACTTCCTCCGGGTCCAAGCCCAGGTATTCCAATTCCTCCGGGCTGCCGATCCGGTAAAGATCCAGATGCAGGGCCAAGTCCCCGTTGCCAAACGGATAGTGCTCGACCAATGTGTAGGTTGGGCTGCGGATGGTGCCGCTGACGCCCAGCGAACGCAGCAGTGCCCGCGCCAGGGTGGATTTTCCCGCCCCCAAGTCGCCATGCAGATGCACCACGGCTTTGGAGGGCAGGGTTTGCGCAAGGCGGGCACCGAGAGCGTCGGTGTCCTCGGCATTCGGGAGGTCGCGGATAGTCATCCCGTTATCGTCGCACCGGATTGGCCAAACGGCGCAACCAAGGCAACAGATCACTGGGCAGCAGGCCGCGCTCCCCATCGTCCAGCGCAGCCGCATCGCCCGCTGCCGCATGCAACAGGGCGCCGGCCAACGCGGCCTCGGGTGAGGGGTGGCCCTGTGCCATCAATGCGGCGATGCAACCGGTCAGCATGTCGCCCATGCCGCCCACGCCCATTCCGGGGTTGCCGGCCCCGATGATGGCGGGTGGCGCTTCCGCTGCCTGCACGATGCTGCCGGCGCCCTTCAGCACAACCGTGCACCCCAAGCGTGATTGCAGGCTGGAAGCCGCCGAAAATCTATCTCGCTGAATATCCTGGGTACTGCAGCCCAACAAACGGGCGGCTTCCCCGGGGTGGGGTGTGACCACATCGTTGCGGCGAAGGCGCAGCCCCGAAGCCGCCAGCAGATTCAAGGCATCGGCATCGAAAACGCGCGGCTTGCCGCAGTTGAGGACGGCCCCCAACATGGCTTGCCGCCAAGGCCCTTGCCCAAGGCCCGGCCCGATGGCGACCACGTCGGCCCGCTGCAACAGGCCGTCCAAATGGTCCGCATCCTCGACCGCGTGCGCCATGGCTTCGGGACTGTGCGCAAGCAGCGCAGGCACATGCGCGGTACGTGTCGCCACGCTCACCAACCCCGCCCCACTGCGCAAGGCGGCCTGTGCCGCCAGCATGATCGCGCCACCTCCACCATGGTCACCACCGATGCAAAGCACATGCCCGTGGCGGCCTTTGTGGGCATCCCGGGGGCGCAACGGGAAAAACGCGCGCAGGGCGTCGGCCCGATACGCGTATGCAGCCGGCACGACGGCCTGAAACACCGTTTCATCCAGCCCCAACGCCGTCGCCTCCAGGTCGCCACAGTGGTCCATGGCCACCCCGGTACGCAGGCCACGGTGCCGTGCAAGGAACTGCAAAGTCCTGGAAGCCACGATGGCCGCACCCGGGGCATCCCCGGTACGCGGGTCCACCCCGCTGGGCACATCCAGGGCCAATACCGGGGCCGGGTGGGCATTGGCCGCCTCGATCAGGGCCGTCGTCGCTGCATCAGGCGCCCGTGACAAGCCGATCCCGAACAAGGCGTCCACGATCACGTCCGCCTCGGGCAAGGGCAAGCTGGCGTCCAGCACGGCGCCACCTGCACCGGCATAGTCCTCGCAAGCCCGTTGCGCCAATGCCGTTATCGGTGGCTGCAGTGCCTGCACCATCACGGTATGGCCGGCCGCCATCGCGTGTCGTGCCAAGACGTAACCATCCCCCCCGTTGTTGCCCGGACCGCACAGCACGACGATCCGCTGCGCCCTTGGCCAATGCTTGCACAAGCACTGCCAGGCCGACGCCCCTGCGCGCGCCATCAGTGCGAACGCATCCCCGCCGCAGGCCGCCACCCCACGGGCTTCCAGCACACGCAGCGCTGCAGGATCGAACAGAGGCAATGGGCTGTGCATGGTGACCACTCCAACTCAGGGAATGCCTAATGTGCAACAAAGCGCCCATCAAAACGTAGTAACATTCGTAATAACGCCCCCCTTATGAGACCTCAGCCATGAAGCTGAAAATCACCGCCATCGGCAATTCCGCCGGGGTCATCCTGCCCAAGGAGCTGCTGGCGCGCCTGCACGTGGACAAGGGCGACACCCTGTACGCGCTGGAAACCCCGGACGGCATCCGCCTGACCGCCTATGACCCGCAGCTGGCGGCGCAGATGGAGGTGGCCGAGCAGGTGATGCGCGAAGACCGTCAGGTGCTGCGCAAGCTGGCGCAGTGATGCGGCGATGATCGCCTGGATCGTTAAACCGCTGGCGCTGGCCATCCACGACCGCCAGCTGGCCGAGCACGGCGGCGGCAGCGGCGTGCGCGACGCCGCCCTGCTCGATTCGGCGCTGGCGCGCCCGCAGCAGCGCCACGCCTATGGCGATCCGCCGCCGGACCTGGCCGATCTGGCCGCCGCGCTGGCCTTTGGCTTGGCGCGCAACCATCCCTTCGTGGACGGCAACAAGCGTACCGCCCACGTCTGCTATCGCGTCTTCATCGCCCTCAACGACGGCGAGCTGGTGGCCAGCGACGAGGAAAAATACATCGCCATGCTGCAGCTGGCCGAGGGCAGCCTCGACGAGGCCGGCTTCGCCGCTTGGCTGCGCCCGCGTATCCGCATCACGCCCTCGAACCGGGTACAGGAACCCGCAGCAGGCCAGCACCGCTGAGCCGTAGAATGGGCGGATGACCGACGACAGCTTCCGCACCGCCTTCCACGGCTTCGAACAGATTCCCCTGCGCGAATACGCCGAGCGCGCCTACCTCGACTACTCGATGTACGTGGTGCTCGACCGCGCCCTGC
>CAUJJG010000027.1 GCA_963205445.1 Pseudomonadota bacterium
GCCGCATGCCATGGCGCCGGGGGTGAGTGCGCCGGCTGCACGAGGCGTGCCAATGGAGGTGGTGGAGCCCTTGCTGGACGCGGTGGCCGCCAGCGGCAAGTTGGCGCTGATGGATGTGGCCGAGCTGTCGCCGCCGCTGGACCGCGACAATGTCACCGCACGCGTGGCTGCGCGATTGATCCATCGCGTCAGCCACGCGGCCACGCGCGCACGCGGTTGATCAGGGCCGGCGAAGTGCCGGCAGCACCTCCTGTAGCTGCGGGGCTTGCCCCGCATGCGCTGGCGGCAACCAACGAGGCCAGGCGCATGTCCCGATCAGCCAAGAAGCACAAGGCCCGCATTCCGGGTCTTGTGGTTGACGGGCTGCGGTGGCTCAGGCACCGCATTCCAGGCTGTAGACGAAGGCCGGCTGGGTCAGGCCGTTGAGTGTGACGCGCGTGTCCGTTCTCACATTGCCGACTTTGCCAACGGGCAGGATCACGTGGCCTTCCACCACCACGGCATTGGCGACGGAAGGCGGTGGCAGTTGCATGTCGGAGAATGACCAGCCGCCGGGAACGCCGCCACGTGTGGCGAGCAGGATGAAATTGTGCGCACTGACCTGCAGCGACCGTCCCATGAAGGTGGACCCGCCGGTGTCTACATGGACGGCAGAGACAATGCGGCCACCCGGGTCGCCCTTGCAGACATGGCGGATCAGTGCCAGGCGAAGGCTGACCGGCCCGAAAATGCCCTCGTCGATGACCCCATTCATGTAACCGGCGCCGACCGTGTGTTCCAACACTTTCATGCGCGCGGCGTCATCGCGCGCGTTCTGCGCGGCCAGCGCAGCCGCCTGGTCGGACAGCGGGCGCGAACCCGCGGAATCATGCACCACGATGTAACCGGCATCGCCGCGCGTGCCATTGGCGACGCTGGTGGCATAGGTGTCCAGTGAGGGCGCCCAGGTCCGGTGCTCGTTCTCGATATGGCGTGCCACCACCGCGCCGGTGCGCAGGTCGAGCTCCATGACCTCCTTCGGTGTTGACCCGTACGGTTGCAGCAGCAGACGCGATGCGCCGATCGCCGCGGTGTGGCGCGTCTTGCCCGGCATTACGGTGGCCAGCACCCGGCGCGCCGCCAGGTCGACGACCGAGCCGGCCACCACCAGCAGACGGCCATCGGGCGCCAGGGTCATTGGGCCGCAACTGGGAAAACGGGCGACTTCCTGCGCGCGACGCATGCCGGCTGCCATTCGGTACAGGCGCGCGGCGCGCGGCCCCCGCTCCGGGTCCTCGACACAGGCATACGCGTCCTGTCCGCCCGTCGCCAGAACCTGGGGGCGATACCCCTGCACGGACGGGCCACCTTGCAGGGCGACACGCTGGCCCTTGTCGTCTTCGATGGGGCCGACCGAGAACGATCCGGACGGGCCCGCCATCGGTTCCACCCGGCAGCCCTCGACGAAGAAGCGCAGGTAGCGCGGTGGGCCCTTGCTGCGTTCGTCCTCCATTTCGAACACGCCGGGGCTCACCTCGCGGGCGTTGGTCGCCCTCTCGTAGCGGGCAGGCTGCGTGCACAGTAGGCGGCCATCGGCCACGTTCCAGAGCTTGAATTCGCCCTGCTCGCCATCGTGGTAGTACGACGAGGTCAGTGCGAGCTTGCCATCGTTGGAAAAGCCGATGTAAGCGAAGCCGGTCTGATGGGTGGTTTGCGGAACCGCTGCGATGGCGAGCGGTACGGCCAGAAGTGCGGCGAGAGCGATGAGGCGCATGGCGTCGGTGGCAGCCGGGATGAGGCAGGTTACGCCTGACCGGGCGCCCTGCGCCAGCATCCAGAAGTGTCGAAAAAAAGTCGGTGCCGAGGGGTGTGCCGGCGTGCATCCACCAGGTGCAGGGCGGCGTCAGAACAGCCCCGCCTGCTCCGGCAGCGCGCCTTCCAGCCGCAGCAGGTATTCCTTCACCGCCAGGCCGCCGCCGAAGCCGACCATCCCGCCGTCCGCGCCGATCACCCGATGGCAGGGCAGCACGATCGGCAATGGATTGCGCCCGTTGGCGGCACCGACGGCGCGGGTGCCGTTCGGAGTGCCCAGCCGTTGCGCGAGGTGCGCATAGCTGATCGTTGCGCCGAACGGGATACGCGCAAGTTCATGCCATACCGCGAGCTGGAACGCGGTGCCCTGCGGCACCAACGGCAGGTCGAACATGCGCCGCGTGCCGGCGAAATATTCCGCAAGCTGCGCTTCGGCGGCCTGCAGGATGTCGCTGTCGCCGCCGTGCCAGCCGGCGCGGTTGGCGGGATGGCGGTTGTCGCGGAATTCGATGTGGCACAGGCCGGCGTCGTCCGCCGCCAGCATCAGTGGCCCGACCGGGCTGTCGATGCGGCGGCAGTGGATCATGGCGTGTCGCGCAACGCGGGCAACAGCGGGGTGATGTCACCGTCGTTGGGTTCGGGCGGCAGGTGCAGCAGGCGCATCAGCAGCGGATAGACATCGACGTTGTCGAAGACAGGCAAACGCACGCCCTGTGCAAACGCCGGCCCGGCGGCGATGAAGGTGGCGCGCATGGCTGGCAGGTTGGGGTCGTAACCGTGCGAGCCCCGCGTGCTCTCCGGGCGCTGCCGCAACCATGCAATCTTGCGTTCCCCCAAGGCATCCCAGCCCGGCGCCATCTGGCAGACGATGGCGGGGATGCGCGGGTGCGTGCCGTAATGCCAGCGTTTCGGCATGTCCTGCTTGCGCCAGCAGGTGTAGTGGTCGTGCGTGCCCAGCAGGAGGCGTTCGGCGTCGACTGTCTTGCCCGGCAGGGGCGCAAAGCTGATGACCTGGCCATCGCTGACGGCTTCGGCCACCGTGGGGGGCGCCATCGTTTCGACTGGCAATACGTTTTCCGGGGGCACGGTTTCAAAACCGTGATCGGAGACGATCAGCAGGTTGGTGCGTTGGCGCAACTGGCGT
>CAUJJG010000028.1 GCA_963205445.1 Pseudomonadota bacterium
ATCATGCTGGCGGTGCAGACCTTTTTTGATCGCCTGCGCGAAGAAGCGCAACACAACGTCACCTCAATGGGCGTCCCGGGCAACCCCGGCACCTACGGGGGTGTGCGGCCGATTTGCCCGTAGATGCGGGGCTTGCCCCGCATGGGGTTGTGGTACGGGCGTGCCGGGCAAACCCGGCACCTACATGCAGGATTGCGGGCAACAAAAAACCCCGCCGAAGCGGGGTTTTTGACCGAATCCGTTTGCCGTGAATCAGGCGGCCTTGAGCGCCTTGATGCGGGCAGTCAGGCGAGCCTTGTGACGGGCGGCCTTGTTCTTGTGGATCAGGCCACGGGCGGCGAAGCGATCCAGCAGCGGCTGGGCGCTGGCGAAGGCTTCGGCGGCGCCGGCGGCGTCATGGGCGTCCAGCGCCTTGATGACTTTCTTGACGGCGGTGCGCAGCTGCGAGCGCTGGGCGACGTTGCGGGCATTGCGCACAACGGTCTGCTTGGCGCGCTTCTTGGCGGACTTGATATTGGCCACGGGAACGATCCTGAAATGTCTGGGCTGTTGGCGGGATTCGTACGCTGGCACAATGCGCCGGCGAACGATGGATTCGGGAAGACCAAGAATTATGGCGGATTCAATGGGTTGGGTCAAGGCAAGCTGTCCGGGGGCCGGCAAGGCAGGGGTTGGGGCATGAGCAGCCTGCTGCGGTCCAGCGCCGTCTTCAGCGCGATGACCTTGCTGTCGCGGATCGCGGGCTTCGTCCGCGACATGCTGCAGGGCATGCTGTTTGGCACCGGCGGGGCGATGAGCGCGTTCATCGTGGCCTACCGGATTCCCAATTTTCTGCGCCGGGTTTTCGCCGAAGGCTCGATGGCGATGGCGTTCGTGCCGGTGCTGAACGAGATCAAGCAGCGCGGGGACAAGGCGGCGCTGAAGGACTTCATCGATCACATGGCAGGCGCCTTGTGCGCAGTGGTGCTGGTGGTGGCGGCTGCGGGCGTGCTGCTGGCACCGCTGGTGACCAGCCTGTTCACTCCCGGCTGGGCGGTGGACGAGCCGCTGAAGTTCACCCAGGCATCGGCGATGCTGCGCGTGACCTTTCCGTACCTTGTGTGCATTTCGATGATGGCCTTGGCTGCGTCGATTCTGAACAGCTTCGGCAAGTTCGGTCTGCCCGCGTTCACGCCAGTGCTGCACAACCTGACCATGATCGCGGCGATGTTCTGGCTGGCGCCGCGCTTCGATGTGCAACCGATGGGCTTGGCTTGGGGCGTGCTGATTGCGGGTTTTTTGCAACTGGTGCTGTTGTGGCCTGCGCTGGGGCGGCTGGGGCTGCGGCCGCGCCTGCGGATGGGGTTCCGGCACCCCGATGTGCGCAAGGTCGGCAAGCTGATGCTGCCGACGCTGTTTTCGTCGTCGGTGGCGCAGGTCAATCTGCTGGTGGGGACAGCGTTTGCCTCGATGCTGGTCGATGGTAGCCAGGATTGGCTGTATTACTCGGATCGCCTGATCGAATTTCCGTTGGGGCTGTTCGGGGTGGCGCTGGGGACAGTGATCTTGCCGCACCTCTCGCGCCGGCATGCCGATGCCGATGCCAATGGCTACAACGCCTCACTGGATTGGGGGATGCGCATGGCGCTGTTGGTTGGCGTGCCGGCAGGGCTGGGCCTGATGCTGCTGGCCGAGCCACTGACCGCCACCATCTACAACTACGGCAAGTTCACCGATCACGACACCCGAATGTCGGCGATCAGCCTGACCGTGATGGCGGTGGGCATCCCCGGTTTCATGCTTAGCAAGGTGCTGGCACCGGCGTTCTACGCGCGTCAGGACACCAAGACTCCGATGCGCGCGGCCATTTGGACGGTGGTGGTCAACGTGGTGTTGACGGTGGCCATCACCTGGCCGCTATGGCGCAACGGCGTGACGGGGGCGCACGGTGGCATCGCGGCGGCCACCGGATTGGCCGGACTGTTCAATGCCTGGTTGCTGTGGCGTTACCTGCGGCGGGCGGGATTGCATCAGCCACAAGCTGGCTGGGGGCGTTACCTGCTGCGGATGCTGGTGGCCTGTGTCGCGATGGGGCTGGCGGTGCTGGCGCTGCGTCATGGCGTGGGGGATTGGGCTGCGATTGCCGGCTGGCACATGCGGGTGGCGTGGCTGCTCCTGGCGGTGGTCGTGGGGGCGGGGGCTTATGGCCTGGTGCAGCTGGCGCTGGGCCTTCGTCCGCGCGATCTGCGGCATTGACCCGGCGTTTGCACGCTTGCCGATATACTGTCCGGCTGACATGACGCAACTATTTCGCGATACCTACGGCCGGGCCCTGTGCTCGCAGGGCAGCGTGGTCTGCATCGGTGCCTTCGATGGCCTGCACTTGGGTCATCGCGCATTGGTGGGCCACGCGGTGGCGCGTGCGCGGGCCTTGGGGCTGCCCGCGGTGGCCCTGAGCTTCGAGCCGCTGCCGCGTGAGTTTTTTGCCAAAGGCCAGTTGCCGCCGCGATTGATGCTGCCCCGCGCCAAAGCCGAAGGTCTGCTGGCGCTGGGCTGTGAAACCGTGGGCCTGTTGCGTTTCGACGGCGCAATGACGGCGATGCCGGCTGAGGACTTTGTGCACAGGGTGTTGCGCGACCGCTTGTCGGTGCGTGAAGTGTGGGTGGGGCCCGGGTTCCGGTTTGGCCACGCACGCGGCGGCGATTTGGCATTGCTGCAGGCCATGGGGCGGGATCTGGGCTTCACCGCGCAGGCGATTGCGCCGGTCATGTTGGACGACGAACGCGTGTCCAGCACCCGCATTCGCACGGCACTGACCGCCGGCGATTTCACCCAGGCGGCGCGCTTGCTGGGGCGCCCGTATGCCATCGGCGGCCATGTGGTGCGCGGCAAGCAACTCGGCCGGACCTTGGGCTTTCCCACCGCCAATTTGCGGTTCCGCGGCAAGACCCCGGCGCTGCGCGGCATCTATGCCACATGGGTGCATGGGATCGCCGACACGCCCTGGCCCTCGGTCTCCAGTTTCGGCACCCGGCCCACGGTGGACGGCGTGGAGCCGCTGCTGGAGGCGCATCTGTTCGACTTCGCAGGTGATCTGTACGGGCGCCGGATCGAGGTTGAATTCGTGGCGCATCTGCGCGACGAAGAAAAATTCCCTGATTTGCCCACCTTGGTGGCACAGATGCAGCGCGACGATGCGCAGGCGCGTGCCATTCTTCATCAACACGAACCGCAGCGAGCCAGCGCGTGAACGAGCCGACCGAAAATCCGTACAAGTCCACCATCCTGCTGCCGGAGACCGCGTTCCCGATGCGCGGCGACCTGCCCAAGCGCGAACCGGGCACGCTGGAGCGCTGGGAAACCGAAGGCCTGTACGCACAGATCCGTGATGTGGCGAAAGGCCGCCCGACCTTCGTCCTGCACGACGGCCCGCCCTATGCCAACGGCGCGATCCACCTCGGCCACGCAGTCAACAAGATCCTCAAGGACATCATCGTCAAGTCGAAGACGCTGGCCGGCTTCGATGCGCCCTACGTCCCCGGCTGGGACTGCCACGGGCTGCCGATCGAGATCGCGATCGAGAAGAAGTTCGGCAAGGTCGGGGTCAAACTCGATGCCACCGAGTTCCGCCAGAAGTGCCGCGAATACGCGCGCGCGCAGATCGACGTGCAGCGCCGCGACTTCAAGCGCCTCGGCGTGCTCGGTGACTGGGACAATCCGTACCAGACGCTGGATTTCCATTTCGAAGCCAGCGAGATCCGCGCGCTGTCCAAGGTGGTGGAGAACGGCCACCTGCTGCGTGGGGTGAAGCCGGTGTACTGGTGCTTCGACTGCGGCAGCGCGTTGGCTGAGGCCGAGATCGAATATCAGGACAAGACTTCGCCGGCGGTGGACGTGGCCTATGCCGCGCGCAACGGCCAGCAAGTCAGCCGTGCCTTCGGCAGCGAGCTGCCGGAGGACGTCGAGGTGGCGGTGCCGATCTGGACCACCACGCCGTGGACGCTGCCGGCGTCCTTGGCGATTTCGCTGGGGCCGGAGCTTGCCTATGTGCTGGTGGAAGGCCCGGCCCGCGCCGACGGTGGCCGCCGCTGGCTGGTGCTGGCCGAGGCGCTGGTGGAGAAGGCGCTCAAGCGCTACGGCGTGGACGAAGTCGTCATCCACGGCCATGCGACCGGCGAGAGGCTGGAAGGCCTGCTGTTCGCGCATCCGTTCTACGCCGAGCGCGACATCCCGATCCTCGTTGGTGACCACGTCAGCGCCGAGGACGGCACCGGCGCGGTGCATACCGCCCCCGGTCACGGTCAGGAAGACTTTGTGGTGGCGCAGAAGTACTTCCTGATCGACAAGTACACCGCCGCCCAGCTCAACCCGGTGGATGGCCGCGGCGTGTACCTGCCGTCCACGCCGAAGGCGGGTGAGGTTGATCTCACTCAGCTGCATGTGTGGAAGGCCAACGACGCCATCGTCGAGGTGCTGCGCGGCAGCGGTCATCTGCTGGCGTTCGCCCCGCTCAAGCACAGCTACCCGCATTGCTGGCGGCACAAGACTCCAATCGCTTTCCGCGCCACCCCGCAGTGGTTCATTTCGATGGAGCAGGCCGGCCTGCGCCGCGACGCGCTGGCCGCTATCGAGACCGTGAAGTGGTATCCGGAATGGGGCCAGGCGCGGATCGCCGGCATGGTCGAGGGCCGCCCGGACTGGACGATTTCGCGCCAGCGCACCTGGGGCGTGCCAATTGCGCTGTTCGTCCACCGCGAAACGGGTGACATCCACCCGCGCAGTGTCGAATTGATGCAGCAGGTGGCCGACCGAGTGGAGCAGGGCGGTATCGACGCCTGGTACGCGCTGGACGCCGCCGAGCTGCTGGGCGAGGACGCCGCGCAGTACGACAAGATCACCGACATTCTGGACGTCTGGTTCGACTCCGGCGTGACCCATGAATGTGTGGTCAAGGAGCGCGGCCTCGGCAAGCCGGCCGACCTGTATCTGGAAGGCTCCGACCAGCACCGCGGCTGGTTCCAGAGTTCGCTGCTGACCGGCGTCGCCATCGACAAGGCCGCGCCCTACCGGCAGTGCCTGACCCACGGTTTCACCGTGGACGAGCACGGCCGCAAGATGTCGAAGTCGCTGGGCAACGGCATCGAGCCGCAGGACATCATGAACAAGCTGGGCGCCGACATCCTGCGCCTGTGGATCGCCTCCACCGACTACAGCAACGAGATGTCGCTGTCGCAGGAGATCCTCAAGCGCAATGCCGACGCCTACCGCCGTATCCGCAATACCGCGCGCTTCCTGCTCGGCAATCTGCACGGCTTCGATCCGGCGCGGCATCAGGTGGCCATCGACCAGATGGTGGCGCTGGACCGCTGGATCGTGGGCCGTGCCTTTGATGTGCAGGAGGCGATCAAGGCCGCCTATGCCGACTACGACTTCGCCGCGGTGGTGCAGGCGCTGATGAACTTCTGCAGCGTCGACCTCGGCTCGCTGTACCTGGACGTCACCAAGGATCGCCTCTATACGATGCCGGAGGATTCCCGTGGCCGGCGCAGCGCGCAGACCGCGATGCACCACATCGCCGAGGCTTTCGTGCGCTGGATCGCGCCGATCCTGAGCTTCACCGCCGACGAGCTGTGGGGCCATTTGCCCGGCACGCACGCCGGTAATGTGCTGTTGGCGACCTGGTACGAAGGCCTAGCCGCGCTGCCGGACGATGCGCCGCTGGCGGCCAAGGATTTCGACGGCTTGCTGGAACTGCGCGAGCAGGTGACCGCGGCGCTGGAGCCGCTGCGTGCGGAAGGCAAGATTGGCGCAGCGTTGGAGGCCGAGATTGAACTGCGGGTAGGCGTGGCCGACGAGAACTGGCTGTCGCCTGTGGTCGATGAGCTGCGCTTCCTGCTGATCAGCGGTGACGTGCGTCTGGTGCCGGATGCGGAAGCCAAGGGCGTGATAGGCGTGTTTGCGCAGCCGACCACCAAACCCAAGTGCGTGCGTTGCTGGCACCACCGCGAGGACGTCGGCAGCCACGCCGCGCACCCGCAGCTGTGCGGCCGCTGCGTCAGCAATGTCGATGGCGCGGGTGAAACCCGGCAGTGGTTCTGATGACAGCGGTCAAGCCCAACGCACTGCCTTGGCTTGCGGTTTCGGTCATTGTCCTCACCCTCGATCAGTGGTCGAAGGCTTGGGTGTTGTCCAGCCTGCCCGAGTACATCGCGGTGCCGGTCATCGACGGCTTTTGGAACTGGTATCGCACCTACAACACCGGCGCGGCCTTCAGCTTCCTCGCCGACGCCGGCGGCTGGCAGAAATGGTTTTTCATGACGCTGGCTTTCGGCATCAGCGGGTTGATGGCGTGGATGCTGGCGCGCACGAAGCGCGGTGACTGGAAGCAGGCGCTGCCGCTGGCGCTGGTGATCGGCGGCGCGATCGGCAACGTGATCGACCGTTTCCAGCACGGCCATGTCATCGACTTCATCCAGTGGTACGTCAAGGATTACTACTGGCCGGCCTTCAATATCGCCGACTGTGCGGTGGTCGGCGGGGCGATTGGCATTGGCCTGTTCGGGCTGCTGGCCGGCAAGCCAGTGGCGAAGCGCGGATAATCGCGGCATGGATATCCTGCTCGCCAATCCCCGCGGTTTCTGTGCCGGCGTCGACCGCGCCATCGAGATCGTCAAACGCACGCTGGAGGTGTATGGCGCGCCGATCTACGTGCGCCACGAGGTCGTGCACAACAAGTTCGTGGTCGATGACCTGAAAGGCCGCGGTGCGATTTTCGTTGAAGAGCTCGATGAGGTGCCAGACGGTGCCACCGTCATTTTCAGCGCGCACGGTGTCTCGCAGGCGGTGCGTATCGAGGCGGAAAGGCGCGGTTTGAAGGTCTTCGATGCCACCTGCCCGCTGGTGACCAAGGTGCATCTGGAAGTCAGCCGCACCAGTCGGCGCGGC
>CAUJJG010000029.1 GCA_963205445.1 Pseudomonadota bacterium
CTGCATTGATGGTGCGTTGGTGTCCCGGATGACGTCGTCCCAACGCAAGGCCTTGGCCCATCGCCGTAGCCGGTTGATGGCTGCCGCTGGCGACGGCGCGATCTTGATCGTGCCCGCGGCGCCGGAGCGGATCCGCAGCCGCGACACCCACTACCCGTACCGGCAGGATTCCGATTTCTGGTACCTGACCGGCTTCGATGAGCCGGAAGCGGTGCTGGTGCTGGTGCCGGGGCGCAGGCACGGTGAGGCAATCTTGTTCTGCCGCGAGCGCGATCCCGAGCGCGAGGGCTGGGACGGACCGCGGCTGGGGCCGGAAGGCGCGGTGGATGCGCTGGGGCTGGACGATGCCTATCCGATCAGCGACATCGACGAGATCCTGCCCGGCCTGCTGGAGGGGCGGCGGCGGGTGCACTACCACCTCGGCCGCGATGCTGACTTCGACCTCAAGCTGATCGGCTGGCTCAACCGCGTGCGCGCGCAGGTGCGCCAGGGCGCGCAGCCGCCGCAGGAATTCCTCGAGCTTGGCCACCTGCTCGACGAGCTGCGGCTGTTCAAGTCGGCCGATGAGGTTGCGCTGCTGCAGACCGCCTGCGACATCAGCGTGGCCGCGCATCGCGCGGCGATCCGCGCAGCCCGCGCCGGGATCCACGAGTACGAGCTGCAGGCCGAGCTGGAATATATGTTTCGACGGCACGACGCGCGCCCGGCCTACGACAGCATCGTCGGCGCCGGCAGCAATGCCTGCGTGCTGCACTACCGCGCCAATCGCGGACAGGCCCGCGCCGGCGAGCTGGTGCTGATCGACGCCGGTGCCGAATATCGTGGTTACGCCGCCGACATCACCCGCAGCTTCCCGGTCGATGGCCGCTTCAGCAAGCCGCAGCGCGCGCTGCACGATCTGGTCTGTCGGGCGCAGGCGGCGGCACTGGCGCAGGCGCGGCCGGGCGTTCCCTACGAGGCCGGACACGAGGCGGCGGTGGCCACCCTGAGCGAGGGTCTGCTCTCGCTCGGCCTGCTGCAGGGCAAGCTGGACGAGGTGATCGCGCGCGGTGACTACAAGCGCTTCTATCGCCACAAGACCGGGCACTGGCTTGGCCTCGATGTTCATGACGTCGGCGAATACCGGGTGGATGGCGCCTCCCGCCTGCTTGAGCCGGGCATGGTGTTCACCATTGAGCCCGGCCTCTACATTCCCGTCGATGATGCCAGCGTGGATGCGCAGTGGCGCGGCATCGGCATCCGCATCGAGGACGATGTGCTGATTACCGAAGGCGGCCACCGGGTGTTGACCGCCGCGCTGGAGCGCAGCGCGGACGAGATCGAAGGCTTGATGGCGCAGCAGCAGGCGTACTGATTGCGATGATGGCCCGCCGGGTCGCGGCGGGCTGGCGATGGCTCAGGCTTGCGCGAATGCTTCGCGGGTCAGGTTGATCGGCTCGCCCTCGGTGCAGACCACGTCGTCTTCGATGCGGATGCCGCCATAGGGCTTGAACGCCTCGACCCGATCCCAGTCCACCGCCTCGCCCAGGCCCTTGGCCTTGAGCGCGTCGAGCAGCATGTCGATGAAGTAGATGCCCGGCTCGATCGTCACCGCCATGCCGGCGGCGAGGGTGCGGGTCAGCCGCAGATAGGGGTGGCCGTCGGGCTTGGCGATGGTGCCGCCGGCGTCGGAGGCGGCGAAGCCGGCGACGTCGTGCACCTGCAGGCCGATGCCGTGGCCGATGCCGTGCGGGAAGAACGCGGCCGACACACCGCTGGCAACCGCCTCTTCCGCCGACACCTTGAGCACGCCGAAGTCGTGCAGCACGCCGGCCAGCAGGCGATGTGCTTCGAGGTGGATGGCGGCGTAGTCGGTGCCGGCGCGAACCATGCCGCACAGCTGCAACTGGGCTGCGTCGACCGCGCGGATCATCGCCGCGAACGCGTCATCATGGGTTGCGTAGGTGCGGGTGATGTCGGACGCATAGCCGTGGAAGCTGGCGCCGGCGTCGATCAGGAAGCTGCGCACGGGTTTTGGCGGCAGGCGGTCGCGGGCGGTGTAATGCAGCACCGCGGCGTGCTCGTTGAGGGCGATGATGTTGCCGTAGGGCAGGTCGTTGGCGTCTTGCCCTGCGGCCTGGCAATAGGCCAGGTGGATGCCGAATTCGCTGCTGCCGGCGCGGAAGGCACGCTCGGCGGCGCGGTGCGCGCGCACGCCGATGCGGTTGGCCTGGCGCATCATCTCGATCTCGTAGCCGGTCTTGAACGCGCGGTGGTAGTCCAAATACTGCAGCACCGGTTCTGGATTGTTGGGCACGTAGGCGCCAAGCGCGCTCTGCGGTTCGCCGAGGATCGCGCAGCGAAATACGCCGGGCAGCAGGCGCGCGGCGTCGTCGGCATTGCGGATCACTTCGATGTCGAAATGCTCGACCCAGTACCCGGTTGGGTCCGATGGCACCACGTGCCAGTAGTCGTGCGGCTGCAGGAAGATCAGCTTCGGGCGTTGGCCGGGGGTGATCACCAGCCAGCTGCCGGGGGCCTGGGTCAGCGGCAGCCAGGCCTTGAACTGCGGATTGACCGCGTAGGGGTAGTCGCGGTCGTCAAACGCTTGATAGTGCAGGGTGCCGGACGGAATCAGCAGGTGCTCCTGGCCGCCCCGGCGCAGGGCTTCGGCGGCGCGCGCCTGCAGCACGGCGAGATGTTCGGGATACAGGGCGCGGAGCGAAGCTTGGGACATGGCGGGATGGCTGCGTGAGACGGGGAGGCCCATTGTCGCGCATCCGCCGTCAAGTCGCAGGTGGTGCGGGTCACCCTTCAGTCATGGAGGACCAGGCGCGCAATTGGCGCACGGTGTCCGGCGGCAGCCCGAGAAATCGCATCCCGACCCAGAAATAACCGGGAGTATTGGCCTGCTCCTGCCACAGGACATGGGCGCCCACCTCCACCGACAAGCGGTCGCCTGCCGTGTTCGGCAGCTCGAAACTCAGCTGGTAGAGGCCATCTTCCGTCAGCGCCCGGTTGGCCACCAGCAGCATGCCGCCCATCGAAACGTTGCCCAAGTGGCCGATGGCCAGCTCACGCATCGTATCGAACACTTCCACCCGGCCACTGACGGCTCTTCGCGGCTGACGTCGTGCCTCACGCCCCATGGTCAGGCTCCTTGTCAGTGCCGGCAAACGGGGCATCGACTTGGCGCAGGTTGCCAAGTGTGGTGGCCCATGCCGTTTCCGCAGGGGGTGCGTCATCGTCCAGCAGGAAGATCTTTCCGGCAGCCAACTTGCGGGCGAGCGTGTCGAGGTCATCATTGCCAGCGCGCATGCCCCGGCGGTTGACCATCAATGCCTGTCCGCTGCGGGTGCCGATCCAGATCAGTCGCCGCCGTCGGGGTTGCTCCGGGTCTTCGCAGAATTCAACCCAAACCGGCCCATCCAGCGCACGCAGGCGCTCATAGGCGATCTGCTCTGCCGTCGTGCGCGGGGGCAGGGCGACGGGTGTCACCGTGCCAGTGCCTTCGCCCAGCCGCGCGCGTGCGCGCAGCTGCAGCAGCAATTCGGTTCGGGAGGAGGTGTCGTCGCCCTCTTCCCGGCCATTCGCGAACTGCAATGCCACGGCGCGGGCGTCGTCACTGTGATAACCGACCTGCTCCAGCGCCGAGCGAATGCGCTCCAGCAGGACGGGATCCGGTGGCAGCGGGGTGGCCGATGTGCTGGCATCAATGATGCGGGCCCCGGTTTCCACAAGCTCTTTCCAAGCCGCCGAATCCTCACCGCTGCGCAGGTACGTCAGTGAAAGCACATCGGTCCAGGCTTGATCCAGCAGGCTTTGCTGGAAACGGGACAGTTGCCTGCCATTGATGAGGCGTGCCAACTCTTCGCTGGCGCGCAGCCGCGCCTGCTCCATCTTTTCCCGGCCGCGGGCCGCTTCCACCTGGCGGCGCTCGGCCATCGCCGTCTTGCGCGCCATCGCCTGCAAGCCGGATTGCAAGGTCTGGTTGGCTTCCGAAAATGTATCGCAGGCGCCCTGCGTGTCTTGCTGAATGGAGGACACGGCGCGCTGCAGCAGGCCCAGCCACTGGCTGTCGAGGTCATCGTCGGCCAGCCATTTGGCGCCAGCCAATGAAATTGCAGCCAGAAGTTGCCGTGCCGGGTGGGCTGCATTGGTGAAGAAGGCCTGATCCCGCAGCACGAGCTGTGCCAGCGGCAGACTCAGGCGCTCCATCAGGGCCTCGCCGGCACTGGATTTGCGGGTTTCGCGCCCGAGGCGTGTCAGCAGCTGTTCCAGCAGTTCGAAACTGTCGGTATCGGCTCCGGACAGTTTGACGCCATGGCCGTGCGCCTGCCGGGCTTGGGCCAGCATGATCTGACGGTAATCAGAAATCGTGGCCGCATGGGTGGCGTTGTTGCGCATGCGCTGCAACGTACCCAGCACTTCGTCACGCGCCAGGGTTTCGCGCTCCCTGTCGTCGCCTTGCGTGGCCGGTCGAAGTTTGTTGAGCAGGTCACGCCGGCGTTGCAGCAGGGCCTGCAAGTCTTCGAAGTTGGTACCGTCCTGTTGCTGGGGCGTGGCTGTGACAGGGGGGTGGAGGGCCTGCTGCGGCAAGGTGGCCGAAGCCGTGTCGAAACGATCGCTGGCAGGCGGCGAGGCCTCGTTCGTGGCCTCGTGTGCGGGGCCGACGCGCATCGGGATGAATCGCAGGTGCGGAAGTACGCCGTTGTCCACCAGCGTGGCGTTGAACCTGGCCAGCAGCTCAGGATAAAAATCCACCAGCACGCGCTCGAACTGAAACAGCAGCTGCCGCCGCGCCTGTTGCGAGAGCGAGAGTGCGTCCACCGCTTCCGACAGTGCATGACAGAACGCATAGGTGCCCAAAGGCAGGCGTTCACCCTCAAACGCCGGGGCGCCGGCGAGGACACCGAAGCGATGCCCAAGCAGCTGCAGCTCCAGGCTGTTGCGGGATTCGATGCGGCTGGCGAGGTTGTCGAGCAGGATGGTGTCGTTGTCGTGGTCGTCGTCCAGCAACGCCAGCGTCAGGATTTGGCCATCCTCATGTTTGCTGGCTTCGGGCTGGCGCGGTGTGGGCCGCAAGCTGGTCAGGGAGGCTTCCAGCTGCGCCAGGAAAATGCGCGTGAATGCCTGTACGCCACCGCCAATGCTTCGCAACGATGACTGTCGCTGCGCTTCGATGCGAGGGTCCTTGTCGTGCGGGACCTGCGCCAGTGCCAGCTCGGTGTCCTGGAGAATGCGTGGCAGACGCTCGGACACGCGCTGCCGCAAATCTTCGAGGATCTGCTCCATGATGCGGCGAGGGCGCGGAGGCAACGTGGCCGTCGACAGCGAAGGTGGTCGCCCACCAGAAGAATTGGGTGTTGATGAAGCCACGGCCATCGGCGCCCCCACGCAAGGCATTTCGGTGCATGGTATTCGGGATGCGTCGTCGCCAGCAATCGGGGGGGTCAGTCCAGGAACAGGCCGATCACATCGTTGGCAAAACGGCGGCCAAGTTCGGTGGGACGCAACCAGTCGGCATCCGGTGTCAGCCAACCGTTCAGCCGTGCCTGACCCAATGGCTTGGCGATGGCGTCCCGGGACAGCCCAGTGCGTGCCTCAAACAGGGAAAGGGGCACGCCGTCGTTCAGGCGCAGCGCATTGAGCATGAAATCGAACGGCAGTCGCTCAGGCGTCAGGGTCTCGTCGCTGGCCACCGCTTCGGTTTGGCCGGCCTTGGCCAGGTACTTGTCCGGGTGGCGGAGCTTGGCGCGCCGCAGCACCTGTTGTTGCGCGCCCAGCGTGAGCTTGCCGTGGGCGCCGGCACCGATGCCGAGGTAGTCGCCAAACTTCCAGTAGTTGAGGTTGTGCTGGCATTGCCGGCCCGCGCGGGCATAGGCACTGATCTCGTATTGCTCAAACCCCGCGTCCGCCAGCCGGGCCTGGCAGGCCTCTTGCATGTCCCAGGCGGCATCGATGTCGGGGAGGCCTTCGGGAGGGCGGGCGGCGAAGCGGGTGCCAGGTTCCAGCGTCAGCTGGTAATGGCTGATGTGGGTGGGCGCCAGCGCGATGGCGCGTTCGACGTCGTGTTGCGCCATCGCCAGTGTCTGCTGCGGCAGGGCGTACATCAGGTCGATGTTGAAATTGTCGAAGCCGGCGTCCTGCGCGGCCTTGATCGCGCGTTCGGCGTCTCCGCTGGAGTGGATGCGCCCCAACCGCTGCAGGCAGCCGTCATCGAAGCTCTGCACGCCAAAGCTCAGCCGGTTGACCCCGGCCGCACGGTAGCCGGGGAACGGGCCATGCTCCACCGTGCCGGGGTTGGTTTCCAGGGTGATCTCGGCCTCCGGCGCAAACCGCAGGCGCGCGCTGGCCTGCTGCAGGAAGCGGTCGATGGCCTCGGGTGGGAACAGGGAGGGCGTGCCGCCGCCGAAGAACACGCTGTGCACCACCCGGCCCCAGACCATGGGCAGGTCGAAGTCCAGGTCGCGCAGCAGGGCATCGACATAGGGGTCGAACGCGGCATCGCCACGACGTTCATGCGAATTGAAATCGCAATACGGACATTTGCGCACGCACCAGGGCAGGTGCACGTAGAGCGACAGCGGCGGGGTGGTGAGCATGGCGGCTCAGGCCAGCAAGGCGTGCAGCTGCGCCAGCGCATGGCCGCGGTGGCTGTCGCGGTTCTTCACGTCCGGCGCCAGCTCGGCGGCGCTGCAGCCATGCGCCGGCGAGAAGAACACCGGGTCATAGCCGAAGCCGCCGCTGCCGGCGCGCGCGCGCAGGATGCGGCCCTCCCACACGCCTTGCGCCAGCAGCGGCAGCGGGTCGTCGGCATGGCGCACCAGCGCCAGCACGCAGACGAAGCGTGCGCCGCGCTCGGCGTTGCCGACCTGCTCCAGTTCACGCAGCAGCTTGTCGATATTGGCGGCGTGGTCGCCGTGGACGCCGGCATAGCGCGCCGAATACAGCCCCGGTGCGCCGCGCAGCGCGTCCACGCACAGGCCCGAATCATCGGCCAGCGCCGGCAGGCCGCTGGCGCGGGCGGCGTGGCGGGCTTTCAGGATCGCGTTCTCGACGAAGCTCAGGCCGGTTTCCTCGGCGTCGGCAATTCCGAATTCGGACTGCGCGTGCAGGTCGAAACCCTCACCCAGCAGGGCGCGCAGCTCGGCCAGCTTGCCGGCGTTGCCGCTGGCGAGGACGAGTTTCATCGCGCCGGCTTCACGCCAGGCCCAGCGCCGCGCGCTGCAGCGCGAACAGCTCGGTACAGCCTTTTTCTGCCAGTGCCAGCAGGGCATCGAGTTCGTCGCGGCGGAAGGCGTGGCCCTCGGCGGTGCCTTGCAGCTCGATGAAGCCGCCGCCGTCGTTCATGACCACGTTCATGTCGGTGTCGCAGGCGCTGTCTTCGGCGTAGTCCAGGTCCAGCACCGGCACGCCCTGATGGATGCCGACCGAAATGGCCGCCACCGCGCCGAAGATCGGATCGCGCTTGATCTCGCCTTTCTTCAGCAGGCTGCTGATCGCCTCGGCCATCGCCACATAGGCGCCGGTGATCGCAGCGGTGCGGGTGCCGCCATCGGCTTGCAGCACGTCACAGTCGAGGGTGATGGTGCGTTCGCCCAGCAGATTGCGGTCCACGCAGGCGCGCAGGCTGCGGCCAATCAGGCGCTGGATCTCCAGCGTGCGACCACCTTGCTTGCCGCGCGTGGCCTCACGGTCGCTGCGGGTATGGGTGGCGCGCGGCAACATGCCGTATTCGGCCGTCACCCAGCCTTCGCCCTTGCCGCGCAGGAAGCCGGGCACCTTGTTTTCGATGCTGGCAGTGCACAGCACGCGGGTGTCGCCGAAGCTGACCAGTACCGAGCCTTCGGCATGTTTGGTGTAGCCACGCTGGATGGAAACGGGGCGCAGTTGATCTGCGCTGCGGCCGCTGGGGCGGGCATGGGCCATGACGAAAAACCGGAAATCGACGGGGCGCTAGATTACCATTCACCCTTTGACGGCTCTGGAAATTCGATGATCCGCAGCATGACCGCATTTGCCGCCGGCGAGCGCAGCACCGACTGGGGGCTGCTGTCCGCCGAACTGCGCGCGGTGAACCACCGCTTCCTGGAACTGGGGCTGCGCCTGCCCGACGAGTTGCGCGCCTGCGAATCCGCATTGCGCGAGCGCGTGGCCAGCCGGGTTTCGCGCGGCAAGTTGGATCTGGTGATCCGCCTGCGCAGCGCCACCGGCGGCGATGCCCTGCAGGTCGACGAGGCGCTGCTGGCGCAGCTGGGCGAGCTGGCGCAGCACATCGACGGCCGCTTTCCCAACCTGCAGGTGCAGTTCACCGAGCTGCTGCAGTACCCCGGCGTGGTGCAGAGCCGGGGCGTCGATGGCGAGGCCCTGCAGCGCGAGGCGCTGGCGCTGCTGGATGTGCTGCTGGACGATTTCCTTGCGGCGCGTGAGCGCGAGGGCGGCAAGCTGGCCGCCGTGATTGGTGAGCGTGCCGAAGCCATCTCCAGAATTGCCGGCGAGGTGCGCACCTTGGTGCCGCAGATTCGCGCCGGGCAGCGGGTCAAGCTGGCGGCGCGCCTGGCTGATCTGGGCACCGCATTGGACCCGGGGCGTCTGGAGCAGGAGCTGGTGATCTGGCTGCAGAAGCTCGACGTCGACGAGGAGCTGGACCGCCTCGACAGCCACCTGTCCGAGCTGCGCCGCATCCTCAAGGGCGGCAAGGAGCCGGTGGGGCGGCGCTTGGACTTCCTGCTGCAGGAGTTCAACCGCGAAGCCAACACGCTGGGCAGCAAATCGGTGGATGCCCGCACCAGCAATGCGGCGGTCGAGCTCAAGGTGCTGATCGACCAGATCCGCGAGCAGATCCAGAACATCGAGTGAGCCAGCCCATGCGCGGAACCCTCTACATCGTCGCGGCGCCCTCGGGGGCCGGCAAATCCAGCATCGTCAACGCGGTGTTGGCACGTGACCCCAATATCCGGCTGTCGATCTCGTTCACCTCGCGCGCGCCGCGGCCAGGCGAGCGCCATGCCGAGCACTACAACTTCGTCAGTGCCGAAGAATTCGAGACGATGGTGGCCGCTGGCGACTTTTTCGAACATGCCCGCGTCCACGGCGACTGGAAGGGTACTGCCCGCCAGTCAGTGGAGCCGCACTTGGCGCAGGGGCGTGACGTGCTGCTGGAAATCGACTGGCAGGGCGCACGTCAGGTGCGGGCGATGATTCCCGATGCGGTCAGTGTATTCATCCTGCCGCCCTCGCGCGCCGCATTGGACGAGCGCATGCGCAAGCGTGGGCAGGATACGGAGGCCGTCATCCAGCAGCGGCTGGCCGCCGCGCGCGAGGAAATGAGCCATTACACCGAGTTTGACTACGTCATCGTCAACGAAGACTTCGACGTCGCGGTGGCCGAGATGTGCAGCATTTTTACCGCAAGTCGCTTGCGCAAGGACGCCCAGGTGGCGCGCCATGCGCGCTTGCTGACGTCGCTGTTGTCGGACCCGGACTGATCTGTTGGCAGGCTAAGCAACTGATTTTCAAAGCATCTGCTTGCGGTGTTGGGCGGGGGTGCTTATACTCTCCGGTTCCTTGAACTAGCGCAGCGGCCCGTCGCCGCAGGACAGACATGGCTCGTATTACCGTCGAAGATTGCCTGAAGGTAGTCGACAACCGCTTCGAACTCGTGATGATGGCGGCCAAGCGCGCGCGCCAGCTGGCCAGCGGTGTCGAGCCGAAGCTGGACAACAGCGAATCCAACGACAAGCCGACCGTGCTGGCACTGCGCGAAATTGCCGCGCGTTCGATCGACACCGATTTCATCGATGCCGTGGAAAAGGCCGAGCGTGAGCGCAAGGAGCGCGAGGCGCTGGAGTGGGCCGCCGCCGAGGTCGTGGCGGGTGACGACGACATGAAGGGTGACGACTGATCCCGCGTCGTGGTCCTGATGTGAAGGGCGGCCCTGCGGGGCCGCTTTTCGTTGGTGACTGTGGTTTGCGGGCCAGTGGAAGCCCGGTTAGTCTCGACACATGACACCCGTCAACGCGCTGCTGCCTCCCCCGATCCCCGTGCCCGATGCGGCAGCGGTACCGGATTACGTGCAGGCGATGGAGCGCGCTGCCCATTACCTCGATGAGGGCCAACGGGCTCAACTACGGCGGGCGTGGGCGATGGGAGCCGCCGCGCATGAAGGCCAGATGCGCAAATCGGGTGAGCCTTACATCACCCACCCGGTGGCCGTGGCGCAGGTCCTCGCCGAGCAAGGGCTGGACATGGAAACCCTGGTGGCGGCGATCCTGCACGACACCATCGAGGACACCCCGCTGACCCGCGGCGATATCGCCATGCAGTTCGGGGAAACGGTGGCGGAGCTGGTGGATGGGGTCACCAAGCTGGACAAGCTGCACTTCGTTGACCGGCAGGAGGCGGCCGCCGAAAGCTTCCGGAAAATGCTGCTGGCGATGTCGCGCGACCTGCGGGTGATCCTGATCAAGCTCGCGGACCGCCTGCACAACATGCGGACGCTGGGGGCCAAGTCTGCGGAGTCCCGCCGACGCATCGCCATCGAGACGCTGGACATTTTCGCCCCCATCGCCCAACGGTTGGGGATGAACCTGATCAAGGCCGAGCTGCAGGATCTCGGTTTCCGCGCCCTGCATCCTTGGCGGCATGCGGTCATCGCCAAGCGCATCAGCAGCCAGCCGCTGGTGCGGCGCGAGTCGTTGGGGCAGATCGAGGCGCGTCTGGCGCAGCGCCTGGCGTTGGAAAAGCTTGCACACCGGCTGGTGGGGCGGGTGAAGACGCCTTGGAGCGTGTACACCAAGATGCGCGCGGAAAGCCGCAGTTTCGACCAGGTGATGGATGTGTTCGGGTTCCGGGTGGTGGTGGAGTCGGTACCCGACTGCTACCACGCGCTGGGCGTGGTGCACGCCGTCTACAAGCCGCTGGATGGGCGTTTCCGCGACTTCATCGCCATTCCCAAGGCAAACGGCTACCAGTCACTGCACACGGTCCTGTTTGGTCCGTATGGTTCGCCGATTGAGGTGCAGATCCGCACCCGCGAGATGGACCTGATCGCCGAGCGGGGCGTCGCCGCACACTGGGCTTACAAGATCGGCGCCGAGAACAGCGGCAACAGTGCGCAAAATCGTGCCGCGACGTGGATCGCCAATCTGGTGGAAAGCCAGCGGGGCACGGGTTCGTCGCTGGAGTTCCTCGAAAACGTCAAGGTCGATCTTTTCCCGGATGAGGTCTACCTGTTCACCCCCAAGGGCGACATTCTGGCGCTGCCGCGCAATGCCACTGCGCTCGATTTCGCCTATGCCGTGCATACCGACGTCGGCAACCATGCAGTGACCGCACGCGTGGACAAGCGCCTGGCGCCATTGCGCACCAAGCTGGTCAGCGGCCAGCGGGTGGAGATCATTACTGCGAAATCGGCGGTGCCCACCACGCAGTGGCTGGATTTCGTGGTCACCAGCAAGGCGCGCACCGCGATCCGCCAACAGCTCAAGCAGCTTGAACACGAAGACGCGACCCAGCTTGGCCATTACATGTTGGACCGTGCGCTGGGCGCCCAAGGCACCTCGCTGGACCGCATTCCGATGGCGCGCTTGGAGGCGTATCTGACGGACAATCGCTATTCGCGGCTGGAATCCCTGCTGGCGGACATTGCGATGGGCAACCGCATCCCCGTGCAGGTGGCCACCGCCTTGGCGCAGGAGGCCACCGCGGGCAAGGGGCGTGGTCGGGCGGGGTCTGCGCCGGCCGACAGCAATGCGCCGCTGGTGCGCCCGCAGGAGCGCATCCTGATCACCGGCCACGAGCGCGGGGTGATCAGCTTCGCGCAGTGCTGCATGCCCATTCCGCGCGACGAGATCATGGGTTTCCACACCACGGGCCGGGGTGTCGTGGTGCACCGGATGGAATGTCCCAATGTGGCTGAATTCCGCAAATCGCCGGAACGCTGGGTGCCGATTGGCTGGGATCGTGAAGTGAGTGGAGACTTCAGCTCGGCGATCCGGATCGAGGTGGAGAATCGCCCGGGCGTGCTGGCGCAGGTGGCTGCGGCGATCGCCAATGCCGATTCCAACATCGATCGGGTTGAGTACCTCGAACGCGACAGCAATATCGCGGTGCTGCGATTCGGCATCGACGTGACCGATGGCCGTCATCTGGCCGAAGTGATCCGCGGCGTGCGCAAGCTGCACGTAGTGCAGGACGTGCAGCGCTGCTGAGATGGCGGGGGCGCAGTAGAATCACGCACCCGCGCCACGGCGCAGCAATTGGAACTCCCATGCCCCGCACCGCCATCCATACCGACCTTGCCCCGGCCGCCATCGGCCCCTACTCGCAGGCCACCCGCACCGGCAATACCGTGTACTTCAGCGGCCAGATTCCGCTGGATCCGGCCAGTGGCGCATTGGTGGGTGAAGGCGACGTCGCGGCGCAGGCGCGGCGCGCGTTCGAAAACCTGAAAGCGGTCTGCGAGGCAGCCGGCGGCAGCATGGACGATATCGTCCGAGTGGGGCTGTATCTCACCGACCTGTCGCAATTCGCCGCGGTCAATGTGGTGATGGGGGAGTATTTCGCACAGCCTTATCCGGCGCGTTCCACCATTGAAGTTTCCGCCCTGCCCAAGGGCGCGGCCTTCGAAGTCGATGCGGTGATGGTGCTGGGCTGATGCTCAGGGCTCCGGGCTCGCCGCCTCCGTGCGGCGCAGCTCGCGTGGGAGTTGGCCACTCCAGCGTTTGAAGGCGCGGCGGAAGTCGCGCACATCGGCAAACCCCACGGCGGCCGCCACTTGCGCCAGGGTTTGCCGGCTGTCCTGCAGCAGGCGGCGAGCGGTGCGTTCGCGCACCCGGTCATGGATCGTGCGGAAACTCGTCCCGGCTGCCTGCAGTTGCCGGCGCAGGGTGCGCTCGGTCATGTGCAGCTCGTCCGCAAGTTCGGACAGACGGGGGCACGTGGCGGGTTGCAGGGCCAGCCGCTGCTCGATGGTGGCGACGATGCCGGTGGATGCTTGGCCCGGCGGCATTTGCGAGAGGCAAAGCGTGGCCAGCTGGCGGGCGGAATTCGGGTTGGCGGCCGGCATTGCCTGGTCCAGCCAGTGCCGGGAGATGATGATGCGGTTGTCGGCACAGCCAAAGCGGACATCGGGCCCCAGCAGCCGCGTGTAGCGGGCCGCATAGGCGGGGGCGGGATAGCAGAGTTCGATGCGCAACGGCGCGAAGTCGTCGCCAAGGACGCCCCTGCACAAGTTGAGGCAGCTGCTCAGCAGTTCTTCGCACAGATAGGCTTCCAACTGCGGGTCGGGGCGGTGCATGCGCATCGTCACGGCGATGCCTGCCGGGTCGTCCACCAGCGCAAGGTCGAGCATGGCGCCGGAAATGGGGGCGTAGCGGATGCCTGTTTGCAGCGCTTCCCGAAAGGTCGGGGCCGCCAGCATGGCCAGACCCAGCACGCCGAAGCTCGACAAGGTCTGACGGCTGCCAAGGTCCAGGCCGTGGCCTTCGCCGGGCAGGGAGGCCAGCGCCCGTTGCAGGATGCAGCAAACCTCGCGGTAGGACAGGCACGGGGGTTCGGTGCCGGTACGGAAGTCCCGGGGTGACAAGCGCAACCCTTCGAACCAGGGCGTGCTGCACACATCCAGCTCGGCCGCACGGGCAAGCAGCGCGGCAATGATGTCGCCGTGGAAATGGTTGCTGCCGGGGAGGCGGCTGAGGACCCCGTGTGGGCGTGTGGCCATGGTTGCAATATGTCCGTTTCGCCCCCCATTCTAGGGCGAATGGCCCCTTTGCATCCGTCGATCCACGCACACAAACTGAAATCCTCTGGGGAGGGGTGCTGCATGAAGTGCATGTGTGTCGCGTTTGCGTTTTGTTTCGCGTTGTCGCTGGCAGGCTGCTCGAAGCCTGCGCCTGATGCAGGCGACAAACAGGGGGCTGCGGACGAGACGGCCAGAGCTGAGGCCGCAAACGTGCGCCAGCGCCTGTTGGATGCCAAGCCCGGTGATGTCATCGAGGTGCCCGCAGGCACCTTCCAGTTCGACCGCAGCCTCAACCTGCGGGTGGATGACGTCACCTTGCGCGGGCAGGGCATGGACAAGACCATCCTGAGCTTCAAGGGGCAGAAAGCGGGCGCGGAGGGTCTGCTGGTCACGGCCAATGGGTTCACGCTTGAGAACCTGGCCATCGAGGACAGCAAAGGGGATGGCTTCAAGATCAGCCAGTGCGAAAACGTCATCGTGCGCGGGGTGCGCGTGGAGTGGACGGGCGGGCCCAAGACCAGCAACGGGGGCTATGGTCTTTACCCGGTGCTGTGCAGGAATGTCCTGATCGAGGATTCGGTGGCGATCGGTGCATCCGATGCCGGCATCTACGTGGGCCAGTCACGGGACGTCATCGTCCGCAACAGTCGTGCGGAGCGCAACGTGGCCGGGATCGAGATCGAGAACACCATCAATGCCGATGTCTACGGCAATGTCGCGACCGACAACACCGGCGGCATCCTGATCTTCAACATGCCCGCGCTGACCCAGCAGGGCGATGCGATCCGGGTTTACAAGAACAAGGTTTACAAGAACAACACCGGCAATTTCGGGGCGAAGGGCACGCCCGTGGCCAGCGTGCCGGCCGGCAGTGGTGTCGTGATCAATTCCAACGACAACATCGAAATCTTCGACAACGACATCGAGGACAACAAGACTGCCAACATCATCGTTTCCAGCGTGTTTTCCACGGGGTACAAGGACAGGAAGGCATCGGGCGAATTCGACCCGTACCCGGAGCGCATCCATGTGCATGACAACCGCATCAAAGGGGGCGGCGATGCGCCGGATGGCCTTGAGTTGAAAGCGTTGAAGTTGGCGATGTATGGAATGAGCGGCCGTTTACCCGACGTGCTGTTTGATGGCTACGTCAATCCGGAGCGCAAGGAAGGTGCCCAGATCTGCCTGCACGGTGTTTCCGGCGTGATCAATGCCGATGGGCCCGGGGGCAACAAGCATCCCGTCAAGGATGCCAAGGTCCACGATTGCACCCTGCCGCCGCTGCCGGCGGTGGACCTCAAGCGGGGTTGAGGCGACATGCGTGCCGCATGGTTCACGCTGGGCATGGCCTTGCTGCTGGCCGCTTGCACCGCCGCGCCGGAAGCGCCCAAGGTGCGTTTCATCAGCGACGGCCTGCCCGAGCGGCTGTCGGATTGGGGGGTGTTGTACCTGTCAGATGGTGCGCTGCGCCTGAATGCCGGGGTGTTGCCTTATGACCTGGACACGCCCTTGTTCACCGACTACGCGCACAAGCTGCGTACCGTTTGGATGCCGGCCGGCAAGGCCGCGGTCTATCAGCAGGATGCCGGCCTGGATTTTCCAGTGGGCACCATCATCAGCAAAACTTTCTACTACCCGGTGGCGGAAGGCGGTGCTCAAGGCGAGGTAGTGCAGCGCAGCGATGTCGACGTGACGCTGCCGGGCGCCGTTGGCCTGCCGCTGGCCAAGGTGCGGCTGATCGAAACGCGCCTGCTGGTGCGTCGGTCGGATGGCTGGCTGGCGTTGCCCTATGTGTGGAACGCGGCGCAGACCGAAGCGCGCCTGATGCGGGGTGGGGAGTTGCTCGCGTTGCAGCTGCATGCTGCAGACGGAAGCAGCACGCAGATCGATTACGCGGTACCCGACAGCAACCAGTGCGCCGGTTGCCACAGCATTGATCTGGGCTCCAGGGCCGTCTTTCCGATCGGCCCGAAGGCACGCCACCTCAATCATGATTTCAGCTACGCCGATGGCCGCGAGAACCAGCTGGCGCATTGGCAAAAAGTCGGCTACCTGAAAGGCGTGCCCACGGGCGAGTTTCCCAGGAATGCTGCATGGACGGATGCGTCGGCTTCGCTGGAGGCGCGCGCACGCGCGTATCTGGACATCAACTGCGGGCATTGCCACAGCGAGAAAGGCGCTGCGCGCACGTCGGGGATGTGGCTGGATGCGGGCACGCATGACCCGCTGCGGCTGGGTCGTTGCAAACTGCCGATTGCGGCGGGTCACGGCACGGGGGATCGCCCTTGGGACATCGCCCCGGGGCGCCCGGACGAGTCGATCCTGAGTTTTCGCATGGAAAGCAACGACCCCGGGGTGATGATGCCGGAGCTGGGTCGCAGCGTGGTACATGCGGAGGGCGTTGCGCTGATCCGTGCATGGATCGAATCCATGCCGGCTGAAGATTGCGGTAAATGAGTGACAACACCGTTTGCGGTTTTGGCCGTGAACCCAACTGGAGGGGAGATTGATGACGTACAACAAATTGGCTTGCGGCGTGCGCCGGGCTTTGCTTGTCTCGGTGCTGGGTTCCGCCGCGATCGCCGCGCAGGCGCAGGAAGCGCCGCAGAACAAGGGGGATGCGGTCACCTTGGACAGGATCGTGGTGACGGCACAAAGCCGCGAGCAGGAGCTGCAGGACGTGCCGATCGCCCTGAACGTGCTGGATGAGAGCCTGTTGCGCGATGTGGCCGCTGAAGATCTCGGGGACGTGGCCGCCTACGTGCCAGGCCTCGAAATCGATGCCGTGCAGCCTACCCAGCCTACCTTCAAGTTGCGTGGCATCCAGACCGACGACTTCGGCATCGGTACCGACCCTGCCGTGAGCGTGTTTGTCGATGGCGTTTATGGAGGGCGCGGTGGTGGCGTCCTCCTGCCTTTCATCGACGTTGAGCGCATCGAGGTGTTGAAGGGGCCGCAGGGGACGCTGTTCGGCCGCAATACTGCGGCAGGCGCGATCTCGATCATCACGCGCCGCCCGCAATCGGAGTTTGGCGCCCGTGCCACCGCCCGCTTCGGCAGTGATGGCAAGCGCTACTTCGATGGCATGCTCAACCTGCCGACCGGGGAGCGCTCGGCCCTGCGCATCAACGCGCTTAGCAACAAAGCCGATGGTTGGACCCAGGACGGGGCCACCGGACGAAACTTGAATCCGGAAAACGTCTGGGCCGGCCGTGCCGCTTGGGAGTTTCGAGCCACGGATGACACGACGGTGTTCCTCAGCTGGGATCACGAAGACCTCGATCAACTCGGTCGCGTGACGACCGGCATCGTGCCGCTGCCGGCATACCCAAACCGACCTGCAGTGCCGGTTGATCCGGCCGACTATCTCGATCCACGCAAGCTGCAGACGTTCAGTGATACCGACGTCAGTGACGAGGCACGCAAGTTTGACGGCGTCAGCCTGATCATCGACCACAACACCGACTGGGGCACGCTGACGTCCACGACGTCGTATCGCCGCTATCGTTCGAACAACTGGACGGAAGAGGACGGCACGAATCGTTCCGATCTCTATATCGACTCTCAGAACACCGAGCGCAACAAGACCTGGTATCAGGAATTGAAGCTGCATGGATACAACGACAGGTTCGACTGGGTGGCCGGGGCCAGTTGGTTCAAGGAGTCGGCCTACCAGACCAGTGAGGTCAACACCAACACGACGGCGGTGGACAACATCGTCCGCAACATGGGGATTGCCCCGACCCCGGACGGCAGCCTGTTCGGCTATTTCACCGCGGTGGCCAACCAGTTCGGCATCCCGGTCTCCCTGCTGGGTCACCAATGGAACGAGCGTTTCGTCAACACCTTGGATACCCGTGCCTTCGCCGCGTTCGGCGACGTTATCTGGCATGCCACTGACAAGACCAACCTCACTTTCGGTCTGCGTTACACGCGGGACCAGAAGGACTTCACCTGGTACAACACAAACCGCTCCGCACCCGGGCTGGACCAAGCGCTGGACACGTTGGAGGCCTTGGGCTTCTTTGATGCGTTGGCGCAGATGGGCGTGCCCATCGGCAAGGGTGATTTCATCTTCGACATGGCCTTCATCGATCCGCCGGCGATGCTCAACAAGGGGCAGACCAACCGCGCCCGGAAGAGCTGGAGCGACTGGAGCCCGCGTTTCGTCGTCGACCATCATCTGAATGACAACACGATGGTGTTCGGCTCGATCGCCAAGGGCTACAAGGCCGGCGGGTACAACGCCCTGCAGATCGGCCCCACGTTCGACAACGAGACCGTGTGGAACTTCGAGGCCGGCATCAAGCAGTCCTTCGGCGATTTTGCCTACAACGCCTCGCTGTACCGCTACAACTACGACAACCGCCAAGCGGTTCGGCTGGTGGACCCGGATCCCAACAATCCCACCGACATTCCGCGCTATCTCGTGGATACGGGCGACCTCGAGGCTTGGGGGCTGGATTTCGATGCGCGCTGGCAGGTGACCAAGGCGTTCTCGATCAATGCCGCCATGGGATGGATCGAATCGAAGTACAGCGGTTATGTCACCCCGGAAGGCATCAATCTGGATGGCCAGCCCACCGGCGAGCCGCGTTTCTCGGCGTCGGTCGGTGCGGCCTACGTCGCCGATCTGGGCGACGCGGGAAGCCTGCGTTTCTCCGGCCGACACTCCTATCGGGGTGCGCAGCGGTGCAATGCTGGCGATGCGCTCCAGGGTACCTGCGGCATCAGCCGGGTGTTGAATATCGGCGAGTCGCGCAATCTGACCGATCTGCGCGTGTCCTGGAGCTCGAAGGACGACCGCTGGACGGTGTCGGCCTATGGCAACAACCTGGGCAACAATCGCTACGTCACCGGCCTCAACACCTACGGTGCGGCGGCGCTCGGGGTGGTGGGGGCGGGCGTGACCGCGCCTCGGCACTACGGACTGGAAGTGCAGCTCCGCTACTGAGCACGCAAGACTGGCGACAACGCGTGGCTGCCGGCATCCTTGGGCGATGCCGGCAGTCCCGATTCAATCGATTGCGGGGGGCGATGCCCCCCTGACCACGCTCGTCGGCGTAGGCCCGGCGATGCGTGAAAAGCTCGCATCGCGTGGGCTCACCACCCTGCAGGACCTCTGGCTGCATCTGCCGCGAGGCTACGAAGATCGCACCGCGCTGACCGCAATCGATGACCTGCGTCCAGGCGTGGCAGCGCAGGTAGAAGGTGTGGTGAAGGCGGCCGAGCGCAGCTTCCGTGGCCGGCCGATGCTGCGGGTGGTGATCGGGGATGCGTCAGGACGCATGCTGGCGCTGCGGTTCTTCCATTTTCGGGCGGCCCAGGTTGCGCAATTTGCGGTCGGCACACGCCTGCGGGTTTATGGCATGCCGCGGCTCGGGACGCAGGGGATGGAGATCGTCCACCCCAGTTACCGTGCCTTGGGTGCAGGCGAGCATGCACTGCGTGATGCGCTGGACCCGGTGTACCCCGACATCGAGGGCATCGGCGCCGCCAGTTTGCGAAAACTGATCCTGCAGGCGCTCCAGAAATTGCCGGACCAGGCCATGCTGGAACTGTTGCCAGCGGAATGGCTGCATCAGCGCGGGATGCCCACATTGCGCGAGGCCATTCTGACCCTGCATGCCCCCCCGGCCGATGCCGATGTGACGGCCTTGCAGCAGGGCTTGCACCCGGCACAGCGGCGGCTGGCGCTGGAGGAA
>CAUJJG010000030.1 GCA_963205445.1 Pseudomonadota bacterium
TTTGCAAGCCCGTGCAGGCTGTCCCAGATGCGTTGCGCCAAGGCATGGTGAATGCCATCAACCCGTGCAATCTCATCGACGGCCGCGCCCTTGAGACCCTGCAATCCTCCGAAATGCTTGAGCAACGCAGCGCGCCGACGCGGCCCGATGCCGGCAATGTCTTCCAGCCGGCTCGTGTTGCGCACTTTCTGCCGCTTGCCGCGGTGCCCGGTAATGGCGAAGCGGTGTGCCTCATCGCGCACCTGTTGCACCAGTTGCAATGCCGGCGATGCAGCGCCAGGCTGCACCGCTCGTCCGTCCGGCAGCAACAGGGTTTCGGCGCCGGGTTTGCGCTCGGGCCCCTTGGCCACGCCCACCAGCACGATGCCGGTGATGCCGGCATCGGTGAGTACGTCGCGCGCCTGCGCGACTTGCCCTGCGCCACCATCGATCAGCAGCACATCGGGCAACACCGCCTCCGGCTCATTTTCCAACACCGGCCGGAAGCGCCGCTGCAACGCCTGGTGCATCGCGGCGTAGTCATCCCCGGGCGCGATGCCGGTGATGTTGTAACGGCGATACTGCTTGCGCACGGGGCCTTGCGCATCGAAGACCACGCAGGAAGCAACGGTGGCCTCGCCCATGGTGTGGCTGATGTCGAAGCATTCGATACGCTGCGGCAGATCCGCCAGCTGCAGCAGGGCACGCAGATCCTCGGCACGTGCGCGCTGTGCGCTTTCGCTGGCCAACTCGCTCGCCAACGTGAGCTGCGCATTGCGCCGCACCAGGTCGAGATGGGCGGCACGCTCGCCGCGCACGTTCACACGCAGCGCCACCTTGCGGTGCGCGTGTTCGCTCAACGCCAGCTCGATCATCTCGCGCTCGGGAATCTCGCACCCCAGCACGATTTCGGCGGGCGGCGGTTGCTCGGCGTAGTACTGCGATACGAATGCCGCCAGCACATCTTCCGCGCTGTCCACACCATTGGTTTTCGGGAAAAACGCCCGCGTGCCGAGGTTTCTGCCATCGCGAAACATCAACAGCATCACGCAGGCCGCCGCCCCCTGCAGGGCGACGTCCAGCACATCCAGATCGGCCTCGCGCCCGTCCATGGTCTGGCGTGCCTGGGTCTTGCGGATGCCCGCCACCAGGTCGCGCAGGCGCGCGGCCTCCTCGAACGCCAGGGCATCGCTGGCGGCCTGCATCGCGGTGGTGAGCTCGTCGGTGAGGTCACGGCTGCGGCCTTCCAGAAACAGGCTGGCGCGTCGCACCGAAGCCGCATAGTCGGCCGCCTCGATCAGGCCCACGCACGGCCCGCTGCAACGACCGATCTGGTACTGCAAGCATGGACGACTGCGGTTCTTGAAGACCCCATCCTCGCAGCTGCGCAGCTTGAACAGCTTGTGCATCAGGTTCAGGGTTTCGCGCACCGCGGTCGCGCTGGGGTACGGGCCGAAGTAACGCCCGGAAATGGAACGCGGGCCACGATGGTAGGCAAGCCGTGGCCACTCATCTCTGGTCAACAGGACGTAGGGGTAACTCTTGTCGTCCCGCAGCATCACGTTGTAGCGCGGCTGCAGCGACTTGATCAGCTGATTCTCCAGCAGCAGGGCGTCGGCCTCGCTGCGGGTGACGGTGGTTTCGATGCGTGCCACCTGGGCCAGCATCGCCATGATTCTGGCCGGCTTGGGTGTGGCGTTGAAATAGCTGCCTACCCGGTTGCGCAGGGCACGCGCCTTGCCGACGTAAAGCAGCTTGCCTTCCGCATCCAGCATCCGATAAACGCCGGGGGCCAGTGGCAACGCAGCGGCAAACGCACGCCCGTCGAATGCTGACGTGGGCGGTGCTTGCCTGCTCATCCGTCAGAGCCGCCCCTGGCGCACCCGCTCCACGATGCCCTGCGCCGCTGCGTCCACAAGCTTGAAGGTCTGCTCGAAATCACGCGAGGCGCCGTAGTACGGATCCGGCACATCCTTCTTGCCCACGCCGCTCCACTCCAGCAGCAACTCCACCTGCGCATGCGACGTGCGGGGCTTGCGCATGCGCGCATCGTGCAGGATGGTGCGGTCGGCGCAGAGGATGGTGTCGAACTCGTCGAAATCCTCCAGCGTCAAGCGGCGTGCCCGCAATGCGGAGAGGTCGATGCCATGCTTGCCGGCACAGGCGATCGCCCGTTCGTCCGGGGGATGGCCGATATGCGAGCTGCCCGTTCCCGCCGAGTCCAAGCGGACGCGCGCGGCCAACCCGGCTTCGTCCAATCGGGCGCGCAACACGCCTTCGGCGGTGGGGGAACGGCAGATATTGCCCAAGCACAGCATCAGGATGCCAAGCGGTCTAGCCATCGTTTCGCGTCATCTCCTCATGAATGCGTTCGGCGCGCGCCAGATCCTCCGGCGTGTCAACGCCCGGAGGAAAGGGGGACGGCGCCAGCGCCACCGCGATGCGCCAGCCTGCTTCCAGCGCACGCAACTGTTCCAGTGATTCGGTGCGTTCCAGGCGCCCCGGCGGCAGGGTGGCAAAGGCCTGCAAGGCGGAAACGCGGTAGCCATAAATGCCGATATGCCGCAGCCATTGGCCATCCGGCATCCGGTCCGGTGCTTGGGCGAAGGCATCGCGCGGCCATGGCACCGGGGCACGGCTGAAGTAGAGGGCGTCGCCGCTGTCGGCACGCACAACCTTCACCGCATTGGGGTCCCGCAAGGTCTGCACATCCAGGATCGGCGTGGCCAGGGTGGCGATGCCGGCACCACTGTCGGCCACGGTCCGCGCCACACAAGCGATGCCGTCGGCCGGTGCAAAGGGCTCGTCCCCTTGCAGGTTCACCACGATGGCATCTTCGCGCCAACCGGCCAGACGGGCGCATTCGGCCAGACGGTCCGTTCCCGAGGCATGTTCCGCCGAGGTCATCGCCACCTGCACGCCACTGCCCGCCAAGGCTTGGGCGATGCGTGCATCATCGGTGGCCACCCAAACCTCGCGCGCACCGGCCGCCAGCGCGCGCCGTGCCACATGCAGCACCATCGGTTGACCGCCGATCAGACGCAACGGTTTGCCCGGCAAACGTGTGGCCGCATGGCGGGCGGGAATGGCGACGATGAATTCAGGCAGGGTCATGGCGCCATTATCGTCGTTCGATACGCCCGCGGGGCTGTCGGCTCATGTCGTGCGTGCCGGCAGCCGTGCCAGCAAAGCGGCCCAGAAGGCCTCCGGCAAAACCGCCTCCACGGGCACCCGATGCATGCGTGCATCGGCGAAAGCCATGCATTTCACGGCATCCTTGTCCGTCATCAGCACCGGCAACGGGCTGCCGAAGTCGAAATCCTCCGCCGCATAGGCATGGTGATCGGGAAAGGCGTGCGGTACCACCGCGATGCCGGCATCGCGCAGCATTGCAAAAAAGCGCTCCGGCTCACCGATCCCGGCCATTGCGTGCACGCGCTGCCCCGCGTATGCGGCAAGGGGCAGCGGCCGCCCACCCGCCAGGGGCTGCACCTGCCCCACCGACAGCTGCATGGGCCATTCCCCCAAAGCGGCCGCTGTCGACAGTGGAACGTCCGCAACACCATCCACCCCATGATTGACCACACGCAGCGCACAGTCCGCCGCGCGCTCCAAGGGTTCGCGCAGCGGCCCCGCGGGCAGCATCAGGCCGTTGCCATAACGCCGACGGGCGTCTTGCACCTCAATCTCGACATCACGTGCCAGCCGGTAATGTTGCAGCCCATCGTCACAGATCACGATGTCGCAGCCGGCCGCCGCCAAGGCGCAGGCCGCGGCATGGCGGTCGCGGTCCACCCGGACCTTGGCGCCGGTCGCTTGGGCCAGCAGCAGCGGCTCATCCCCGCACAGCGTCGCATCCATACCCACCTCCACCCAGCGGGGCGTGCCGGCCGCCTTGCGCCCATGCCCGCGGCTGGCAATGCCCGGCGTCCAGCCGGCCGCGCGCAAGCGCTTTGTCACCGCCACGACCAGAGGCGTCTTGCCACTGCCACCGGCCACCAAGTTGCCGATGATCACCACCGGAACGCCGGGATGCCGTTGCCGCAACAGGCCAAACCGCCAAAGCCGCCGCCGCAAGGCAACGGCCGCACCGAAAATGGGGGTCAGCATGCGTGCCCACAGGGGCGGTCTGCTGCCATCAAACCACCAGTGCGGGGTTGCCGGTTGCCGCCCGCGGCTCAAGCGCCATGCTCCCGGAACTGCGCTGCATGCAGCTGGGCGTACACCCCCCCTTGCGCCAGCAGCTGGGCGTGCGTGCCTTGCTCGACCAGCTGCCCTTCATCCAGCACGAGGATCTGGTCGGCGTGTTCGATGGTGGACAGGCGGTGCGCCACCACCAGGGTGGTGCGATCGGGGATCAGGCGCGCCAAGGCATCTTGCACCAGACGCTCGGACGCGTTGTCCAATGCGGCGGTGGCCTCGTCAAGCAGCAGGATCGGCGCATCCTTCAACAAGGCGCGGGCGATGGCCAAGCGTTGCCGCTGGCCGCCGGACAAGGCACTGCCTTTCGCGCCGATGCCGTTGGCCATGCCGTCCGGCATGCGGCTGATGAATTCCATGGCATTGGCATCACGAACGGCCGCCTCAAGCCGCTGGCCATCGGCCGCCTGCAGCTCCCCGTAGGCGACGTTGTCGGCCACGCTGCCGTCGAACAACATCACCTGTTGCCCCACCAGCGCAATCTGGCGACGCAGATCCGCCAGGGCATAGTCGGACAGCGGACGACCATCGAGGAGAATTTCCCCCTGCTCCGGCTCGTAGAAGCGCGGAATCAGTTTGACCAAGGTGGATTTGCCACCACCCGACCGCCCCACCAAGGCCGTTACCGTTCCGGGCCGGGCCACGAAACTGACACCATCCAGCGCCGGCGCCTCGCGACCGGGGTAACGCACCTGCACGTCGCGAAACTCCAGCAGGCCACGCGCACGCACCAGCGGCTGGCGGCCGACGTCACGCTCTTCCTCGCTGTCGAGCACGGCAAATACGCGCTCCGCCGAACCAATGCCCCGCTGCAGCATGCTCTGCACATTGGTGAGCTGGCGCATGGCGGGAACGAGGCTCACCATCGATGTGAGCAGAATCATGAAGTCACCGGCCGTCAATCGCCCGTGGGCGGCCTCCGCGCCGGCTACCACCAGCATCACCGCCAGCCCCACCGACCCCAACCCTTGCACCACCATCGACAGGGTGCCGCGGGTCACCTCGATCTTCAGCGCCAGACGCAGGTTCTGCAGGGTTTGCTTGCCGTAGCGCGCCATTTCCGCCGCCTGCGCGCCGTACACCTTCACGTCCTGCTGGGCATTCAAGGCTTGGTCGGCCGTTTGCAGCATCTGCGCGGAGGACTCCTGCACCGCGTGGTTGAGCCGTCGATAGCGCTTGCCCACCTTGCCCATCATCCACGCCAGCACCGGCGCCATCACCAACAGCACCAGCGACACTCGCCAACTGGTCCATAACATCACCACCAGAATGCCCACGATCCCGAGGACATTGCTGATCAGCATCTTCAGGGCGTCCACCGCCGCCTGCGCCACCTGTTCGCTGTCGCTGCCCAAGCGGGTCACCATGGACGGCACCGGCTCCGCGTCGAAACGTGCACCTGGCATGCGCAGGTACTTTTCCATCAGCTGCATGCGCAGGTCGCGGGCCACGCCGCGACCGGAACGGGCAATGGCGTAGTCGGTAGCCAAACCGAAGGCGCCGCGTGCCAGCAGCAACAGCACGAGGCCGGCTGGCAACCAGTAGCTGAACCGATGGTTGACGAAGATGTCATCCACGATCGGGCCCAGCAACTTCAGCGTCCCCGCATTGGCGGCCGCCTCCAGCGCCATCGCCAGGATGCCTGCCCCGATCAGGCCCCGGTACGAGGCGGCGTAGCCCCGCAGGCGTCGGTAGGTCGTCGAGGTCGGCACCTCGGTCACGGTGCCGCAGCTCCGGGCTTGACCTGCGGAGCGGTGGCATTGGCAACATGCCGGAAGCCCAGTTGACCCAGCGCTTCGTAGGCGGTCACCACCGCCTGCCAAGGCGTGCGCGCGTCGGCTCGAATCAGCACCACGCGGTCCCGATTCTCGCCAGCCACCGCCTGCAGCGCCTGTTTCAGGGATTCCACATCGGTCCGCAGGACCTCGCGATCCCCGACGAAATAGCGCCCCTGGGCATTGATGAGGATCCCGAGGGGTTGCACCTTGGCTTCGGCCGGGCTGCCATCGGCACGGGGCAGCTCAAGCTTGAGCACCGACCGCGCATCGAAGGTGGTGGTCACCACGAAGAAAATCAGCAGGCACAGCAGCACGTCGATCAGCGGCACCAGATCGATGGCCGGGGCATCGTCGGCACGGTAGTCGGAAATCCGCATTGGGCCTGCCTCGTCAGCCTGACTGCTTGCGCCCGCTACCCATCGACTCGTCGAGCACGTCCAGCAGGCGAATCGCCTCGTGCTCCATGTCGACGATGTAACCGGCGATGCGCCCACGGAAGTAGCGGTGGAATGCCAGCGCCGGGATCGCCACGATCATCCCCGTGGCCGTGCACACCAGGGCTTTGCCGATGCCGCCCGCCAACTGGTTGGCGTCCCCGATGCCGTGGTCGAGGATGCCCAGAAACATCTGGATCATGCCGACCACGGTCCCGAACAGACCCAGCAAGGGCCCGGCCGACGCGATGGTGCCCAGCGCATTGAGGTAGCGCTCCATGCGATGCACCAAATGGCGACCGACGTCTTCCACGCGCTCGCGCACGATCTCGCGCTCGCGGTGGCGTACGTCCAGCTCGGCCGCCAACAAGGCCCCCAGCGGAGAGGTGGCACGCAGCGACTCGATGTGGGAAGGCTCCAGCGGCTTGCCGCGCCCCACCCAGGCACGCACCTCATCGCCCAGACCCGGCGGCAGGACGCGCTCGCGACGCAGGCTCCAGAAGCGTTCCACCACGATGGCCAATGCCGCCATGGTGAGCAGCAACAGCGGGATCATGGGCCAGCCCCCCGCCTTGATCAGTTCCAGCACGCATCAACCTCCGGCCTTGGGGCCCGAAAACTCAGGCGTGTAGCATAGCCCAGCCGTCAACCCACGCCGCTTTACCGCATCCCACAACCGCGGTTTCTGGCTGCGTCGCTCACGCAGGGCCAGCCCCGCCTGCCCCAGCCAGACCCGCAGCGCCCCTGACCGGGCGGTGTCCACGACTTCGGCCCCTTCTTCGCACCAACGCCCAACCACCTCCGGCCTGGGGTGACGGAAGCGGTTGTCGGCCCCCGAAGACACCAGGGCCAGCCGTGCCGCGACACGTCGGATGAATGCGGGCGACGACGACCCGTTGCTGCCATGGTGGGGCACCAGCACCACGTCGCTTTGCAGCTGGTCTCCCTGCTCGGAAAGCAATTTGCGCTCGACGTATTGGCCGATGTCACCCGCCAGCAGGGCGCTGCCGTAGGCGGATTCGATGCGCAAAACGCAGCTGGCCTCGTTGCCGAGATAGGGAAACCCGTCCCCCGGATGCAGAAACCGGAACCGTACGCCATCCCATGTCCATGTCCGCCCCGCCAAGCAAGGCTGTGTTCCGGGCGAGGGACTTCCCTCGGGCGCATGCACCACCGGCATCGGGAATTCACGGGCCACGGCCGCACGCCCCCCGGCGTGATCCATGTCCCCATGACTGACGACCGCCGCATCCAGTCGCTGCACCCCCAGCGCATGCAGCGCAGGCACCACGGCCCGCTCCCCCGCATCAAACCCATCCGGAACTGCCGGCCCCATGTCGTACAGCAGGGAATGACGCGCGGTTCTCACCAGCACCGACGTCCCCTGCCCCACATCCACGACAGCCAGCTCGACCTCACCCTGCCGGGGCAATTCACGCTGTGGCAGCAGCAGTGGAAGCCACAGCAAGCAGGCCAGCGGCTTGCCCGGCACGCCACAGGGGAGAAGCAGCCAAAAGGTGGCCAGCAGCGCCAAAGGAACCGCATGCCAGGGCGCTTCCGGCAACCAGACCATCGCCAGCGGGCTGTCCGCAACCCACGTCAGGGCCGGCCACAGCAGGTCGAAACACCCCGCCCCCAGCCGCCAGAACCATTGGCCAACTCCCGCGCACAGCGTCTCTGCAAACACGCCCAGCAGGCTCAACGGTACGACCACAAGGCTCCACCATGGCACTGCTGCCAGGTTGGCCAATGGGCCTGCCAGCGACGCCTGCCCGAACAGCAGCACCGTCAGCGGCAGCAAGCCGAGGCTGGCCACCGCTTGGGCCGCCAAAAAACCTCGCAACATCGCCCCAGCCCCCTTTCCCTCCGCCTCCGGCAGGCACCACAGCAGCCAAGCGACCCCGGCGAAGCTCAACCAGAAACCGGCCCCCAACACGGCCAGCGGGTCCTGAAGCAACAAGGCCACGCAGCCCAATGCCAGCGCCTCCGTGACCCGCAGCCGGCGACGCAGGCATCGCGCCAACACCAGCACCGCGATCATCACCGCAGTACGCAAGGTCGGCACCGACAGGCCAGTGACGATGGCGTAGCCGAAGGCACCGACAACGGCTCCGAACCCTGCTGCAAAAGGGCGCGGCAAGTGTCGGCACAGTGACGGGAGCAGCCACCATACGGCGGCAACCAGCAGGGCGAAGAACCCTGCCACCAGCCCCACGTGGAACCCGGAAATCGCGATCAGATGGGTCAACCCGGCCGCACGCAGCCGCGCCCAGTCTTCCGCATCCAACGCACGGGTATCACCAAGTGCAAGTGCGCGCACGTAGCGCGAGGAGGCTGAGGGCACCCCGACGGCGATGCGCTCGCTCATCTGCTCCCGCCAAGCTTCAATGCCGACGGGCGGGGCGATCTGCCTTGCCTGCGCCGTCTGCTGCACATGACCGGTTGCAGCCAGCCTGTCTGCCAGCGCAAATTTCTCGGCATCGGCACCACCGGGGTTGCGCAGCCCCCTTGGCGCACGCAACTTGGCCTGGAATGCCCACTTCGAGCCAGCGCGGAGCCGTGCTCGCGCCGAAGGATCCTCGTCGTACCACGACAACCGCAAACGCTTGCCGCGCAGCACCTCGGGCTGGCTTGCGTCTCCATCGACGAGAAACTCGAAACGGGTTCGCCGGCTCTCATGCACCGGCAACGTGACGATTTGCCCCTGAAGTTGGAAAGACGCACCCTGCAGCGCCAGGGGCAATTGCGCCGACAGCACGCCGGCCGTCAGCAAGCCCGCATAGGCAATGCCCAAGGCCGCCATACCGAGCGGCCGCAGCCGCCCACCCCACCCAAGGACCAGCAGCAACCCTGCAATCAGCAGCAGCGCCAGCACCCAAAGCGAGGGCAGCTCAGGCAGGAACAGGCCAGCCGTCACACCCGCCAGAAGCGCAGCGGCGCAGCTCGGGCCAAACAGCGGGAATGTCGTCGCCGTGCCGAGCCGGGCGTGCAACTGCAAGCGGGTTCCGATGTAAGCGGCCATGCTGCCAGCATCGGCGGGCAGCGCCGGGATGTCGCTCAGTCAGAACCGCAATGGGGCGTCAGGGTTTTCCTGATGCGTCGCGCCCATCAAGTAGATGCAACCGGCCTTCGCGCAATTCCAGCACCCGATCCAGCCGGTGCGCCAATCGACGATCGTGGGTGACCAGTACCAAACTGGTGCCGCGCTCACGATTGAGGGCCAACATCAACTCAAACACCGATGCGGCCGTTTTGTCATCCAGATTGCCGGTGGGTTCGTCCCCCAGCACGCAGGCCGGATTGTTGACCAGCGCCCGCGCCACTGCGGCACGCTGACGCTCGCCCCCAGAAAGCTCACCCGGCTTGTGCTGCAGACGGTGCCCCAGACCCACGGACTCCAGCAGCTGCCGCGCCCGTTGCTGTGCCTCGGCGGTGGGCCTGCCTGCCAACAGCACCGGCATCATCACGTTTTCCAGTGCCGTGAATTCTGGCAACAGATGGTGGAACTGGTAGATGAAACCCAAAGCATGGTTGCGCAAGCGACCACGGGCGGCATCCGACAGGCGGCTCATTTGCTGCCCGGCCACGAATACTTCGCCGGCGCTGGGAACGTCCAGCCCACCGAGCAAATGCAGCAAGGTGCTCTTCCCCGCACCCGATGCGCCCACGATGGCCACCGTCTCTCCAGCCGCGACGGTCAGGTCAAGCCCGTCGAAGACGGGGGTGTGCAACTTGCCTTCCGCATAGGTCTTGCCCAGCTGTTCGGCGCGAATGACGTCTGCTACGGGCTTATTCATAACGCAACGCCTCCGCAGGGGCCGTGCGAGCTGCCCGCCAGGCGGGATACAGGGTGGCCAGGAAGGCCATCAACAGGGCCACGCTGGCGATCACCGCCACGTCACTGGCCTGCAGGTCGGTGGGCAGGCCCGTGATGTAGTAGACATCCTCCGGCAGCAGCTGCACGCCGAACACGCGCTCGATGCCCTGCAGGATATTGTCCAGATTCAAGGTCAGCAAAACCCCGCCAATGACCCCGCTCAGGGTTCCGATGATTCCAATCAAGCTGCCCTGCACCATGAACACTTCCATCACCTGCCGCGGTGTCAGCCCCAGCGTGCGCAGGATGGCGATGTCGGCCTGCTTGTCGGTCACCAGCATCACTTGCGAGGACACCAGATTGAACGCCCCCATCGCGATGATCAGCGACAGCAGGATGGCCATCACCGTTTTCTCCATTTTCAGCGCGCGAAACAGATTGGCATTGTCCTGGCTCCAATCACTGACCCGGTACGGGCCTTGCAGCCGGATGGCCAGATCCCTCGCCACCACGTAAGCCTGGTCCATGTCGTGCAGCTTCAGGCGCACGCCGGTCACGCCTTCCCCCATCCGCAACACGCGCTGCAGATCGGCCAAATGCACCACGGCCAGCCCCTTGTCGTATTCGTTGTAGCCCGCTTCGAAAATGCCGCTGACCTTGAAGCGTTTCATGGTCTGCAGGCCGCCGACCGGCGTGCTGCGAAATTCGGCCAAGGTCACGATGACGTCATCGCCCAGCCCCACCCCCAACCACAAGGCCAACTCTCGCCCCAGCACGATGTTGAAGCGCCCCGGCTGCAGGGTGTCCAAGCGCCCTTGCACCATCTTGTCGCCAAGCACCGACACCTTGCGCTCCTCGTCAGGCACCACGCCGCGCAGCATGGCGGGTTGGTTGCTTGCGCCCGAAATCAGGGCTTCCTTCTCGATATAAGGTGCCGCCCCGGCCACCCGCGGGTCCTGACGGGCCACCTGCACTGCGTGCGGCCAGTCCTGCAGCGGCTCACCATGGCCACTGACCGTGGCGTGCGCCGCCATGCCCAGCATGCGGTCACGGATCTCTTTCTGGAAACCGCTCATCACCGCCAGCGTGGTGATGAGGGCGGTGACCCCCAGCGCGATGCCGAGGATCGAAGCCAGCGAAATGAAGGAAATGAAGCCGTTTCGGCGTTTGGCGCGCAAGTAGCGCAGGCCGATGGCGACGGGAATCGGTTTGAACATCGAAGCCCCTTGCAGGTAGCCGCCTATCCTGCCACCGTTTGCCGCGGTTCCACAGCCTGCCGCTGCAGCATCGCCAGCTTGAGTTCACGTCGCGCCGCGGCAGGTAGAACGTCCGGCCAGAGAACCTGACGTCGCAAACGCCCATCGGGGCTACGCCAGTCCAGGAAGGCCATCGGCCCTCGCCAGCGGACATGCAAGCCCGTCACCGGCACACCAGCCACGCTGGGCTGCCCCGGCCCTGCCGGAATGCTGAGCGTGAAAACAGGCCGCCTGCCCAAGCCTCGTTGCAGCCAGAGGCCGTGCGATCCCGCGACCAAAGCCAAGCACCATGCCAACGCATCCGGCAATTCGCAGGTCAAGGCCGCGCCAACAGCCGCCACCGTCAACCCCGACAAGGCAACCTGCTGCCAGCACGATCGGCCGATCTCAAGGCGGCAGATTGCGGATCTTTCCGACCATTGCGGCAAGTGCGGCATCTTCCGGGACCTCGTGACCGATGAACCAGCGCCAGAGTTTGTCGTCTTCGCAAGCCAGAAGCTGCAGGAAAACGCCGCGCTCCTCGCTGGGACTTTGCCGCCATTCCCGGTCGAGCCAGCGCTCGAAAAGCTGGTCAAGCTCCCGCATGCCGCGCCGGCAGCGCCAGCGCAGTTTGCGAAGTTCGACGTCGTCTTGCGTCTCCATGCCCTGCTTCCCCGTCCGCTTGGGACGGGGCGATGCTCAGACCTTGCGCGCCAGCATCAGCTTCTTGATCTCTGCAATCGCCTTGGCCGGGTTCAAACCCTTCGGGCAAGTGCGGGCGCAGTTCATGATGGTGTGGCAGCGATACAGCTTGAACGGGTCTTCCAAGTCGTCCAAGCGCGCACCGGTATCCTCGTCGCGGCTGTCCACGATCCAGCGGTAGGCCTGCAGCAAGATCGCCGGGCCAAGGTAGCGGTCACCGTTCCACCAGTAGCTGGGGCAGGACGTGCTGCAGCAGGCGCACAGGATGCATTCGTAAAGACCGTCGAGCTTCTTGCGGTCTTCCGGAGTCTGCAGCCGCTCGCGATCCGGCGGGGCCGGGGTTTGCGTACGCAGCCACGGACGGATGCTGGCGTGCTGGGCATAGAAGTGGGTCAGATCCGGCACCAGATCCTTCACCACCGGCATGTGCGGCAGCGGGTAAATCGCCACGTCGCCCTTCACGCTGTCACTGGCGCAGATGCAGGCCAGCGTGTTGGTGCCATCGATGTTCATCGCGCACGAACCGCAGATGCCTTCGCGGCAGGAGCGACGGAAGGTCAGTGTGGGGTCGATCTCGTTTTTGATCTTGATCAGCGCGTCCAGCACCATCGGCCCGCACGCGGCCATGTCCACCTCGTAGGTGTCGGTGCGCGGGTTCTGGTCGTCGTCCGGGCTCCATCGATAGATCTTGAAGGTGCGCGGCTGCTTGGCGCCAGGCGCCGGGAAATGCTTGCCCTTTTGAACCTTGGAGTTCTTCGGGAGGGAAAATTCAGCCATTTTCTCGTATCTCCCGGATCAGTAAACGCGCTTCTTCGGCGGCACGACCTCGACGTCACCGCTGAGCGTGTACATATGCACGGGGCGGTAGTCGATATGGGTCTTGCCGGCCTCGTCGGCCCAGCAGATGGTGTGCTTGTGCCAGGTGTCGTCGTCGCGATCCGGGAAATCTTCGCGGGCATGCGCACCGCGCGATTCCTTGCGGTTCTCGGCCGAAACGATGGTCACCAGCGCCTGCCCCAGCAGGTTCTGCAGTTCCAGCGTTTCCACCAGATCCGAGTTCCACACCAAGCCGCGATCGGCCACCTTCACATCGGCAAAGCTGGCGTGGATCTCGCTGATCGCCTTGACGCCTTCGGCCAGCGTTTCGCCGGTACGGAAGACCGCCGCATCGCGCTGCATCGCGCGCTGCATGTTGTTGCGGATAACCGCCGTCGGCGTGCCGCCATTGGCATGACGCAGCTTGTCGAGGTTGGCCAACGCCTTGTCGCAGGCATCGCTGGGCAGTTCCTTGTGCGGCGCGCCCGGCTTGATGGTGTCGGCGCAGCGGTTGGCCACCGCGCGCCCGAACACCACCAGATCCAGCAGCGAGTTGGAGCCCAAGCGGTTGGCGCCATGCACGGACACACAGGCCGCTTCGCCGATGGCGTACAGGCCCTGCACCACAGCGTCGGGGTCGCCGTTCTTCAGCTGCACCACTTCACCGTGATAGTTGGTGGGGATGCCGCCCATGTTGTAGTGCACGGTCGGGATCACCGGGATCGGCTGCTTCTCGACGTCCACGCCGGCGAAGATCCGCGCGCTTTCGGCAATGCCGGGCAGCTTCTCGTGGATGTCGGCCGGGTTGAGGTGGGTCAGGTCGAGGAAGATATGGTCCTTGTGCTCGCCCACGCCGCGGCCTTCGCGGATCTCGATGGTCATCGAGCGGCTGACCACGTCGCGCGAGGCCAGATCCTTGGCATTCGGCGCGTAGCGCTCCATGAAGCGCTCGCCGCTGCTGTTGCGCAGAATGCCGCCTTCGCCACGCACGCCCTCGGTGATCAGGCAGCCGGCGCCGTAGATGCCGGTGGGATGGAACTGCACGAACTCCATGTCCTGCAGGCCCAGCCCGGCGCGCAGCGCCATGCCGCCGCCGTCGCCGGTGCAGGTATGCGCCGAAGTTGCGGAGAAATAGGCGCGTCCGTAGCCGCCGGTGGCCAGCACCACGCCCTGGGCACGGAACAGGTGCAAGGTGCCCTCGTTCATGTCCAGCGCCAGCACGCCACGGCACACCCCGTCGGCGTCCATGATCAGATCAAGCGCGAAATATTCGATGAAGAACCGTGCATCGTGCGCCAGCGCCTGCTGGTACAGGGTGTGCAGGATGGCATGACCGGTGCGGTCGGCGGCGGCGCAGGTGCGCTGGGCCGTGCCCTTGCCGTAATGGGTGGTCATGCCCCCAAACGGGCGCTGATAGATCTTGCCTTCGGCGGTGCGGCTGAAGGGCACGCCCTGATGTTCCAGCTCGATGATGGCCGGAATCGCCTCGCGGCACATGTACTCGATCGCGTCCTGGTCACCCAGCCAATCCGACCCCTTGATGGTGTCGTAGAAATGGAAGCGCCAGTCGTCCTCGCCCATGTTGCCCAGCGCGGCGGAGATGCCGCCCTGTGCCGCCACGGTGTGGCTGCGGGTGGGGAAAACCTTGGTGATGCAGGCGGTCTGCAGGCCCTTCTGGGCCAGACCGAAGGTGGCGCGCAGGCCCGCACCGCCGGCCCCGACCACGATCATGTCGAACTTGTGTTCCTGAATCTTGTAGGCAGACATCGCGGATCAGCTCCCAAGCGCGATGCGCAGCACCGCGAGCACGCTGGCGATACCCGCCAGTGTGCAGGTGAAAAGAACGGCCAGTTGCAGCACGGTCGCCGTCAGCGGCGTGTGCACGTAGTCCTCGATCACCACCTGCAGGCCCAGCCTTGCGTGCCAGAACATCGAGACCAGAAAGGCCACCAGCACCGAGGCATTGACCGGGTCGGCGACCATGCCGCGCACGAAGTCGAACTCCGCGGTGCGCAGGGTCAACAGCATGCCCAGCACCCACAAGCCGCTCAGCCCGGTTGCCACCGCCGTCACGCGCTGCCAGATGAAATGGTGGGTACCGTCCTTTGCCGAACCCAAACCCACCGCACGCTTCAGAGGCGTACGGAGATCCTTCACATTGCCGCTCATGCTTGCCCCCAGCGCATCAGGACGATGCCCCACATCAGGGCGGTCAACAGCACGCTGCCGATGATCGAAATCAGGCTGCTGCGCACGAAATCCGGGATGGCAAACCCCAGGCCGCCGTCCTGCACCAGATGCCGGATGCCGTTGAGCAGGTGGTAGCACAGGGCCCAGCTGAAGCCGAACATGATCAGCAGACCGAAGGGGCTGCCGGCGCAGGCCACGAAGGCATCCCAGCGCTGCGGGCCGGCGGCAAGCGCCATCAAGCCACAGACCAGGCCCAGCGAACCGGCCGCGAGGGCCACGCCGGTGGCGCGGTGCAGGATGGAGGTCGCCATCTGCACTTGCCAGCGATAAACCTGCAAATGCGGTGACAGGGGACGTTCACGGGTCGCCATGGGGGGGCGTTCTCCGGGCTGGGCGGCGTGCGCCGCGTGGCTGGGTCAAAAGTCGATGCAGCGGCCGTTCTTTTCCCAGTCCCCGTAGCGGGTTGGCTCGGGGCCTTCACGTCCACCGTGTTCGACGGGGCGTTCGGGCTGCGGGCCAGACACGGGACAGGACGCCCCGGGCGCCGCCGGTGAGGGCGTGGCAACGGGTGCAGGAGAGGTTTGGCCTATCATCGACGTGTTCACAACCCCATCAGTTTACGTCGCCATACCGATGCAGGACAAGCCACACACCGCGTCAGCGCAAGCGTTCAACCTCCCCGGACACACCGTTCTGGCCCTCCGCGGACGCGATGCCATCGCCTTTGCACAGTCGCAATTCATGAATGATGTCAACAAGTTGGCCGACCACCAATGGCAGTGGAGCGGCTGGCTGTCCGCCAAAGGCCGGGTCCTGGCGCTATTTGCGCTGCTGCGCATGGACGCCCAAACGCTTTGGCTGCTGCTGCCGGATGTCCAGGCCGATGCGCTGGCCCAGCAATTGCAGCGCTTCGTGTTCCGAAGCAAATTGAGCCTCTCGCCGCTCGACACCCCTGTGTCGGGCATGTTCGCCCCCCCCAGCCACGCCCGCAGCAAGGGGCTGGCTGTGCTGGAGGATGGGCGAATCCAGCTCGACCTGTCCGCGGACGGCGGGCCACGCACCCTGCTGATCGGCCCGGACGCAGCGCCCGACAACCCGGAGGCGCTCGCCCGCTGGACGGCCAGCGATCTTGCCCACGGCCTGCCCCGCCTGCCCGCGGATCAGGCGGAACAATGGACGCCGCAGCAGCTGTCGCTGGAGCGCCTTGCTGCGTTCAGCGTCCAAAAAGGGTGCTATCCGGGCCAGGAAATCGTCGCCCGCACGCACTTTCTCGGACAGGCCAAGCGCAGCTTGGCCTTGGTCGAAGCGGATGTCCCCCTGTTGCCCGGCATGGGCGTGCATCTGGACGGACGCGCTGCAGGACACCTGATCTGCAGCCAAGGCACGTACGCCTTGGCCGTGCTGCCACATGGCCAGGATGGCCTGCTGGCCGTTGCCGATGGCCCACACCTCCGGGCTCATGCATTTTTGGGAGGTCTGGCACGCTGAAGTGCCCCGTACCCACTGGTATTGTCCGAATGCGCAGGCCATGATGCGGTACGGGGAGGGGTTACATGGCGGCAGTGCAATCGGACGTTCTGATCATCGGGGGAGGGCTCGCCGGCATCGTCACCGCGCTGGAGTGCCTGCGCAACGGGAAACAGGTCACCCTTGTCGATCGCGACACACCGGATCGCTTGGGCGGACTTGCACTGTGGGCCTTCGGGGGCATGGCCCTGGTGGGCACGCCGCTGCAAGCACGAAAGAAAATTGCAGATTCACCAGAGCGCGCCCTGCAGGACTGGCTGCGCTTTGGAGAGCTGGACCCAACCGACACTTGGCCCATGGCTTGGGCGAAGCACTACGTGGAGCGGTCGCGGGCCGATGTGCACGACTGGCTGCTGGCCCATGGGCTGCGCTTCATGCCGGCCGTCAATTGGGTGGAACGCGGCCGAAATGGCGAAGGCAACAGCGTCCCGCGTTACCACATCGTCTGGGGCAGCTCCCGTGC
>CAUJJG010000031.1 GCA_963205445.1 Pseudomonadota bacterium
CCCGAGGCGCTGATGCAGCTGGCACGCCTGTACTGGTACACGGTGGAATTCGGCCTGATCCGCCAGCCAGATGGCCTGCGCATCTACGGCGCCGGCATCGTCAGCAGCAAGGGCGAATCGATCCATTGCCTGGAATCGGACGCACCCAACCGTGTCGACTTCGACCTCGAACGCGTCATGCGCACCCGCTACCGCATCGATACCTTCCAGAAAACCTATTTCGTGATCGACAGCTTCGACCAGCTGATCGCAGCCACCCAGCCGGACTTCAACCCGATCTATGCCCGCCTGGCAAAACAGGACACCATCCCCGCCGGCATGCTGCTGGCCAGCGATACCGTGCTTCACCGCGGAAACGGCGAAGGCTGGGCCAGCGACGGGGATGTCTGATCCGCAGGGCCCTGCCATCGGCGACAATATCGGTCTGCACAAAGGACCTGCCATGACCGCCCCCCACATATCGCTGACCCATTTCCTGATCGACGAAGAACGCGCCGGCCGCATCAATGCCGATCTGCGCCTGCTGGTGGAGGTGGTGGCCCGCGCCTGCAAGCGGATTTCCATTGCCGTGGGCAAGGGCGCACTGGGGGGGGTGCTGGGCGACGCCGGTGAAGCCGGGCAGGCCAGCATCAACGTGCAGGGCGAGGCGCAGAAGAAGCTCGACGTGCTCAGCAACGAGATCCTGCTGGAAGCCAATGCCTGGGGCGGTCACCTGGCCGGGCTGGCCTCGGAGGAAATGGACACTTCGCAGCCGATCCCGGACAAATATCCGCAGGGGAACTACCTGCTGCTGTTCGATCCGCTGGACGGCAGCTCCAATATCGACGTCAACATCTCGGTGGGCACCATCTTCTCGGTACTGCGCTGCCCGGAGGGCGTGGTCTCGCCGACCGATGCCGATTTCCTGCAGCCGGGCACCGCCCAGGTGGCGGCCGGCTACTGCACCTACGGGCCCAGCACCATGCTGGTGCTGACCGTGGGCAGCGGCACCCACGCCTTCACCCTCGATCGCGAGGTCGGCAGCTTCGTGCTGACCACCCGCGGCATGCGGATTCCGGAAGAAACCAAGGAATTCGCGGTCAACATGTCCAACCAGCGCTTCTGGGAAGCGCCGATGCAGGCCTATGTGGGCGATCTGCTGGCCGGCAAGGAAGGGCCGCGCGGCAAGGACTTCAACATGCGCTGGGTGGCCTCGATGGTCGCCGACGTACACCGCATCCTGACCCGCGGCGGCATCTTCAGCTATCCACTGGACAGCAAATGCGCGGCAAAGGGCGGCAAGCTGCGGCTGATGTACGAGGCCAACCCGATGAGCTTCCTGGTCGAACAGGCCGGCGGTGCCGCCAGCACCGGACGCCAGCGCATGCTTGAGGTGCAGCCCAACGGGCTGCACCAGCGCGTGCCGGTGTTCCTGGGCAGCAAGGCCGAGGTGGAGGTCGCAGTCGGGTATCACCTGCGCCACGACGCGGCTTGAATCCAAGCGCGGGCAAACGCAAGCACTGCAGGCAGAACGCTTGCTGTGCTCGCCATTCCGCCCCGTGATGCGGCAAACGTCGTCATTTTGGGCAGAATGGGCCCATGGCTCTTGATCCCCACCTCTGGCCCCAACTCGCCTTCGGTTTGATCCTGATGGGCGGGCTGTACCTGTTCGTCACGGAAAAGCTGCGCGTCGATGTCACCGCGATGCTGATTCTGCTGGCGCTGGTGCTCACCGGCGTGCTGGACGGCAAGCAGGCCCTGTCGGGGTTTTCCAGCGAACCGGCCATCATCGTGGCCGCCGTGTTCGTGATCTCCGGCGCGCTCGGGGCCACCGGCATCAGCGAACGGCTGGGCAAGTGGATGGAACGTGCTTCCGGCAACCACGAATGGCGCACGATCGCCGTCGTGATGCCACTGGTGGCGCTGCTGGCCTCGTTCACCCACCACGTGATGGTGACCGCGATGATGCTGCCGCTGCTGCTGCGGCATGCGCGCAACCGCCAGCTGCCGGCCTCGCGCCTGCTGATGCCGATGTCGCTGGCGGCGTCGCTGGGCACCACGTTGACCTTGTTCAGCGCGCCCGCCTTCCTGTTGGCCAACGACATGCTGGAGCGCGCGGGCAGCGAGGGTCTCGGCATTTTCTCCATCACCCCCATCGGCATCGCGCTGGTGGTGGTGGGTACCGCCTACATGCTGCTGACCCGTTGGCTGCTGCCCAAGCGCAGCGGCGAGCAGAACGACGCCGATTACCTGCGCCTGGACCGCTATCGCACCGAACTGGTGGTAGTGAAGGATGGGCACTGGTGCACCCGCACATTGGGCGAGTTGAACCGCTCCCTGGGTGAGCGCTTCCGCCTGATCGGCTGGCTGCGTGACGGTGTGCGCCGCGATGATCTCGGCACGTCCAGCCCCCTGCTGGCCGGTGACGTGCTGCTGGTGGAAGCGGCGGCCGACGAGCTGCTGTCCTTGCACGACGACAGCGGGCTGGACCTCAACGCCATCACCCGCTTCGGCCGCAACGTGGGCGCCGAAAGCAGTGCCCAGCTGGTACAGGCCGTGGTGGCACCCGGTTCGGAATTCATCGGCCACAGCATCCGCGAACTGGATTTCGCGCGGCGCTTCCACACCATCATCGCCGGCCTGTGGCGCCGCGGCGAAGACATGGCCGACCGCCTGTCCGACGCCCGCCTGCGCGAGGGTGACCTGCTGGTGCTCTGGGGGCATCCGTCGCGCTTTGCGGAATTGGCTGCGCACCACGGCTTCCTGATGCTGGTTCCCTTCTCCGGCCAGGCCAAGCGCCGCTTGCGTGCACCGCTGGCCCTGGCCCTGCTGGGCCTGACCATCCTGGCCGCCGCCACCGAGTGGATCTCGCCTCCGCTGGCCTTCCTGTTCGGGGCCGTGGCCATGGTCGCCACCCGTTGCATCGACGTCGAACAAGCCTACCGCAGCATCGACTTGCGCATTTTCGTCATGATTGCCGGTGTGATCCCGCTGGGCATTGCGATGGAACAGACCGGCACCGCCGCCCTGCTGGCGCAAGGCCTGTCACACTTGATTGCGCATTGGCCGCCACTGGCCATCTTGCTGGTGATGTTCTCGGTGGCCGCCCTGTTGACACAGGTGATGAGCGATGCCGCCACCACCGCGCTGCTGGGCCCCATCTCCATCGCCACTGCCCAAGTGTTGGATCTGCCGCCTGCACCTTTCGTGGTCTGCACGGCTCTGGGCGCGGTGGTTGCCTTCCTGACCCCCATCGGCCACCACGGCAATTTGCTGATCCTGCAGCCGGGGCAATACCGGTTCGGCGATTTCCTCCGTGTTGGCCTGCCGCTGACGGTCCTGATTGGACTGGTGAGTGCCTGGATGGCACGCTGGCTGTGGATGGGGGGGCCGCTGCTGCCGCAGTTAGGCTGAACCGCCTCGGGGCCCGTCTGCGCACAGTGAGGGAGAAGGGATGGCGGACGTCATCTGGCAGGCTTGGAACAGCATCTGGAGCATTCCCCACATCCACACCTGGCTGGGTCTGGGTTGGGCGCTGTACCTGCTGTGGCTGGGCGGCTGGATCGTCCTGCAGAAACGCGAACCCGTCGCAACGCTGAGCTGGTTGATCAGCCTCGCTGCCCTGCCCTACCTAGGTTTCTTCATTTACTACATCTTTGGGCCGCAGCGGCTGGTACGCCATCGGGCACGGCGAGAACGCCGGCATGTGTCACTCCCGCCCGATGCCTCGCCGCTGGGGCGCACGGTGCAGGAATTGCGCACCCTGGCGCAGGCCACCACCGGGCTGGCGCCGTCCACGGCCTGCGACGTCCGATTGCTGGTCGACGGCTGCAGCAAATACCCGGCCCTGCTGGATGCCATCGCCCACGCGTGCCATCACGTGCATCTGGAGTACTACATCTTCGAGCCTGACCATACCGGGCGCGCCCTCGTCGAAGTCTTGGCCGAGCGGGCTCGTGCCGGCGTCGCCGTACGGCTGCTGCTGGATGCGGTGGGCTCCAAACGCGCCGCCCGGAGCGGGTTGTTCCAACCCTTGCTGGCGGCGGGTGGCGCACTGGCCTGGTTTCACCCGCCGCGGCTGTGGCTGCCTTGGCGCCGACCGCTGGTAAACCTGCGAACACATCGCAAGATCGTGGTGGTCGATGGCCACATCGGCTTCATCGGCGGCATCAATCTGACCGATGAAGAAGATCCGAGGCTGCGTCCGGACGCCTACCGCGACTTGCACCTGCGCATCGAAGGCGATGCGGTTCGCAAGCTGCAGGACGTATTCGTGGATGACTGGGCCTATGCCACCGGCGACAAGCGGTTCCTCAGGGACGTGGCTTGCCAAATGCCGCCCCCCTGTCCTGGCAAAGTGAAGGTCCAACTCCTCACCTCCGGGCCGGACTCGCCCTGGGAAGCCATCCACCGGCTGCATGTGGCCGCCATCCATGCCGCCGAAACTCGCGTCTGGCTGGCCAGCCCGTATTTCGTCCCCGGTGAAGCAGCCATGATGGCGCTGACCTCCGCGGCGCTGGGCGGGCTGGACGTTCGCCTGCTGGTGCCGTGCATGAGCGACAGCCGGTTGGTGACGTGGTGCGTGCGCTCTTTTTACGACGAGCTGCTGGCAGCCGGCGTCAAGATCCACGAATACGGCCCACGCATGCTGCACAGCAAGGCCCTGCTGGTGGACGACCACCTGGCGATCATCGGCAGCGCCAATTTCGACCACCGCAGTTTTCGGCTGAACTTCGAAGCCTCGCTGCTGATCGACGATCACGACATCGCTGCCCAGCTGGACAGTCTGCTTGACCATGAATTCCGGCAATCGTCCCCAGTCACCTCAGCACGGCCGCGCCCCCTGCTCACCGCACGCCTGCCGGAAGCCATCGCACGCCTGTTTGCACCCCTGCTTTGAGCGCACTCCTTCCCTTCACCGCGGCGTACACTGCCGCATCCAACCCGGAGCCCCCTGCATGCACTGGTTGTTCCTTCTCCTCGCCTTCGCCGCGATGGCCTTCGCCTTCATGACCACCTCCACCGCCATTCTGGCCGGCTGCCTGTTGGCGGCATTGGTACTCTTCCTGCTTTGGATCATGGGGATGTACCAAGCCCGGGTGGCCGGGGCCTCCCGTGATGCCACCACCATGCTCGATCCCGTCGAAATGCGCCGGCTGCGCGAACAGGCCGAGGCCCGCAAGGCCGACGAAACGCTGGAGCCCTGACGGCCGCCCATATGACCGCACTCAGCGTCAACCTCAACAAGATCGCCGTGCTGCGCAACTCACGAGGCGGCAATGCGCCCGATATCCTCCGCGCCGCCACCGTTTGCCTGAACGCCGGGGCCCACGGCCTCACCGTGCACCCCCGGCCGGATGCCAGGCACATACGCGAAGACGATGTCCACGTGCTGGCCGCGTTGTGCAACCAACGTGGCGTCGAATTCAACATCGAGGGGAATCCCTTCGCACCGCCCAGAGCCGGCTACCCCGGCCTGCTGGCCTTGTGCGAAGCCGTTCGGCCTGCGCAGGTCACGCTGGTGCCGGATGGTGACGGCCAATTGACCTCCGACCATGGCTTTGATTTTCGCAGTGATGGCGAGCGCCTGCGCCCGGTGATTGCTGCCTTTCGTGCCCTTGGGGCACGCGTCAGCGTCTTCGTGGATGTCGGTGACCCCTTCGTCAGCCTCGCTGCCGAACTCGGTGCCCAGCGCGTTGAACTGTATACCGGCCCATTTGCCGAGGCGTTTGCACAGCAGCTCGCAGGCCCGGTACTCGCCGCGGCTGCGTCAACCGCACGCCTCGCCCAATCCATCGGGCTTGCGGTCAACGCCGGCCACGACCTCAATCAGGACAACCTTGGCCCGTTCCTGGCCCAAGTCCCTGGTGTTCAGGAAGTCTCCATCGGTCACGCGCTGATCGATGATGCCCTGTACGCCGGGCTGGACGCCACCGTCCGCGCCTATCGCCGGATCGTTGATGCAGCGGCAGGCGTGAACGCCTGATTTAGTTGCTTCTTGTCGTGCTGGACCACGACAAAAAAAACGCCGCCCAAGAGGGCGGCGTTTCGTCATCCACGACGTGCTCCGGAAACCGGAGCGGAAATACTTATTTTTGGACGAAGCCAATCTTGATCATGTCGGCGTTCTTGGCCGCCACCAGCACGCGAGCCAGCACGCCGTATTCCGCCTGATCGTTGGTATCGATCTGCAACTCAGGCTGGTTGGTCGGGTCGCGCGCGACCTCTTCCTCCATCATGCGTTCCAATGCGTTGAGCGACGTCGGCGAATTGTTCCAGAACACCTGACCCGAGGAATCGATGCGCAATTCGATCGGATCCGGCGGTTCTTTCGGATTCTCCGGTGGCTTGTCCGTCTTTTGCGGCAAGTCCACATCGACCGGGATCGACTGGATCGGCATGGTCACCATGAAGATGATCAGCAGGACCAACATCACGTCCACCAGGGGCGTGACGTTGATTTCGGCCATTGCACCCTGGCTGGATTTCGCTGAAAAAGCCATCGTGCGGTCTCCTTACTGACCTTTCTTCGGCGGCGTGGTGACAAAGCCCACTTTGGCCATGCCCTGTGCCTGTGCGATCTTCACGATTTCGTTGACCATGCTGTAAGGCGTGGTCTTGTCACCGCGAATTTGCACCGGAGGCTGCGGGGTCTTCTGCGCCTCGACCGACAGTCGGCTTTCGATCGCCTGCTTGGTCGAGGGCTCGTCATTGAGGAACAGCGCCCCCGACTCGGTCACCGCGATGGTGACCGGCGGAATCTGCTGTTTCTTTTCCTCTTTCTTCTCGACCACCGCCTCCGGCAGCTGCACCTTGACCTTGTGGTTCATCAGTGGGGTGGTGATCATGAAGATGATCAGCATCACCAACATCACGTCCACCAGGGGCGTGACGTTGATTTCGGCCATTGGTGCGCCGTCTTCTTTACCGACACTTGCTCCCATGGTCAGGGGCCTCCGTCAGGATCAGTACGCAAGGAGGATCAGTTCTTGCCGCCAGCTTCGCCAACGCGCGAGCCGGTGGCAAAGAAGTCGTGCAGGTCGTGCGCGAAGGTGTCGAACTGGTTGTTGGTCACGCGGTTGAAGCGCACGAAGGCGTTGTACGCCAGCAGCGCCGGGATCGCGGCGAACAGACCGATCGCGGTCATGATCAGCGCCTCACCCACCGGGCCGGCCACGGCCGAGATCGAAGCGTCACCCGAAGAACCGATTTTGATCAGGGCGTGGTAGATGCCCCACACGGTACCCAGCAGACCGACGAACGGCGCCGACGAACCCACGGTGGCCAACACGGTCAGACCGTCTTCCAGGCCCAGCGATTCACGGGTCACGGCCTGACGCAGGGCGCGGTCCACGAACTCGGAGCGGTTCAGGGACTCGGCGAGACGCGAACCATCATGACGCTGGTGGTGCGCAGCCGCCTGGGCGGCGTCAAGGGCGATCTTGGAGAACGGCTCGGAACGCGGCTGCTCTTCCATGTAACGGATCGCATCCTGGGCGTTCTGGGTCTCCCAGAAAGTGTTGATCACGCGCTCGCCGCGACCGCGCAGACGCATGTTCTTCAGGGCGTTGATGATGATCCAGTACCAGGACATCACCGACATGATTGCCAGGGTCACGAAGACCACCCAGCCAACCGCGTCAAAGTTCTGGATCAGATGGTCGAAGCCCATCTGCTGCAGCGCGGCGGCGTTGTTGCCTCCGGCGGCGGCAGGTGCGGCAGCAGTCGATTCTTGCAACATACGCTTACCTTTGGATGTCGTGGATGGAGTATTGCGAAAGGGTGGAACCAGGGGTACTGCAGGTGGAACGCGCTTGCATTACATCTTGAATTCGACCGGGACGCGCACCCGGCTGGCAACCTTCTGTCCGTTCTTGACTTCAGGGTTGAAGCGCCAGCGCTTGGCCGCAGTGATCGCTGCGCGATCCAAGTTGCGGTTGCCACTGGAACGTTCGACGGTGACGTCAATCACGCCACCGCTGGCATCAATGCTGACGATCAGGATCGTAGTGCCCTGCACACCGCGGCGCATTTCTTCCGGCGGATACTTCGGTGGATTCATGGCGCGTGACGAAGGATCAACACCAGAACTCATGTCCGGCACAGCCGACGGCGGCGACGGCGGCGACGGCGGCGGTGCGGCGACGTCAACGGCACGCGACTCGCTCAGTACCACCGGCGGATCTTCCGGCGGCGGCGGGACCGGGCTGGGACGCGGCGGAGACAAAGTCTTCGGCGGCGTCAGCGGCTTGATCTCCTGCGGCGGCGGCGGGGGCGGCGGCGGGGGCGGCGGCGGCGGCGGTTCGATGAAGGTGACGCTTACCACATCATCCTTTTCGACATCCTGCGGCGGCGGCGAAACCGGCGACAGCAACAACAGCAAGGCAGCCGCGTGCAACGCGATGGCGAAGCTGAAGCCAGCGATACGCGGCCAGTTCAACCCGACGTCGCGGTGGTCTTTCTTCTCGATGGTGGCGAGGTCTTCCGTCATGCGCACGGCTCTGGAGTGAAGGACCCGGGTCAAAATGACCTGGGTGGGTTTCCTGCGTACTTGCAGTCGCAGGAATCTCCTAGTTTATACCAATCCGTTCGACTTGTTCCAAGTCCCGGAACTGTATTAGGCGCAAAAATGCGCAGGACGTCTCAACGCGAGAGGATGACCTTCGCGTCCTGCGGCTTCTTGATGCCCCGTTCAATGGCCTTCTTGGCAGCCGCTTTGGCCTCGGCCTTGCGATCTGCGTAGTCCAGCACCTTGGCAAGGTTGAGGTAAGCCTCGCCATCCGCCGCCATGGGTGCGGCGCGCGAATACAACTCGATGGCCAACGGGATCTTGTCATCCACGTAGGCGTTCTGCGCAAGCACCTGGTAGTCGCGCGAGAGATCCGGGCCTTCCTTGATGATGCCCTTGGCCACGCCGTCTTCAATGACTTTTTGCGCATCCGCCCAGCGTGAGTCATTCATGTAGCCCACGTAGAGCGCGCGCAGCTCGCGCTGTTCGCTGAGCATGCCACGCTTGTAGGCCGCTTCCAGCAGGACGTTGGCCTCCGCGAACTTGTCATCGCTCTGCATCGCAGCAACGGCATTCATCAAGATGCGCTTGTCATCCGGAAACTTGGCGATCAGGCCCTTGTAGACCTCGGCAGCTTCGGCATTGCGATCCAGCGCAGCCAGGATGCCGCCACGCAAGCCCAGGTGATCTACCTTCTCGGTCTTGGTTTCCGCGATGAAGCGGTCCAGGGTGGCAAGCGCGTCCACGTACTTTTCTTCCTGATACTGGATGACGATCAGGTTGAACATCGTGGAGTAATGGCCGTTGTTGTCGAGGCCATTGGCTTCAATCGCCTTCTTGAAATAGTCGGCCGCCTTGAGCTGGTCGTCCTGGCTGGCCGCGGCATTGCCGGCCATCGAGTAAGCGATGGCCTTGTCGTAAGCGCCGGCCGAGGGCATGGCAGCGACTTCGTCCGCCTTGGCGATCACGCCGGCCCAGTCGTCCTTCTCGTAGAGCCCCTGCATCTCCTGCAGAGACTTGATCACCTTCGGGGATGCCTTGGTTTCAGGTTCCTTGCGGGTGGCGTTGGGGTACAGCGGTGGCGCTTTGGCTTCCTCGGCGTTGCCCTTGCCAGCACCTGCTCGCCGCTGCGCACGCTCCTCACGCTTGCTGGAGAACTGCGGATCGGCCTGCACCACCGGGGCCAGGATCATCATGCTCAACGCTGCGCACAGGGCGATGGCAAGCGGTTTGCGAGATTGCGTGGACATGGAATCACCTCGAAAGTTGGCTGCTGCGTACACAGGCGGGCAGCGAGGGGGGAAACGTAACAGAAAGCGGGAAAGATGGCGCGTGCCGGAATATTGGTCAACGGCAGTTGGTGAAATGACCCGCTTTGCGTGCCGCTTCCATGACGGGGATCAAGCCGTACGCTCGCGCCTGCAGCTCACGCAGCCGCGATGCCGGATCTGGATGGGTAGACAGCCATTCAGGGGAACGGCCACCGCCCGCGGCAGCCATGTTGCGCCACAGGGACACAGCCCCTTCGGGATCGAAACCGGCTTTGGCCATCAACGCCTGTCCCACCACGTCGGCTTCGGTTTCCTGGGCCCTTGAGTTGGGCAACAGGAAGGCACCCTGCAGCAGCGCTCCGCCCAGCTGGCCCGTGGTTTGCTGGGCAGCCTCCCCATAGCGCGCGCCCGCCACTGCCCCCGCCACTCCCAAGCCCGTCTGGGCCAACAGCTGGCGAGTGATGCGCTCATCGTGGTGGCGGGACAGCACGTGGCCAATCTCATGCGCGATTACGCCAGCCAGCTGATCCTGGTCTCGCGCCACTTTGAAAATGCCCGTGTAAACGCCGATCTTCCCGCCCGGCAGGGCCCAGGCATTGGCTTCGGCATTCTCGAACAGGGCAAACTCCCAAGGCGTCTGGCGTGCTTGTGGCGGCAGCTGGGCCACCACCGCATCGACCACGCAGGCCACATAGGCCAGTTGCTTCGAATCCTTGACAAGCGGCCCTTGCTTGCGGGCTTCGGTGAATGCCTGCAGGCCCATTTGCTGCAGTTGGGCCTGCGAGACCGCACCCACGTATTGGGTGCGCCCGGTTGGCGACGTGGTGGTCGCACAAGCCACCAGCACGGCAGCGATGACGCTTGCGATCAGGATGCGCGTTGGCGTTGCCATGCGTTGCCGCTCCCCGTGGTCAGATGTCGAGATTGGACACCTTCAGTGCGTTTTCTTCGATGAATTCTCGGCGCGGCTCGACCACGTCGCCCATCAGGGTGCTGAAAATGCCATCGGCCTCCATCGCATCCTCCAGCCGGACCTGCAACAGACGGCGGGTTTCCGGGTTGACCGTGGTGTCCCACAGCTGTTCCGGATTCATTTCGCCCAGGCCCTTGAAGCGCTGGATCTGTCGGCCCTTCTTGGCCTCTTCCAGCAGCCAGGCCTGCGCCTGGCCGAATTGCTCGATCGGCTGGGCACGACTGCCGCGGATGATGCGGGCGCCGGCACGGACAAGCCCATGCAGCTTGCTGGCAGCCTCACGCAGGGGGCGCAGCTCGCCATGCTCGAACAGCGTCAGCGGAAGCACCTGGGTCAGCGCCTCCCCCATGTGTGTCCGGGTCACCAGCAGCGCGGCAGACCGCCCCTCTTGGGCTGCCTGCCAGTGCAGCGTGTAACGCGGCTTGCCCAGCCCCGTTTCGTTCAGGCGCGCCGCCAGTGCGTCCAGGGCCGCAGGCATGTCCGCCTGCGCCGCCACCGATTCGGTGTCGAGCGGAAGGAAATCAACCAGCGCCTGCAGCACACCGGCATCAAACCGATGGGAATTGCGTGCAATCGCTTCGGTGGCGCGTGCGTGGGCCAGCAGCAAGGTTTCCAGCGCCGCGCCTTCGATGGCAGGCTCGCCTTCGGCCGGGATCAGGCTGGCGCCTTCCACCGCATTGCCGGCGAGGTAGGCGTCGAGCGCAGCATCGTCTTTCAGGTACAGCTCGTTCTTGCCCTGCTTGATCTTGTACAGCGGCGGCAAGCCGATGTAGATGTGGCCGCGGTCGATCAGCTCCGGCATCTGCCGGTAGAAGAAGGTCAGCAGCAGGGTGCGGATGTGGCTGCCGTCGACGTCGGCGTCGGTCATGATGATGACCCGGTGGTAGCGCAATTTATCCGGGTTATATTCATCCTTGCCGATGCCGGTACCCAGCGCGGTGATCAGGGTGCCGACCTCGGCCGAAGCCAGCATGCGGTCGAAGCGTGCGCGCTCCACGTTGAGAATTTTTCCGCGCAAGGGCAGCACCGCCTGGGTCTTGCGGTTGCGGCCCTGCTTGGCGCTGCCGCCGGCCGAATCACCCTCGACGATGAACAGTTCCGACAGCGCCGGATCCTTTTCCGAGCAGTCGGCCAGCTTGCCGGGCAGGCCGGCGATGTCGAGTGCGCCCTTGCGCCGGGTCAGATCACGGGCCTTGCGCGCAGCCTCGCGGGCGCGGGCGGCATCCACAATTTTGCCGGCGATCGCCTTGGCCTCGTGCGGATGCTCCTGCAGGAATTCTTCCAGGCGCGCGGCGAAGGTGCTGTCCACCACCGGGCGGACATCGGAGGACACCAGCTTTTCCTTGGTCTGGCTGGAGAAGCTGGGGTCGGGCACCTTCACCGACAGGACCGCGATCATGCCTTCGCGCATGTCATCGCCGGACAGCGCGACCTTGGCCTGCTTGGCGATCCCGTTCTGCTCGATGTAGTTGGTCAGGGTGCGGGTCAGTGCCGCGCGGAACCCCTGCAGGTGGGTGCCACCATCCTTCTGCGGGATGTTGTTGGTGAAGCAGAACATCGTTTCCTGGTAGGCGTCAGTCCACTGCAAGGCGACGTCCACGGTGATGCCGTTCTGTTCGCCGGTCACCGAAATCACGTTCGGGTGCAGGGGCGTCTTTACGTGGGCCAGATGCTCGACAAAGCTCTTGATGCCGCCTTCGTAATGAAAATCGTCGCGGCGCCCTTCGTCCCGCTCGTCCACCAAGGCGATTTTCACGCCGGAGTTGAGGAAGGACAGTTCCCGCAGACGGCGCGCCAAGATCTCGTAATGGAATTCGGTGTCGGTGAAGATCTCCTGGGCTGGCCAGAAGCGCAGCAAGGTGCCGCGGCGGCCCGCATCATCGCCGACCCGCTTCAACGGATAGACCGGCTCGCCCAAGGCGTATTCCTGCTGGTGGTGCCCACCATCGCGCCAGATGTCCAGCGTCAGTTTGCTGGACAGTGCGTTGACGACGCTGACACCCACGCCGTGCAGGCCGCCGGACACCTTGTAGCTGTTGTCGTCGAACTTGCCGCCCGCATGCAGCACCGTCAGGATGACTTGCGCAGCCGAGACCTGCTCTTCCTTGTGGATATCGACAGGAATGCCGCGCCCATTGTCGGAAACACTGACGGAGCCATCGAGATGGATGGTGACCAGAATCTCGTCAGCGTGCCCTGCCAGCGCTTCATCCACCGCGTTGTCCACGACTTCGAAGACCATGTGGTGCAGGCCGGTGCCGTCATGCACGTCGCCGATGTACATCCCGGGGCGCTTGCGGACAGCCTCCAACCCGCGAAGGACGGTGATTTTGCTGGAATCGTAGTTGGAGGTCTGGGTGGCTTCGGGCGCCTGGCCCGGGGTCTGTTCGTTCTGCGACATCGGCGCGCTCGGCTCCCATGACACGCTTCAGGCGCGTCAAGACACGTTGGCGATTGGGGTGGACAGTATAGCAACCCACTGGCACCCCCTTCATGCCTGCTGCCGTAGCACCCCATGTTCCACGTGAAACATCGCGATATTCCCTTGCCCACCCAACAAACCCGGGGGGGGGCTGGTACCCGTGACCAAGATCTGGGCCCCTGTTTCCTGCAGGACTTCAGCCAAGCAGGCCTGATGGCGGCTATCCAGTTCTGACCCCAAGTCATCCAGTTGCAGCAAGGGCCAAGTGCCCCGCTCCTGCGCAATCTGCCCTGCCTGCGCCAACAACAGTGCAAGCGCCAGCTGCTTGGCCTGGCCTCGAGACAGGCATTCCCGCCCAGGAAGACCCGACAGTTGGATGCGCAGATCGGCACGATGCGGCCCTACGCTGGTGTAGCCCAGCCCCTGGTCCCGATCCCGACCCAACAGCAAGGCATCCCGCAGCGCGAGCTCCTTGCGCCGCCATCCGGGGGCCAAATCGAGCGCAAGCCCGTTGGCTGCCGGCAACAGGCGCTGGACCAGCGGGCCAAGCGCGTTCGCCAACTGGGTTACATGTGTTTCACGAAGGTGGGTGAGGGCCTCACCGGAGTTGGATAGCTCCACCTCCCAAGCATCGAGCTGGGTTGCAGCACCACCGGAGCGCAGCAAGGCATTCCGTTGCTTCAGGGCGCGGGCATAGCGGCGCCACAACGGCATGAATGCATGTTCCACGTGAAACATGCCCCAATCCAGATAGCGCCGGCGCACCTCACTGCTGCCATCCACCAGCGCGTGGCTGCCGGGTTCGAAACTGACCACCGCCACGGCCTGGCAAAGCGCGCTCAACTGCGTGACAGTGGCACCATCCATTCGCGCTTCCCAGCGGCTGCCCGCATGCCGAAGCCCAATGCGACGCAGTCCGCCATCAGGAAGTGTCCATTCCGTGAACACTTGCAAGTCAGCCTGTCCGCTGCGGATCAATCCGTCCCGCACGCGCCCACGAAAGCTTCGACCATGCGCCAACAGATGCAGGGCTTCCAGCAACGTGGTCTTGCCGCTGCCGTTTTCACCCGTGATGAGGTTGAAACCGGGTTGCGGTTGAAACGCGACCTCGGAAAAACAGCGGAAATCATGCAGGTGCAGGCGGCGGATCATCATGCCGGATGCCCAAGAGAGGGGACAAGAAAACGCCCGGTGGGAACCGGGCGTTGCAAGGGATGTTCCACGTGAAACATGGCTTGTGTCAGAGCCGCAACGGCATCACCACGTGGCGGGCATGTTGGCTTTCCGCGCCACGCACCAAAGCCGAAGAATTGGCGTCACGCAACTGAATGATGACAAATTCGTCGCGAAGCGAGGTCAACGCTTCCAGCAAGTAGGTGACATTGAACCCAATTGCCAGGGCGTCCACGCGCGTTTCTGCTTCCAGTTCTTCCTGTGCTTCTTCCTGCTCCGGGTTGTGGGCACTGATGCGCAGCAGATCCGGGGCAATTTCAATGCGCACACCCCGGTATTTTTCGTTGGAGAGGATGGAAGCACGCTGCAACGCGGCGCGCAGGGCTTCACGATCCACCTTCACTTCACGGTCCGCGCCAATCGGGATCACTGCTTCGTAATCGGGGAACTTGCCATCGATCAACTTGCTGGTGAAGGTCACGTCATCCCGCTTGACCCGGATGTGGCTTTTCCCGATCTCCAGCGCAAGTGACCTGTCGCCGCCCTCCAGCAAGCGCTGCAGCTCCTGCACACCCTTGCGCGGCACGATGATCTGGCGCTTTCCGCCGTGCGCTTCCGACAAGGTGGTTTCGCAGAGCGAGAGGCGATGCCCGTCGGTGGCAACACAGCGAAGGCTGTCTTCACGCAGATCAAACAGCAGGCCGTTCAAGTAATAACGCACGTCCTGTTGCGCCATGGCGAAGGCCGTGCGTTCCAGAAGCTCCTTCAACGCCGCTTCCAACACCGTCACACGCTCACTGGCATCGACATCATCCAGTGACGGGAAATCGTTGGCGGGCAGGCTTGCAAGGCTGAAGCGGCTACGCCCGGCCTGTACCGTGACCTTTTCCCCGTTCTGGCTGACTTGTACGCGGCTGCCGTCCGGAAGCGCGCGAACGATTTCGAAGAACTTTCTGGCGGGAATGGTGGCTTCACCGTCCTGCGCATCATCCACGGCGGTACGCGCCACCATTTCGACTTCCAGATCGGTGCCTGTCAACGCCAATTGACCGTCTTGAACACGGACCAGCAGGTTGGCAAGAACCGGCAGGGTGTGCCGGCGTTCGACGACGTTGACCACCTGCGCCAATGGCTTGAGCAGGACTTCGCGTTGGAGGGAAAACCGCATGAGGACCCCTTGCCCTGGTTGGTAGCGGGAGCGTCAAAGGCAACGGCTCCTGCTTTTGAGAGATGTATAAAGCTATGAAAATGGTGGTGCTGGTGTTGCCAAAATTCCGGTATAACTTGCTTATGCTGTTGATTTAATTGCTTTTTTTATTTTTTAACTAGGTTGGAAAAACTGGCTGGCGCTTTGTACAAGTTGTGGATGGATTTTGCGGTGAAAAACAGTTCACGTGTTGTCCACAGCGTATCCCGAGGTCACTCACTGAGTTTGCGGATCAGCTTCTCCCAATCCTCATGCAGCTTGCCATCCCCTTCCATCAGCTGGCGGATCTGGCGGCAGGCATGCAGGACGGTGGTGTGGTCGCGCCCATCGAAGGCGGCGCCGATTTCAGGCAGGCTGTGTTCGGTCAGCTCTTTGGCCAAGGCCATGGCGACTTGGCGAGGACGTGCCAGCGAGCGAGTGCGCTTGGGTCCCAGCATCTCCCTCAGTTGAAGGCCGTAGTAGTCTGCCACGGCCTTTTGGATGTTGGCGATGCTGATGGCCTGCTGCTGGGCCCGCCAGAGATCCCGCAGGGTTTCCTGCGCGAATTCAATGGTCACCGGGCGTCCCAGCAAGCCCGCTTGGGCCGTGAGCTTGTTGATGGCGCCTTCCAGCTCGCGCACATTGCTGCGCATCTTCTTGGCGATCAGTTGGGCAACTTCATCAGGGACTGCGGCGCCGCGTTCGCGGGCCTTGGCCAGCACGATCTGGGCGCGGGTCTCGAAATCCGGGGGGTCGATGGCCACCGACAGGCCCCAACCCAGACGTGATTTCAGGCGCGGCTCAAGCCCGTCCACTTCGCGTGGATAGCGGTCGCAGGTCAGGATGATCTGCTGCCTGCCATCGAACAGGGTGTTGAAGGTGTGGAAAAACTCTTCCTGGGTACGGTCCTTGCCCGCGAAGAACTGGATGTCGTCGATCAACAGCGCATCGATGCCGATGAACTGCCGCTTGAAGGCCTCCATGCCGCCACTGCTTTTGTCATACAGGGCCTTGGTGAAGGCGTTCATGAACTGCTCGGAACGCAGGTACATGACTTTGGCATCGGGGTTGACAACCCGCATCTGGTTGCCGGCGGCAAACATCAGGTGGGTCTTGCCAAGGCCGGTGCCGCCGTAGAGCAGCAAAGGGTTGTGGGCGCGGTCGCCGGGCTTGAGCGCGGCGTGCCAGGCTGCCGCACGGGCAAGTTGGTTGCTGCGGCCTTCCACGAAGTTGTCGAAGGTGTAGTGCGCGTCGACATTGCCCTGGAACGGGGCGGCCGACGGGGCGGGCGCCTTGCTGCGAGGCGACTGCGTGGCCGTTGTGGCGGTTGCGGTCGTGCTGCGCTGCGGAGCGCCGATGTCCAGATAGACGTTGCTGGCCTCCCCGCCGAAGTGGCGAGCCAATTCGCGGATGCGCGGGAGGAAGCGAAGCTGCACTTCGTCGCGGACAAAGGCATTGGGGGCGTACAGCACGAGGTCGCTTTCACGGCGATCGGCTTGCAAGGGTTTGAGCCAAGTACGCACGTCTTCCTGTGGATATTCTGTTTCGAGGCGTTGCAGGCAGGCGGGCCAAAGGTGCATGGGGCGGAGGGATCCAGAAAACGAACGACGGCCGGATGGGAACCCGACCGCTGTGGATAAGAGGGGAGTGAGGCAGGTTACCACCGCGGCCGGATGCGGCCAAACGTGGCGGCTTCAATTTGTCGATTGCAGCAAAGGCTTGCATGGGGCAGTCTGACGGGCTATCATCGAAAGTCTTTTCCGTTGAAACAAAGCAAGCAGGCCCGCCATGGCGACCAAGCGCACTTACCAGCCCAGCAACCTCAAGCGCAAGCGTGATCACGGCTTCCGCGCCCGCATGGCAACCGCCGATGGCCGCAAGGTCCTGGCGCGTCGTCGTGCCAAGGGCCGTCGCCGTCTGACTGTCTGACCCTCGGGTCAGCTGCGCTTCCGGCCATCGGCCGGGCCGCAATGAAGTTGCCAGCGATGAACAACACGCCGGTATCCGAACAGGGTGCCGGCGTCGTTGCGTCTGTTCTGTCGACGCGGCAACGCTTCCCAGCTTCCGCCAGGGTTCGGGCCAAGGCGGAGTTCGCCCGCGTCTTCGATGCTGGCCGCCGAACCGCCGAGCCGCGCCTGGCCTTGCATTGGTTGGAAGACCAAGCGTCGCCACGGCTTGGGTTGGCGGTTTCGCGCAAGGTGGATAAGCGCGCGGTGGGCCGCAACCGAATCAAGCGCGCATTGCGGGAAGCGTTTCGCAGGCAGCGCCATGCCCTGCGCGGTGGCGCCTATGTGGTCGTGGCGCGCGTGGCGGCTGCCCAAACCGATGCCTTGGCGCTGCAAACCGCCTTTGAACACTTGTTGACGCGGGCTGGCGCATTGCCGCGGCCAGCCATGGCCGGCACAATGCCGCCCGCCGATACCCATCTTCCCGCCTCTGGCGCGCCCGCAAGCGCAGCCGGCCCAACGGAATCGCCTGTCCGATGAACCAGATTCGCACCTTCCTCCTGATTGCTTGGCTGATGCTGGCGTTCCTGCTGTGGCAGGAATGGGGCAAGGAGCAGTTGGCGTCCGCGCAACCGGCAGCCACGCTGCCTGCATCCCCGCAAGCGGCTGCAGGGGGCGTTCCGGTGGCGGGCGTGCCCACGACCGCGGTACCGCAGGCCGGCAGCGCGCCGCAGGCCGTGGTGCATCAAGCCGCGGCCAAGGTGCGCTTGCGCAACGATGTGCTGACTCTCGAACTCGACGGGCGCAACCTGACCCACGCGGAGCTGGCGGGGTATCGGCAGTCCACTGCCGCGGGCAGCAACGCCGTGGTGCTGTTCGATACCGATCCAAGCCGGCTCTACATGGCCGAGGCGATTTGGCGGGCAAACGATGGTGCCGAACTGATCTTGCAGCCGCAGGATGATGCGCGCGACATCCGCTTGGCCGATGGCGCCGCCAGCGTCCAGGCGCGGTTCGTGGCTACTGCCGCCAATGGCATGCAGCTGCAGCGTACCGTCACCCTTGCCCGCGGCAGTTACGCCGTCCAGGTCAAGGATGTGCTGGCCAACCGCGGCACGGCGGCCTGGACAGGTGACATCGAACGCCGCTTGGAGCGCGTTCCCCCCGTGGTAAAGACCGGCTTCACCAACCCGGAATCGTTCAGCCTGAACGGTGCGGCGTGGTACAGCCCGGAAGAAAAGTACGAGAAGCGCAAGTATCCGGATTTCGTCGAGGATGGCCCGCTCAACCAGCAAGTCACCGGTGGTTGGGTGGCCCTGTCCCAGCACTATTTCCTGGGTGCCTGGGTGCCGCAGAAGGATCAGGCCGCGTTGTTCACGCTGGGAGCGCGGGGCAACCAGTACAGCATCGCGGCCCGCGGCCCGCAGGTGACCCTGGCACCGGGCCAGACGTTCAGCAGCACGGCCACCCTGTGGGTGGGGCCCAAGTTGGCCGACAAGCTGGATGACACGGCAACCGGCCTGGGCTTGGCAATGGACTATGGGATGTTCACCGTGCTGTCCAAGCCGATCCACTGGCTGTTGATGCAGCTGCACAAGCTCACCCACAACTGGGGCTGGGCGATCGTGTTGCTGGTGGTGCTGATCAAGCTGGTGCTGTACCCGCTGTCGGCGGCGCAGTACAAGTCGATGGCGAAGATGCGCAAGTTCCAGCCGCGCATCCAGCAGCTGAAAGAGCGCTACGGCGACGACAAGCAGAAGTTCCAGATGGCGATGCTGGACCTGTACAAGAAAGAGAAGATCAACCCGGCCGGCGGCTGCCTGCCGATCTTCATCCAGATGCCGGTGTTTCTGGCGTTGTATTACGTGTTGCTGGAAGCCGTGGAACTGCGCCAGGCGCCGTGGATCCTGGGCTGGGTCAGTGACCTGACCGCGCGCGACCCGTTCTTCATCCTGCCGGTGCTCAACGGCGTGGTGATGTGGCTGACCCAGAAGATGTCGCCGATGGTCGGCATGGACCCGATGCAGCAAAAGATGATGCAGATGATGCCGCTGGTGATGGCGGTGATGTTTGCGTTTTTCCCAGCCGGTCTGGTGCTGTACTGGGTGACCAACGGCGCGTTGGGCATGGCCCAGCAGTGGTGGAACATGAAACGCTTTGCCGAGGAGCCGTCGCAGGCTTGAGCCGTTGCCGCAGGCATGTCATCGCCATGATGCGGCGGGCAAACGTGTCATCCTCCCACGATGCCTGACACCGTCACCATCGTCGCGATCGCCACTGCCGCCGGAGAGGGCGGGGTGGGCATCGTGCGGTTGTCCGGGCCGCAGGCGCGCCACATCGGGGAGCGCATCTGCGGCAAGCCGTTGGGGGTTCGGTCGGCCCGGTATGCGCGTTTCGCGGACGCCGACGGCACCCTCCTCGACGACGGCATCGCCCTGTACTTCGCCGCACCGGCCAGCTTCACCGGTGAGGATGTGGTGGAACTGCAGGCCCATGGCAGCCCCGTGCTGTTGCGCGAGCTGGTGGCCCGGTGCGTGGCGTTGGGCGCACGCCAAGCAGCACCTGGCGAGTTCAGCCAGCGGGCGTTCCTCAACGGCAAACTGGATTTGGCGCAGGCCGAGGCCGTTGCCGACCTGATCACCGCCACCGACCTGCGTGCGGCGCGTGCGGCGCGGCGTTCGCTGGATGGGGTGTTCTCGCAGCAGACGGAAGCGCTCATGGCCCAGGTGCTGGCGATCCGCGTGCACGTGGAGGCCACGATCGATTTTGCGGACGAGCCACTGGAGACCTTGGGTGGGGCGCTGCTGCGGCGTCGCTTGGAGGAGACGCGAACGGCGCTTGCAGACCTGCGTGCGGCAGCTGAGCGAGGTCAGAAACTGCGGGACGGCCTGCATGTGGTGCTGGTGGGCCCACCCAACGCCGGCAAGAGCTCCCTGCTCAATGCCTTGGCCGGCACTGACCGGGCCATCGTCACCGAGATCGCCGGCACCACCCGCGACCTGCTGCAGGAAACCGTGCGCATCGACGGGGTGGAGCTGACCTTGGTGGACACCGCCGGCCTGCGGCCGTCGGAGGACCGCATCGAGGCCGAAGGCATGCGCCGGGCGCGTGTTGAATTGACCCGTGCCGACCTGGCCCTGGCGGTGCTGGATGCCCGCGACCCGGAAGCGGGGCGTGGGGCGTTGGTCGATGACCTCGATGGCGTGCCGGCGGTGCTGTGGTTGCACAACAAGGCGGACCTGCTGGCGCAGCCGATGTCACTGGCAGACGATGCCTTGGCGATTTCCGCCAAAACCGGCGCAGGCTTGGCCGATTTGCATGCGCGATTGCATGCATTGGCCGGTGGCATGGGCGGCGAAGGTGCGTTCACCGCACGTGCGCGCCACGTGCATGCACTGGCGCAGGCGCAGGAATGGTTGCAACAGGCAGCGGATGAACTGGCGCATGAGCGCCTGGAGCTGGCGGCGGAAGGCTTGGTCCGGGCCCATGATGCCTTGGGGGAAATCGGTGGGCGGGTTGATGCAGACCGGCTACTGGGTCACATTTTCTCGACGTTTTGCGTCGGAAAATGAGCATGGGTCACACGGGGGCTTGACAAAAAAGCCGCCGTGCCGCGTGCTATCGTCGGCTGAAATGTGCATGAACTAAGGGGGAGGCACAATGTCCACAAAGGAAAGTATGTTCCGCGGCGCCAAGCCGGTTGCGCTGGTGCTTGCGGCTGCGTGCGCGTTCACCGCATGCAAAAAAGAGGATGCGGCAGCGCCGGCTGCGGGTCAGGCCGCGTCGCAACAAGCTGCGGCGCCGACACCGGAATCGGTGGTTGCCTCCTCGGTGACGGCGATGGGTGCGGATCAACTTCGTGATGCTGCCAGCAAGGCCTACAACGAGAATCGTCTGTACGCACCGGCCGGCAACAACGCGATGGAGTACTACCTCGCACTGCGTGACAAGCAGCCAGGGGATGCGGGTGCATCCAGTGCGCTCAACGACTTGCTGCCAATGGCGGTGATCGCCACCGAGCAGGGCATTGCACGCGAAGACTTTGCCGAAGCCAAGCGCCTGTTGGCTTTGCTGGGCAAGTCGGATGCCAACCATCCGGCGATGGCACGTCTGAAGGACAGCATCGCCAAGAGCGAAGCTGCTGTTGCGAAGCGGTCAGAGACCGAAAAGCTGACCGCCGAAGAAGAAGCCAAGCGCCAGCAGGATCTCGCCAAGAAGCGTGAGGAAGACCAGCGCAAGTTGCAGGAGCAGCAGCGCCAGCAGGTCACCGCCGATCAGCAGCGCCAACAGCAGGAGGTTGCGCAGGCGGAAACGGAACGCCAGCGTCAACAGCAGGCGGCAGCGGCGGAAGCCGAGCGCCAGCGCCAAGCGGCGGCGCAGCAGGCGGCGGCCCAGTCTGCGCGGCCTGCAGAAACGTCGCGGCCGGCCGTCAGCAATGATCTGCGTGCGGTCAGCCAAGCGGGGCCGAAGTTCCCGCAGACGGCGCAGCGTGCAGGCGCGACCGGCAGCGTGCAGGTGGAATACACGGTGGGGACGGATGGCTCGGTAGTCAATGCGCGCGTGGTGTCCAGCAATGGGCCGCGCCAGTTCCAGCGTGACTTCGAGCGTGAGGCGCTGGCCGCCGTCAAGCGCTGGCGGTTCCAGCCCATTGGGCAGTCAACCACCACGCGAGCGACGGTGTCCTTCCAGTAACGCATCTGAAGGCAAAGAAAAAGCCCGGCACAAGTGCCGGGCTTTTTCATGGTTGGAATCCGAGGGAGGACCCCCGGTGAGACCGGGGGTTCCATGGTGCTCCCGGTAATGCTCAGGCAGAGATCGCGAGCTTTTCCTGGCGGTAGCGCCATACCGCCAGCGCCCACAGCACGATGGCCAAGGCCAGGGAGCAGGCCAGATACACCCCCCACTGCGCCATCGAAGCTGCCTCGCCACGGGAAATTTTCTGGATCAGCTGATTCTGCGACAGGAAGGGTACGGCGTATTGCCACAACGCCGTGTCCTTCAGGGGGTAAGCCATCAACCCATAGGCTGGCAGCATCGGCAGCATCATCAGCCACATGATGTGGCTCTGTGCCTCCTTCATGCTCTTGGCGCCGGCGGCGAGTGCGGTGACCAGGGCGGTGCCGATCAGGACCAACGGGACCAAGGTCAGCAGCAGTTTGCCCATGGCCAGGAAGCTCACGTCCATTTGCTTGGCCATGCCGCTGGCCAAGGAAGCCGACACTTTGAACGACACCAGGATCAGCAGCATCGTCAACAGCCCCAGCAGCGAGGCCGACAGCATCTTGCCGCCCACCAAGGCCGCACGTGATGCTGGCGTGGCCAGCAGAGGTTCCAGCGATTGCCGTTCGCGTTCCCCGGCGGTGGTATCCATGGCGAGATGGGCGCCGCCGATGAAGGCGAAGATCGTCAGCAGCATCGGCAGCAGCACGGCCATGAACTGGCTGCTCTTGGCCTCCGGTGTGGCCATGTCGCGGGTTCCCACGTGCAGCGGGGTGGCGACGCCCGGGTTGATGCCGCGAATCAGCAGGCGCATGGTGCCAACCGCACCGCTGTAGGTCTCCAGCAGTTTGGTGACCCGTGCCACCTTCACGTCGCCATTGCGGCGGGTGGTGTCGGTGATGACGTCGATCTTGGCAGGTTTGCCGGCATGCCAGTCCTTGTCGAAGTCAGGATCGATGGCCAGTGCCAGATCCACATCCTGTGCGCGTACCCGCGCCTCGATGTCGGCCGGTGCGGCATGGGTCTCGATGCCGTAGCTGGCGAGGAATTTCATCAGGTTGGGGGCCCGCTCGATGCCGATGACGGGCACCTGCAGGGTTTTTTCCAGCTGGGTTTCGGCGCGTTTCTGGCTGAGCCAGCCGATGCCAAGGAAGATCAGCGGGTACAGCAGCGGCGCCATCAGCAGGGACAGCAGGAAGGTGCGACGGTCGCGGAAGAAATCCAGCCATTCCTTGCGCATCACCATCAGCATGGTGGCGGTGAACGAGGCTTTGTTCATGCGTGCAGGCCCTCTTCGCTGCCGATCAGTTTCACGAATGCGTCTTCCAGATTGTCTTCGCCTGCCTGCGCCCGGAGTTCGTCGGTGCTGCCCTGCGCCATGACCCGCCCGTGGGCGATGATCACGATGCGATCACACAGGGCAGCCACCTCCTGCATGATGTGGCTGGAAAAGATCACGCAGCGGCCTTCCGCGCGCAGCTCCTTGAGGAAGCCGCGCAGGCCGCGGGTGGTCATCACGTCAAGACCATTGGTGGGTTCGTCGAGGATCACGTTCTTCGGGTCGTGCACCAACGCACGGGCGATCGCGGTCTTGGTGCGCTGGCCTTGGCTGAAGCCCTCGGTGGCACGGTCGAGAAAATCTTCCATCTGAAGCGCAGCCGCCAGTTTGGAAGTCCGTGCGGCAATGTCGGCACTCGACATGCCGTGCAGCCTGCCGAAGTAATCGATGTTCTCGCGCGCGGTCAGGCGTTTGTAGACGCCGCGCGCGTCCGGCAAAACGCCCAGATTGCGGCGCACGCGTTCGGGATCGGCGGCCACATCCACACCGTCCACCAGTACGCGTCCGGTTTCCGGGCTCATCAGGGTGTAGAGCATGCGCAGGGTGGTGGTCTTGCCGGCGCCATTGGGGCCCAGCAGGCCGGTGATCTCGCCATCACGGGCGGTGAAGCCCACCTCATCGACGGCGATTACGCGCTGTTTGTCCTTGCCCCTGCCGGGAAAGGTCTTGCGAAGTTGTTCTGCAACGATCATGACGTGATTCCTTGGGGATCGTATCGAAGCGGGATTCGGGGGCTCACGGCTCGGCGCCGTTGAAGCTGACGAAAGGTGTGGGGTAACCCAGCTTGTCCAGGCAGCTGCCGTCCAGTGCCTTGGCGTTGGCCTTCTCGATGAACTGGGTAAACAGCTTGGGCATGCAGCCAGCGCCGATCACGTTGTGGCCGGCGCCCTTGAGCACGAACAGGCGGCCGTTCGGCAGGGTCTTCACCACCTCGGTGCCGTAGCGTGGCGGCGTCACCGGGTCGAACTCGCCTTCCAGCACCAATGCGGGCACCGCCGTGGCCAGTGGCTTGTGGAAATCGGCGGGCGGTTGGCTCTTGGGCCAGACCTTGCACATCGCCGCCATGCCGCGAGGCATCAGGTTGCCCAGCACCGTGCCGGCATCTTCCTCGCGCGGCACCATGCTGTCGGCGTCCTCGCTGCAGACCACCGACAGCTGCATGCCCAGTGCCATTCCATCCTCCATGCCGCTGGTGACCATTTGCGCCAAGGCCATCAGGCTTTCGTAGTGACCGGCATTGGCCTCATGGATCAGCTTGGGCAGCAGGCCGCTGGCCAGCGGCATGTAGGCATACATCCGCACCAGTCCGGCCACCGCTTCGGCACGCAGGGTGCCTTGCTTCACTTCGCCGCTGGTGGCGTCGCGGTATTCAATCTTGGCCGGCTGTGCGCGCAGAGTCGCCAGCAGCTTGTCCAGTTCGGCACGCGGGTCGCCCAGCTTGTTCTTGCACGCGGGGTTCTTGCTGCACAGGCCGAACTGCAGGGTGAGCGCATCATCCAGATTGCGGGCAAAGATATTGCCCAACCCCAGTGCATTGGGCACAACCGAATCGAGCACGATGCTGCGGGTCGCGTCTGGGTGGCGCATCGCGTATTGCTGGGACACGCGGGTGCCGTAGCTGACGCCGACCAGATTGATCTGCGCGGCACCAATCGCCTGGCGCACGGCATCGAGGTCGGCCACGGCGTCGGTGGTGGTGTAGTGACGCAGGTCGGCATTTTTCGACAGCTCCGCCACGCATTGCTCGGCTTGCGCCTGCATCGCTTCCGGCGACGGGTCGAAGGCATCGTCATCCTCCTGCGGCGCCTTGCACGAAAGCAGGTTGGACTTGCCGGTGCCGCGCTGATCCACCAGGATCACGTCGCGCTGCTGACGGACTTCGCGGAACACCGGGTTCAAACCCGGAAAGGTTTCCACCGCCGACTGGCCTGGGCCGCCGGCAAGGAAAAACACAGGGTCTGGCTGCTTCTCGCCATTGCTGGTGGCTTGCAACCAAGCGATGTTGAGCGCGATCTTGCGGCCAGTTGGTGTCGCCCGGTTCTCCGGCACCGCATAGGTGGCGCACATCGCCTCAAGACTGTCCTTGGCCTGCGGTGAGCTCAGGCTGCAGGGCGTGAAGGCGATCTTGCCCAGCAGCACGGGGGCAATGGGTGCGACCGGCGCGGCAGAGGCATTGGCGGTGGTGGCTGCATGTTGCGACCCGTGTTCCGGGCGCAGTGCCTTGTAGCCAAAAATCGCAGCGGCGATTGCGACGGCAAGGATCAATCGGGTCTTGCGGGAGTTCATCAGGACAACCCCTTCACGTGTTGCGGGTGGAAAAACGGGATGGTTTCAGTCGTCGTCGGGCAGGAATACGTCTTCGATGCGGCAGGCGAACAGGCGGGCGATGCGGAAGGCCAGCGGCAACGACGGGTCGTATTTGCCGGTCTCCAGCGCGTTGATGGTCTGGCGTGAGACCTCCAGTCGTTGGGCCAGTTCACCCTGCGACCAGCCCTGTCGTTCGCGCAGTGCGCGCAGTTGGTTGTTCACCGGGCCGGCCTCACAGGTAGCGCCGGGTGAACACGAATTTGGCGATGCCGTAGAACAACATCAGCATCGGGAACACCCAGATCATGGCCGTGGCGCTGCCGATCTCGATCACCTTGGCTTTCTGCAGCAGGCCACCGGCGAAATACAGCACCGACACCAGCAAACTGGCGGCGCCGATCGCCTCGGTTTCGATGCGGCGCTGCAGTTCATCGATCTCGCGCAGGTAGCGCAACGCGGCGCGCATCAACAGCACGATGGCCAGCGCCGGCAACACCGCGATGACGGCGCGCAGCGGCAAGGAAGCGATGCCGTGCTTGATTACCCAAATCGAGCCGAACAGGGCCAGTGAGTAGAAGATCAGGATTGGCCACATGGCCCGGATGTAACGCTTTCCGGCGGGTTGCGCATACATCTCGTCGCAGTGCTCGCGCCACCAACGCGGCACCAGAAGAAACAGCAAAGCACCCACCAGATAGCCACCACCGATCCAGAGCCAGATGGTCACCGCCGCTTGTGGCCATTGCAGCAACCAACGGCCGGCCGCCGCCAGCAGCAGGCAGCCTAGGGCAATGGCGATAAACCCCAACATCCAGCGGCGCAGGGTCATGGCTGGTCACCCGTGTGGGCCTTGGCCCGCAACGTGGCGCCCAAGGCCATGAAGACCGTGCCAACGCCAAGGAATACGGTTTGCCCGCTGCACCCCAGTGCGAGGAAGACCAGCCCGATCACCAGGAAGGCAGGGCTTGCGGTGTTGCCCGGAGCTTGCTTGTCCATCGCGATCCCTGTTATGTCAAGTACGCTTGACAGAACGATAGGCGCAGCCACGACGGGTTGTCAAGTGAGCTTTACAGTTTGTGCCTGCGCCCCTGCAGGCTCGCCGTCACTTGTTGCTGACGTATTTCTCGCGCCGGATCATCGGTACCGGCAGGCCAATGGTTTTCAGCACTTCAAACGTGGCATCCACCATGTCCGGATTGCCGCACAGATAGGCGATGTCACCCGCCGGATCAGGCGTCAACTCGGCCAATACGTTTTGCACATAACCATGGCGCACGTCCGGGTGGGCATGCGTGCTGCCTGCCGGCGGCATTTCACGCGAGAGGCAGGGCATGTAGCGAAAGCCCGGATGCGCGTCTGCGAAGGCACGGAATTCATCGCCGTACAGCAGCTCGGCGGCGGTGCGTGCGCCCTGCAGCAGCACGATCTCGACCCCGCGCTGCTGCATCTGTTGCGCCAGCTGCGGCAGCATCGCCCGGTAGGGGGTGATGCCGGTGCCGGTACCGATCAGCAGGTAGCGGCGGTTGGCGTCATTGGGGAACAGGCAGAAGCGACCGAACGGGCCGCTGGCATCCACCGTGGCTCCGATGTCCAACGCTTCGAACAAAGCCGTGGCGGCACCGCCTTTGACATAGCTCACTGCAATGTCCACCCGGCCATCGGGCACGGCATCGGGCGCTCGGCCCACCGCGATCGAATAGCTGCGCCGGGCGGCACTGCCATCGGCCAGGGTGAAGTGGATCTGGATGAACTGGCCCGGGAGACAGGCCAAGGGCTGGCCGTCGTCACGCAGGAAGGACAGATGCGCCACGCTGGGCGCGATCATGCGGCGGTCGGTCAGTTTGAGCGGGAAATGGACAATGGCCACGAGACTGCAACACTGCGTGGCAAGGGTGGTGCCACAAGGCTGCCTATACTACCGGCTTCCCGCGCGGGCTTCCGCGCCAGAGGCCCACCATGACTTCAGACAACGGCGCGCCGGCACTGCGCGTTCGCGAGTTGCGCAAGACCTATGACAACGGCGTGCAGGCGCTGCAAGGTGTCAGCCTGGATGTTGCCCCCGGCGACTTTTTCGCTTTGCTGGGCCCCAACGGGGCGGGCAAATCCACCTTGATCGGCATCATCAGCTCGCTGGTCAACATGAGTGCCGGCAGCGTGATGGTGCATGGCATCGACATCCAGCGAGAGCGCAGTGCGGCGATGCGCCAGATTGGTCTGGTGCCGCAGGAGTTCAACTTCAACATGTTCGAAAAGCCGTTGGACATCTGCGTGAATTACGCGGGGTTCTACGGGGTGCCGCGTGCGCAGGCATTGGCGCGGGCGGAGGAGGTGCTGAAGGAGGCGCAGCTGTGGGACAAGGCCGACAAGGTCAGCCGCAGCCTGTCCGGCGGCATGAAGCGGCGCCTGATGATTGCGCGGGCGATGATGACCCGGCCGAAGCTGCTGATCCTGGATGAGCCCACCGCCGGCGTGGACATCGAGATCCGGCGCGGCATGTGGTCCACCCTGCAGCAGATCAACGCCGCCGGTACCACAATCATTTTGACCACGCATTATCTGGAAGAAGCCGAGAGCCTGTGCCGCAATCTGGCCATCATCGACCACGGCCGCATCGTCGAGCAGGGCCCGATGAAGGCGCTGCTGGCCAAGCTCGACGTGGAGGGCTTTCTGTTCGATGTCGAGGGTGTGCTGCCTGCCAGCCTGCCGCAGATCGCAGGGGCCAGCCTGCGTGCCAGCGATGCACACACGCTGGATTTGGACATGCCGCGTGCGATGGACTTGAACCGCGTGTTCGCCGCGTTTGAATCCGCCGGCATCCGCGTGCGCTCGATGCGCACCAAGAGCAATCGCCTGGAAGAGTTGTTCGTGCGGTTGACCGCCAAGGATGGGGCTTCGGCATGAGCAATCCCAATTTCATAGCACTTGCCACCATCGCCCGGCGCGAAGTCAGCCGCATCCTGCGCATCTGGACGCAGACGCTGATCCCGCCGGCCATCACCATGACCTTGTACTTTTTGATCTTCGGCGGCCTGATCGGTTCGCGCGTGGGCAAGATGGGCGGGATGGATTACATGCAGTTCATCGTGCCGGGGCTGGTGATGATGAGCGTGATCCAGAACAGCTACGGCAATGTGTCGTCTTCCTTTTTCAGCGCCAAGTTCGGACGCTACGTGGAAGAGCTGCTGGTCAGCCCGATGCCGAGTTGGGTGATTCTCGGCGGCTACATCACCGGCGCGGTGCTGCGCGGGGTGATGGTGGGCGCGATCGTGCTGTGCATCGCGATGCTGTTCACGCGCGTGCATGTACCGCATCCGCTGGTGACCTTGAGCGCGGTATTGCTGGGTGCGGTGATCTTTTCTCTGGCTGGGTTCATCAACGCGGTGTACGCGAAGAAGTTTGATGACGTGGCCATCGTGCCCACCTTCATCCTGACCCCGCTGACCTATCTGGGCGGCGTGTTCTATTCCATCCACCTGTTGCCCGGCTGGGCGCAGGCGGCCACCCACGCCAACCCGATCTTCTACATGGTCAACGCCTTCCGCTACGGCCTGCTGGGGCAGAGTGATGTGCCGCTGTGGGTGGCGTATGCGTTGATGCTGGCATTTGTTGCGGTGTTGTCGACGATCGCCCTGCAGTTGCTCAAGCGGGGCGTGGGGCTGCGAGGTTGAGTGCCTGGAATGTCATCGCCATGTTCGTTTCGTACACTGATGCATCCCCCAAGAACAGGAGCGTGTGTCGATGTCGATGAAATCCGCTGTGCTTGCCTTGGCCGTCTGTGCCGCACTGGCAGCGTGCAAGAAGGACGAAGCGCCTGCCCCGGAGGCCCCTGCAGCGGCTGCAGCGGCCACGACTGAAGCCGCGCCTGCGCCGGAGGTTGCATCCGAGGCAACGGCCGCGACAGCGGCGCCAGCCGTGACCACATTTGACATCAACACCATTGCGGTCAGCGACAAGCCGCTTCCGGATTGGCCGTACGTGGCCCTGCCCGCCGGTTACCACTACGACAATGAGGAGACTGCCGCGCAGAGCAAGGATCTGGCACGGGTACCGGTGTGGACCGGTGGTCAGTTGCTGTGGGTGGAAGGCAAGACGTTCACGGACCGCATCAGCAACGATGAGGGCAAGACGTTTTCCAAATTTGAAGTCCGCAAGAACCTGCAACAGGCCATCGAAGCCTTGGGTGGCGTGCGCCTGAGTGAACGCTCTGTGGAGGAGGCCGCGGAGAAGGCGAATCAGAAGGAGCTGGAAGACTTCCGCGTGGAGTTCAGCCAGATCAGCGAAGCCTATTACGCGGGGTATGACGCCGACACCTATGTCATCCGTCGTGCCGACAAGGCAATCTGGGTTGTGACGTCCGTGAAGGATGGACGGGCAGGGGTGATGGTGGCCGAAGGCCCGTTGCCGGAAGCACCTGCCAAGCAGTAAGCGGCACAGCGCCGCGCGATGCATGACGCCCGGCCCTGCGCCGGGCGTTTTGCTTTTCGATCAAGTTGGCAGGCGGAAAAATGCGGCGCTGGTGGCGGTGGTGTGGGCGGCGGTGACGGCCACGTCTTCACCGCGGTCGCGCGCCAGCTCCTCCACGATATGCGCGAGAAAGGCAGGCTCGTTGCGGCGGTCCTTCGGCAGCGGCTTCAGCGTGCGCGGCAACAGATAGGGCGCGTCGGTTTCGACCATCAGCCGGTTGGCCGGGATGTGTTTCACCAGCTCGCGCAGATGCGCGCCGCGGCGCTCGTCGCAGAGCCAGCCGGTGATGCCGATGTGCCAGTCCTGGTCGAGATAGTCGAACAGCTCCTCGCGGCTGCCGGTGAAGCAGTGCACCACCGCCGGGCCGAGGCGGCCGTCGAAGTTCTTCATCATCGCCATGAAGTCGGCGTGGGCGTCGCGCTGGTGCAGGAACAGCGGTTTCTGCGTGTCCACCGCGATCTGCAGCTGCTGCTCGAAGGCACTGCGCTGCGCCGGCCGCGGCGAAAAATCGCGGAAATAGTCCAGCCCGCATTCGCCCACCGCCACCACTTCCGGATGCGCCTGCAACGCGCGCATTTCGGCGTCGCATTCGGCGGTGTATTCGCTGGCGTGGTGCGGGTGCACGCCGGCGGTGGCAAACCACTCGCCGGGGCGCGTGCGCGCCAGCGCCAGCGCCTTCGGCGAATGCGCGCGGCAGGCGCCGGTGAGGATGGCGCGGCGGACGCCGGCCTCGCGCGCGCGCTGCCAGACCGCGTCGCGGTCGCGGTCGAAGCTGTCGTGGGAAAGATTGAGGCCGATGTCGATGAGATCCATGCCGTGATTTTATCCGCCCTTTGATCGCGCCAGCGCCCTTGGGCAGCGGCAGGATTCGCCGCTTAGGCTCCGCATCCAGCTACGATTCGCGGCCGCGCGCCATCCATGGCGCGCTCGAACCCCACCGCTGCCCAAGGATGCTGGCGATTCCATGGTGTGTGCGGCTCCTACAATGCGCGCATGCAATTTCCCATCAACGAACTGCTGCCGCAGATTTGCTCATCCCTCGCCGCGCACGCGCGGCTGGTGCTGGAAGCCCCGCCCGGCGCCGGCAAGACCACCCAGGTGCCGCTGGCGCTGCTGGGCGCACCGTGGCTGGACGGGAAGAAAATCGTGATGCTGGAGCCGCGTCGTGTCGCCGCGCGCGCGGCGGCCGGGTTCATGGCTCAGCAACTGGGCGAAGCGGTGGGCGAGACCGTCGGCTACCGCATCCGCTTCGAGAACAAGGTCGGACCGAAGACGCGGATTGAAGTCGTCACCGAGGGCATCCTCACCCGCATGCTGCAGGACGACCCGCTACTGGAGGGCGTCGGCGCGATCTTGTTCGACGAATTCCACGAGCGCCATCTGGCCGGTGATCTGGGGCTGGCGTTGGCATTGGACGTGCAGGAAGGCTTGCGGGAGGACCTGCGCATCGTGGTGATGTCGGCCACGCTGGATGGCGAGCGGCTGGCCACGTTTCTCGACGCGCCGCGGCTGTCCAGCGCAGGGCGCAGCTATCCGGTGGCGATCGAACACGTCCCCGCGCGTCGCGAGGAAGCGCTGGAACATCAGGTCCGCCGCGCGGTCGAGCACGCGCTGGGCCAACACCCCGGCGATGTGCTGGTGTTCCTGCCGGGGCAGCGCGAGATCAAGCGGGTGGAAGCCGTGCTGGCCGTGGGGCAGCCGGCAGTGACGGCGCAGGACATCGAGCTGCTGCCCCTGCACGGCGAGCTGCCGATCGAGCAGCAGACCCGCGTGCTGCAGCCGGCCGCCGATGGCCGCCGGCGGGTGGTGCTGGCGACCAATGTCGCCGAGTCCTCGGTCACCCTGCCCGGCGTGCGCGTGGTGATCGACGCCGGGCTGGCGCGCGAGCCGCG
>CAUJJG010000032.1 GCA_963205445.1 Pseudomonadota bacterium
ATGCGCGATCCGGCGCCGGGGCCGCTCCCGGCTGCCGCGCCGCCCCGGGAATTGCCGGCGGTGGTGCTGCTGCCCACGCCTGACCCCAAGGCATTGCCGAGCAAGGGCATGCAGTTCATCTACGACGAGTTCGGCATCCTCGATCCGACAATCGTGGCCAATTTCGAAAAACAGATGTACGACCACGCCAAGCAATGGGGCGTGGAGATCGTGACCCTGCTGGTCAAGGACCTGCACGGCATGACGGCCGAGGAGTACGGCTGGGCGATGCTGCGCCAGCTGCGCGTGGGCAAGCTGGACGTGGGCAATGGCGCGGTGTTGGTGATCGCGCCGGAGCAGGGTCAGGTGGCGGCGGTGATGGGGCCGGGCGTGGCTTTGCAGATGGCTTCGCATGACAAGGGTAAAGAGCTCAAGTGGATTGTGGATCTGGCTTGGCCGCAATGCCGGAAGAAAAACGCCTGCGGCGGCTGGACCGAGAATCTGCTGGGAGCCGCTGACCACATCCGCCGTGATACCGATGACATGGAATGGACCGTGCGCTACCAGAGCCTGGGCGACCTCCACAAGGCATACCTCGCAGACAACGGCACAGATCCGAAAACCAGTACGTATTGGCAAAAGATCGTGCGCTTTGATGGCACCGTGGTGAACATTGCGCCGAAGTTGGGCAACAAGGCGGCATGGGTCGTCGAAGGCGCGCAGATTGCCGGGCGCCCGGCCAAGGCCGTGCATGTGCGCAGCGCCGAAGGCCTGACCGTGATGCTCTATCTGGATCCGCGCACCGAAGCGCTGATGCCGGGCGGCGCAATGCGGGAGGGGCAGCGCTATGTCTTCATCGGCCGCGAGTCTGGCTTGTCGCCTAACCCAAAGGACACGCAGGCCATTGATCTGCTCAGCTACGTCCTGGCGCAATGAGCACGCCAGCAGCGGGCCCGGCCGCACCTGATCGCCTGCCATGGATGGCGGCGCTGTTCACCGCCGTGCCGATGCTGGCAGTGGCCGGATTCTGGGCGATGCTGGGCTTGCTGGGCAGCAACGGCATGCAGGGCGCCAAAGGCATGTGGTTCTTGTTTGGCCATGCCGGCGCCGGGCTGTTGATCCTGCTGCTGTCGTCCTGGTTGGCATTCCAACTGTGCCGCCGCGCCCGACGGCGCGGCTGGCGCGTTGCTCGGGCGGTTGCGGTGGCCAGCCTGCTCGCCTTCGGCATCGGCTTGCTGCTCTTGCTGGCGATTTCGCTGATTCTCGTATTTGCCACCACTTCGTAACGTGAAATCAGCGGCTCCCCAAGCCGCGATGCGCAAGGACCACCATGTCACGACTCGTTTTTCTCGTTTTTATGTTGTCCTGCTCCGCCCATGCCACTGAAGCGCATTGGTGCAGTCTGCCGCAGCCACATCCAATCGATGTCCGCTACGCGCGGGCCATGGAGCAAAGTGGTGGCGTCACCGTCGTCATGCACGACGCCGTTGCCGAGGCCTACGATGGTTGGGATGCCGCGCTCAATCGCCTGTACCGCGACGTGATGCGCGGCTTTGGAAAAGACGCTCGCGCCACGGCCTTGCGTGAGGCGCAGCGCGCATGGCTGGCGTGGGACAAGGCGGAGACACGGAGTGACCTTGTCCAGCAGGGGGATGGTGGCAGTGCAGGCCCGTTGACCGTGACTGGACTTGCGATGCAGCGGCGTCGCGATCGGGCCTGTGCGTTGCATGGGATGCGGGAGGGCGATGCAGCACCGGACTGAAAGCCCACATTGACCCTGCTTGCGCAGGGACGGATCATGCACCGTCCCCATACGCCTGCTGCGCATGCAAACGAAGGACGACATCACCCGACTGGTTCAGCGCTGGAGTGCCGGCGAAGCCGGTGCGCTGGACCACCTGCTGCCGATGGTCTATGCGGAATTGCGCCGGCTCGCGCGCATCCAGCTGGGCAAGCAGCAGGGCCATGACACCCTGCAGGCCACGGCCTTGGTCAACGATGTGCTGCTCAAGCTGATCGACCGGGATGCCCCGCAGGCCCTGCAGAGCCGCGCCCACCTGTACAACACCGCCGCACGGATGATGCGGCAGATGCTGGTGGACCGCGCCCGCAGCGCGGCGGCCGAAAAGCACGGCGGAGGCTGGTTGCGTGACGACTTCACCCGCGCACTGGATCTGCCGATCCCGGAGGCGACACGCTTGCCGGAGCTGGACGCCGCATTGACCGAGTTGGCAGCGCTGGAGCCGCGCATGGCGCAGGTGGTGGAGCTGCGTTACTTCGTGGGCCTCAGCGTGGCCGAGGTGGCGGCGATGCTGGAGCTGGAAGAACGCACCGTGTACCGCGACTGGGCCGCGGCGCGCGCTTGGCTGAAAGACCGCCTCGGCCCGTAACCCCCCGCACCCGTAGGTGCGAGGCTTGCCTCGCACGCCACAGCGCATGGTTCGCAATGGCGTTGTGCCGGGCAAGCCCGGCACCTACGGAGTGACCGCCAATGGATTTGCGCGTGATGCAGGCGGTTGCATGTCACCATTCTTCGCGCCTTCCCGTATCCCCATCGCCAACTGAAATCCACGCATGACCACACGCGACGACCCCGCGCTAGAAGCCCGCGCCCTGCACCTATTTCGCGACCTGCTGGACATGCAGGCGGACGCGCGCGCGCAGGCACTGGCCACGCTCGACCCCGCCTTGCAGGCACGGGTGCGCACCCTGCTGGACTGCATGGCAGAGGACGACCTGCACGCGGATGCCGCGGCCGCCATCGCCGGCCAGCGGCTCGGCGCCTATGCCCTGATCGAACGCATCGGCCAGGGCGGCATGGGCGAGGT
>CAUJJG010000033.1 GCA_963205445.1 Pseudomonadota bacterium
AGCACCGAGCTGTAGCCCTTGGCGACCTGGATCGAGGCGACGTCGGCGGTGGTGAAGCGGCCGAGGTCGGAATAGCCGTCGTAGGGGATGTAGACCGGGATGCCGTCGAGCATGATCGGCACCGCGCGCAGGTCATAGCCGCGCACCATCACGTTGGATTCGTAGCGGCCCCCTTGCGCGCGATTGTGGAACACGCCCGGCACCAGCGCCAGCGCGGTGCCGACGTCCTTCTTCTCGAGCAGCTCGATCTGCTCGCGGGCCACGACCGCCTCGGCCTTCTCCGCTTCGGTCGGGCGCTCGCCCTGGACGTGGACCGTGCCCAACTTGAAGATGCGGTCGGCATCGCTTGTCGCCGTCTCGCCGGGGGCAACCTGTTGGGCCATAGCCACGGGTGCGGCCAGCGAGGCGGCAATGGCCAAGGCCAAGGTGGCGCGGGACGCAGTGGATCGGGTCTTTCCGGACAGCATGTGGCGGCTCCAGTTTCGTAATGGCGTATTGTTTATAGCGATGTGCAAAATGAAGCGGCCGCTGCGGACCGCCCAAGCATCGCCTGCGTCACCGCCTGCCCCACCGCTTCGCACTTCCGGGTGGATGGACAGGCCATTGCGCTATTTCATGAAGCTTATAGCGGCATGGCTTTCTCGAAATTGACCTTGATCAAACCGATGCAACATCCCCGCTCATCCGCACAGGCTGCAGGCGGCGAAAGCCGATGCTGGCGCCCCCTGCCCCGCTCTCAGTACAGATCCAGCGGATCCACATCCAGCGACCAACGCACCCGGCGCGCCTCGGGGCTGGCATACAGCCCCGGCAGGGCCGCCGCCAGCGCTGCGTGCAGGGCCGGCCGCGCAGCCGCCGACAGCACCAACTGCGCGCGCACATAGCCGGCGCGACGCGGCATCGGCGCCGGCAGCGGGCCGGCCAGCTGCACGCCGTCGGCCTCCAGCAGCGCCCGCGCCTGCTGCAGGAACTGCTGCGGCGGATCGGCCTGCTTGGCTTCGGCACGCAACAGGGCCAGGTGCGCGAACGGCGGAAAGCCGGCGGCCTCGCGCAGCGCCAGCTCGCCCTCGGCAAAACCGCGATAGCCGCCCTGGATCAGGGTCAGCAGCAGCGGGTGTTCGGGGTGGTGGGTCTGCAGCAGCACTGTGCCCGGTTTGTCGGCGCGGCCAGCGCGACCGGCGACCTGGATCAACAGCTGGGCGAGCTTTTCGCCGCTGCGGAAATCCGCCGAGAACAGGCCCTCGTCGATCCCGACCACCACCACCAGGGTCAGATTGGGCAGGTCGTGGCCCTTGGCCAGCATCTGCGTGCCGACCAAGATACCGGGCGCATCGCCGAGCTTGTCGAAGTGCTGCTGCAGGGCGTCGCGGCCGCCGCTGCTGGCGCGATCGATGCGCACCACTGGCACGGTGTCGAAGCGCGCCTGCAGCTCAGCCTCGATCCGCTCGGTGCCGTTGCCCTGCGGCTGCAGCGCCAGCCCGCCGCAGTCCGGGCAGGCGGGCGGCGCCGGCCGGCGGTGGCCGCAGTGGTGGCACTGCAGGCGGCGGCCGTGGGCGTGCACGGTCATCGCGGTGGGTTTTTCCGGCAGGCTGCAGCGCGGGCAGTGCGCGCTCCAGCCGCAGTCGTGGCAGAGCAGCACCGGCGCATAGCCGCGTCGATTGCGGAACACCAGCACCTGGCCGCCGGCGGCAAGCGCCGTGCGGATCGCCGCCAGCGCCTCCTCCGACAGCCCCGCCTGCAGCGGCCGCTTGCGCACGTCCAGCACCCGCACCTGCGGCGGCAGCGCCTTGCCCGCGCGCTGGCGCAGGCGCAGGTGCCCGAAGCGGCCGGAGCGGGCGTTGAGCAGGGTTTCCAGCGCCGGGGTGGCGCTGCCCAGCACGATGGGAATCCCCAGCGCGCGCGCGCGCACCAGGGCGAAGTCGCGGGCGTGGTAGCGGAGGCCGTCGAACTGCTTGTAGCTGCCGTCGTGCTCCTCATCGACTACGATCAGCCCCGCCTCCGGCAGCGGCACGAATACGGCCGAGCGGGTGCCGACGATCACCCGCGCCTGGCCGCGCGCGGCCGCCAGCCAGACCGCTGCGCGCTCGCCGTCGTTCAACCCCGAATGCAGGGCCTGCACCGGCACGCCGAGGCGGGCGCGGAAGCGCGCCAGCACCTGCGGGGTCAGGCCGATCTCCGGCACCAGCACCAACGCCTGCTTGCCGCGCGCCAGGCAGTCGGCGATCGCCTGCAGATAGACCTCGGTCTTGCCGCTGCCGGTCACCCCTTCGAGCAGGAACGGAGCGTAGCTTGCGGCGCCGCGGATGGCGTCGATCGCGGCCTGCTGCTCGGGATTGGGCGAGAAGGGGAACGAGGAAAGGGGGTCAGAGTCACTTTCCCGCCTTTGGAAAAGTGACTCTGACCCCCTTTCCGACATCTCTATCTGTGCCACCAGCCCGCGCTCGCGCAGGCTGCGCAGGGGCGTGCGCCAGCCGGGGACGGCGGCGTCCAGCCAGTCCTCGGCGCGGGCCTCCGTGAGCAGTTCGGCCAAGGCCTTCGGTTTGCCAGCACGCATCGCGGCCAGCGCGGTGCGGCCGGCTTCGGTCAAAGTCCAGCCATAACGGGTCAGGTCCGGCAGCGGCTCGCCGCGGCGCAGCGCCGCCGGCAGCGCGGCCGCCAGCACTTCGCCCAGCGGCGCGTGCAGATAGCCGGCCAGCCAGCGCAGCGAGGCCAGCAGCTCGCCTTCCAGCAGCGGCGCGTCATCCAGAACGGCCAACGCCGGCTTCAGCTCGACCTCCGGCGCGGCCTGGCCGTGGCCGACCACCACGCCGCACAGCTCGCGCGCCCCGAACGGCACCTGCAGCCGCGTCCCCACCACGATGGCCTCCGCCGCCCACCCCGGCGGCGCCAAGTAATCGAACAGGCGCGGCAGCGGTACCGGCAGGGCCAGGCGCAGGGTGGTATCGGGGGCAGGCATGCCTTCAGTCTAAGGCAGCGCCGGGAGCGGCCTGCCCGGGCCGGGAGCAGCCTGTGGATATCTCTGTGCAACAATTTGTCTTGCGGTCATCCACTTCGTTGCACCGCACAAGCCTCTCCGTTCGAAACGGCGTCAGGATGAATCAATAAAATATTGCAAATCAATGCGTTACAAACATCTCCATGGTGGTGCGCCATCGCAAGACTTGCAATTTCATCGGCAACCTGTTCCATCCACCGCTGTGCACAACTCCCCACGGACGCACGCGGGGCCGCATTTTTGCTTGTGATGCCCTTCGCGTTTCCCGCGGATGGCCGTGCTGCAGGAGCACATCGGCCGTTTGTCACCTACTGTTGATGTTGCGTTCACCAAACCGCCGCAAGTGCATGTTGTAGCTGGCAAAACCCATTTATCCACACCTCTTGTGGATAAGTCTGTGTATTTGCCCCAAGTCTCTCTGCGCAAGCCCCGCAGTTCCGCCCCTTCCGGCGCTCTGGCGAAAAAATGGCCAACCCCATAACGCCATTAAAAATCAACAAGTTAACTGTGAAACATTGTCGCCACTTGCCAAAAATCGTCGCACAATGCCCGCCGTTGCCGCGATCATCGTGGCTGTGCACAACTTTCATGGCTGCAGGCCGCATGGCGTCTTGCGGAGCCGCCCATTCCCGGCCTGTCAAGCACCGTCCCGACCTGACGGACACCGTATGATGGGGCGTGCCTGCCTGCCCGCCATGACCCCAAGCGCCACGCCTCCCCCACCACCCGCCGCCGTGGCCGCCTTCCTGCGCGGCGTGGATCGCCGGGCTCGACTGCTGGCCCGCGTCCAAGCCGGCGATGCCGGGCAGGCCGAGCGTGCCTTGGCCGTCACCGCCCGCGTGTTTGCCTCCGACGCGGGGCAATGGCCCATCCCCCACTGGCCGATGCAGTACTGGCGGCTGCTGCTGGCCACCCCGGCCATGCATCACGCCAGCAATGACGATGCCGGCACACCGCTGCCCGATATCGCCCGCCTGGCCCCGGCCATGCGCGCAGCCGTGTTGCTGCACCAAGTCGCCGAGCTGGGCGACAACGACGCCTCGGCGGCCTTGGGCATCACCGTGGAAACTTATCAGCAGCGTATCCGCGATGCCCTGCCCCCGGATGCGCAGGGGCAACCGGACGTGGAGACTTGGAGGGTCTGGCGGAGCGCGGCGCAAGGCGCACTGGCAGCGCAATTGGCACCATCGGCGCCCTCCCCCCAGCCGCTTGAGGCCGCATCCACGGCGGCTGCCCCCCCGCCTGCCGCACGAGAAGGCGACGACACGCGGCGCCACCACCGTCGGATGCGCTGGCTGTGGCTGGGTGTGGCCCTGTGCGCAACGGCCATGGTGGCGACATTCTTTCTTCACCCCAAGGGCCGGGCCCTGCTGGAGGACTGGTTTCCCCTGATCCAGCGGGAAGCCCTGCCCCCCGCCGCGGCCCCCAAGGCACGGTTTGATGCCGAAGACCCCACCCTGCATCCGGATCACGCGCTGCTGACGGCCCCCGCGGAGCTGCATCTCGCCCGCCTGCTGCCGTTGTTGGCCTGGTGGCAGGTGGCGCGTGAGGCAGCCCTACCGGCCGCTGATACCCTTCCGCCAGCCCACCCCGCTGAAACAGACACGCCCGAGGCGCTGCTGGCCCGCATGCGTGCCTGGAACCAACGCCCCGCACACCAGCGCAGTGCCGACCGGCTTGCCTGGGCGGCGTGGCAGCACCTGACAGCGCCCGAACGTGACCGGCTGCGGGTTGCCGGCCAACACTACGATGCCTTGCCGGCCGAGGAGAAACAGGCGCTGCGCGACCGTTACGCGGCTTTGGGTTTCGATGCCCATCGCGGTTGGCACCTGGGCCCGTCGCTGGGACGCGACTGGCCACGCATCGCACCGCTGTTCACCTATGTGGAAGCCGGCGAGCGCGATGCGTTGCTGCAGCTGCTGCACGAACTGGGCCCCGCTGACCTCGACACGCTGGCCCGGCTGGCCCAGATCACGCCACCGGAACAGCGCAGCGCCCTGCGCGCCGACCTGCGCAGGCTCCCTGCCGACCAGCGCAGCGCGTGGCTGCAAGCCAGACTGCAACAGTAGGGCCAGCTCGCCCCGTATGATGGGCGCATGCCGTGCGCATGGGGATTCGGACGATGCAACTGGGGGCGGTGCTGATCATCGATGACGACGTCGCGATGCACGCGCGGCTATCCCGCGTCTTGGCAGAAGCCGTCACGTCGCCGCTGCACATCGATACCGCCGACAACCTGCAACAAGCCCGCGCGCTGGCAGCCCGCACTCCGCCCTACAGCCTGGCCTTGGTCGATGTGCAGCTGCCGGACGGCAATGGCATCGATTTCATCGACTGGCTGCAAACGCATGCGCCCGCAACACCGGCGGTGATCGTGTCCAGCTGGGCCGAGGAAGGCACCCTTCTGGCGGCCTTGCGCAAGGGCGCAACAGGCTATTTGCTGAAGAATGCCGAAGACATCGAATTGACCATGCAACTGCGCAGCCTGCAGCGGGGCGGCGCCCCGATCGACCCGGTGATCGCGCGCCGCCTGCTGGCCCTGATGCCGCAGGCAGCGGCTGCCGAAACGGCACCGGAAACGCATCTCTCCCCGCGGGAGACAGAAATCCTGCAGTTGGTCGCGCGCGGGCTGAGCAACCGCGAGATCGCCACCGTGACGGCACTGTCCAAGCTCACCATCGAGAGTCATGTCCGCAACATCTACCGCAAGCTGGCGGTAGGGTCGCGTACCGCAGCGGTGTTCGAGGCCCAAGCCCTGGGCCTGCTGCATTGAGAGCGCTGGCCACCACGCTGCTGTTCGTTCTCTGGCTGCTGCTGTGCGGCCACGCGCCTGCGCAACCCCACGCGCAGGCCTCGCCACTGCACATCACCCAGGCCGAGGCCGCACGCGGGCAGTGGCACGACAGCGCCCCCCCCCGCAGCGGATGGGTACCGGTCACGCTGCAGGACCAGTGGCAGTCCCGCTGGCCCGGGCATGACGGCGTGGTCTGGTACCGGGTTCGCTGGCAGCAGGACGATGCCATCAAGCCGGTGGGCCTGATGCTGGACTACATCTGCATGGCCGGCGCGGTATACCTCAACGGCAGCCTGATCGGCCGCGACGCGTCCCTGGTTGAACCGCTGTCGCGCAGCTGGATCGCACCGCACTACTTCCTGGTGGATGCACCACTGCTGAAACCGGGCGAGAACGAGCTGCTGGTGCGCGTCTCCGGGCTATCTGCCTACCAACCTGCTTTCGGCACCGTGACCGTGGGGGATCCAGCGCAGGTGCAGGCGCGCTTCCGTGCCGACAAGCGCGTGCGTTTTGACCTGCAGATGCTGGACACCGCCATCGGCGCGGTGCTGAGCGCGCTGTTCGGCCTGTTCTGGTTGCTGCGCCGGCAGGACACCACCTACGGCTGGTACGCCGCCGGTGGCCTGTTCGGCCTGCTGTATGGCTTGAACTGGGTCAGCACCAGTCCATGGCCATTTTCCACCACCGACGGCTGGCAGGCCTTTGTCGGTGCTTGCTTCATCGCCATCGCCGCCTGCCATGTGGTCTTCCTGCTGCGCTTTTCCGATCGTCGCTGGCCACGTTGCGAACGCATCCTGCTGGCCACGGCCGCACTGGTGATGCTGGCCGCCCTGCTGCTGCCGGGCGTGATGGGCCCGTACCGCAACGCCTATGTGGTGCCCGTCATGGCGGGCCTGTACGCGGTCAACCTTGTCTTCATGGTGTGGGCATACCGGCATGGCCGCGCCGATCAGCGGGTACTGGCCCTGTGCATCGCCATCCCCATGCTGACCGCGATCTACGACGCAGGCGTTTATCTGGGCCTGTTGCGGACCGATGCCTACATCGGCGCATTCGGTTCGCCGCTGATGCTGCTGGGCATGGGCTTCGTGCTGGCCTACCGCTTCGCCACCACCATGAAACGAGTGGAAGGCTTCAATCTCGAACTCAAGCAGGAAGTGCAGGCCGCTACCACGCAGCTGGCCACCACGCTCCATCAGCAACACGCTTTGGAACTGGCCCACAGCCGCGCCGGCGAGCGCCTGCAACTGGTGCGCGACCTGCACGACGGGTTCGGCGGCACCCTGGTCGGCGCCATCGCCCGGCTGGAACAGGCACCGGCGGACACCCCGAAGGCGCAGGTCGTGGATCTGCTCAAGGAAATGCGCGACGACCTGCGCCTGGTGATCGACACCACCGCGCAAGAACAAGCCGACCTGGCCCAGCTGATCGCCCCGCTGCGGCATCGCGCCAGCCGCCTGCTGGACGCCGCCGATATCGACGCACGCTGGCAGCTGGAAGGCCTGGACGGCCTGCAACTGGAACCGGCGCGCAGCCTGGACCTGTTGCGCTTGCTGCAGGAAGCGCTGACCAATGTGTTCAAGCACAGCCGCGCGCAACGGGTGGACGTGCGCATCGCCCGCGAGGGCGAGCGTCTGCACCTGCAGGTCCGTGACGACGGCATCGGCCTGGCCGGGACCGACAAGGTGGTGCGCATCGACGGCGGCGGCGCCGGCTTCGCCAGCATGCGCCTGCGCGCACAGCGCCTGGGCGGCGAATTGCGCGTGCAGGCGGCGATGCCGGGCACCGAACTGTTGCTGGACATGCCATTGGCGGCCTGACGCGAGACGGTGTTGCACCCCCCCACTACCTGATTTCGTGGATACCCAAACCGCGGGCGATGCCCTAGCGTGCGCGCACGGCCGTCTGGGTGGCGGCAGGGGAA
>CAUJJG010000034.1 GCA_963205445.1 Pseudomonadota bacterium
CCGCTGCTGGCCTATCTGGCGCTGCTGGCGCGCTGGAACGCCACCTACAACCTGACCGCGATCCGCGACCCGCGCGAGATGCTGGTCAAGCACCTGCTGGACTCGCTGGCGATGCAGCCCTACGTGCGCGATCTGGCCACCTTGGCCGACCTCGGCACCGGCCCCGGCCTGCCCGGCATCCCGCTGGCCATCGCCACGCCCGCGCTGCAGGTGACCCTGGTGGAGAGCAACGGCAAGAAGGCGCGCTTCCTGCGCGAGGCGGTGCGCCAGCTGAAGCTGGCCAATGTGCAGGTGGCCGAATCCCGGATCGAGGCGTTCCGGCCCGAGGCGACATTCGACGCCATCACTGCGCGTGCACTGGCCACCTTGCCACTGATCCTGGAATTGGGCGGCCACCTGCCCGGCCCGAACGGTCGGCTGCTGGCCATGAAGGGCGTGCTGCCTGAAGACGAGATCGCCGCATTGCCGGCAGGCTGGCGCCTGCAGGCCGTGCACCCGCTCACCGTGCCGGGGCTGGGGGCCGAACGACACCTGCTGGAGGTCGTGCGGGTGCGGGCATAGGGCATAATCCCCTGTCCATGCCTGCATCGCGCAGGCAGCTCCAGCCGGAACTCCACGCCGCATGGCCCGCATCATCGCCGTTGCCAACCAGAAAGGCGGGGTTGGCAAGACCACCACCGCCGTCAATCTTGCCGCCGCGCTGGCGCGCACCCCCAAACGCGTCCTGCTGGCAGACCTGGACCCGCAGGGCAATGCCACCATGGGCAGCGGCATCGACAAGCGCGAACTTGAAGCCTCGGTGACCGATGTGCTGCTGGGCGAAGCCACGCCGCAGCAGGCGGTGGTGCGCTGCGAGGATGGCTATGACCTGTTGCCGGGCAACATCGACCTGACCGCGGCCGAGCTGCAGCTGATGGATGCCGACAACCGCGAAGGCCGCCTCAAGGCGGCACTGGAAACGCTGGCCGGCGGCTACGATTTCATTGTCATCGACTGCCCGCCGTCGCTTTCCATCCTCACCCTGAATGCCCTGACCGCCGCCGATTCGGTGCTGGTGCCGATGCAGTGCGAGTACTACGCGCTGGAGGGTCTGAGCGCGCTGCTGGACACCATCAACGCCCTCAAAGGCCGCCTCAACCCCCAGCTCGAAATCGAGGGCGTGCTGCGCACCATGTTCGATGTGCGCAACAACCTGGCCAATGCGGTATCGGCCGAGCTGACCCAGCATTTCGGCGACCTCGTGTTCCGCACCATCATTCCGCGCAACGTCCGCCTGGCCGAAGCCCCCAGCCATGGCCAGAGCATCATCGGCTACGACAAGGCCAGCCGCGGCGGCGTGGCCTATCTGGGCCTGGCCGGTGAAGTGCTGCGCCGTCAACGCGAACGCGACCAGCAACGCAAGGAGAAGGCTGCATGAGCGAAGCCGCAAAGGGCAGTGCAAAGAAGCGCGGCCTGGGCCGCGGGTTGGAAGCATTGCTGGGCCCCAACGCGGCCGCGGCCGCACCGGCCTTGCAGGCGGCGCAGCCGGGCGACACCCTGCGCACCTTGCCGGTGGATGCGATGGTGCCGGGCAAATACCAACCGCGGCGCACCATGGACGACGCCAAGCTGGACGAGCTGGCCGATTCCATCAAGGCACAGGGCGTGATCCAGCCCATCGTGGTGCGCGAACGCGTAGGCGCCGACGGCAAGGGCGGCCGCACTTACGAAATCATCGCCGGTGAACGTCGCTGGCGTGCCAGCCAACGCGCCGGCCTCACCGAGGTGCCGGTGGTGGTGCGGGTGGTCGATGACCGCACCGTGGTGGCGATGGCGCTGATCGAAAACATCCAGCGCGAGGACTTGAACCCGCTGGAAGAGGCGCAGGCGCTGCAGCGGCTGATCGACGAATTCGACCTGACCCACGCCGCCGCCGCCGAAGCGGTGGGCCGCTCGCGGGCGGCGGTGAGCAACCTGCTGCGGCTGCTGGAACTGCCGCAGGCGATTCGCCTGCTGGTGCAAACCGGCGCCATCGAAATGGGCCACGCGCGCGCACTGCTGCCGCTGGCCGAACCGATGGCCATTGCGCTGGCCAAGCAGGCCGCCGAGGAAGGCTGGTCGGTGCGCATGGTCGAGCACCGGGTGCAGCAGCTCAGCGCAGGCAAGGTGCCGACCACGTCGAAGAAATCCGCCAGCCCGGCCAAGGCCCCGCAGGCCGACATCGCCGCCTTGGAGCGCGAGCTCACGGAAACCCTGGGCAGCCGCGTCAATGTGCAGAACGGCCGCGGCAACAAGGGCAAGCTGGTGATCCATTACGCCAACCTGGATGTGCTGGATGGCGTGCTGGAACGGCTGCGCAACAAGCACTGACCGCGCCGATGCGTGAGATACCGCAACTCTCGGTGGTGGTGCCGGTCCACAACGAGGAAGACAACGTCGCGCCGCTGGTCGGCGAAATCCTGTCCGCGCTGCGCGGCAAGCTCGACTTCGAGATCGTCTATGTCGATGACACCTCGAAGGACGCCACCTTGCAACGCCTGCGCCAGCTGCAAGCCAGCACGCCGGAACTGCGCGTGATCCGCCACCTGACCAACGCCGGCCAGAGCACGGCCGTGCGCAACGGCGTGAAGGCCGCCCGCGCACCGTGGATCGCCACGCTCGACGGCGACGGCCAGAACGACCCGGCCGATATCCCGGCGCTGCTGGCCAAGCGCGATGCCGCCGCGGCCGAGGTGAAGCTGTTCGCCGGCTGGCGCGTCAACCGCCAGGATTCCGGCAGCAAGCGCTGGGCATCGAAATGGGCCAACGCCATCCGCAGCCGCATGCTGCGTGACGCCACGCCGGACACCGGCTGCGGCATCAAGCTGTTCGAACGCGCGGCCTTTCTCGACCTGCCGTATTTCGACCACATGCACCGCTACCTGCCAGCGTTGATGCAGCGCGCCGGCTGGCAGACCGTCAGCGTGCCGGTCAACCATCGTCATCGCACCAGCGGCGTGTCCAAATACACCAACCTCGGCCGCGCCGTGGTCGGCATCAAGGACCTGCTGGGTGTGACCTGGCTGATCCAGCGCAGCCGCCGCACCGCCATCGAGGACGTGCAGCCGTGATGCTGGCGCCGGTGGGCTTCATGGACACGCCAATTGCTGCATTGGCGTGGACCGGCATCCACATGTCGCCGTGGAAGCTGATCGGCCTGGTCGGCGCGCTGATGTTCGGCGGCCGCTGGCTGGTGCAGTTCATCGCCAGCAAGCGCCACGGCAAGCCGGTGATCCCGCGCCTGTTCTGGTACATGAGCATTGCCGGCAGCCTGATGACGCTGAGCTATTTCATCTTCGGCAAAAACGATGCGGTGGGCATCCTGCAGAACCTGTTCCCCAGCTTCACCGCCTGCTACAGCCTCTACTTGGACATCCGCCACCGCGGCTGGAAGCGCGACCGCGCCGGCCACTGACGCCTGCGTTCGGTGCTTTCGTCACTGTCTGCGGGCCGGGGCTGCGGCTACGATTCGCGCTTGCCTTTCAGGATGCCGATCTCGTGAAGCCACTCGTCCTCGCCCTTGCGCTATGCCTGTCCCCCGCGCTTGCCTGCGCCCAAGCGGCACCCGCCGCGGCTGGCACGACCGCCGCCTCTGCCGACGCGGCCTTCCGCAGCATTTACCAGACCGAATGGCAGTGGCGCATGCAGCAAGCCTCCGGCGGGGACGAGGATGGTGACCCCAATGCAACCGCCCGGAACACCCGTCTGCCCGATGTGGGCCCGCAAGCGCAGGCCCGTGAGCTGGCCTACCTCGACGAGGTGCTGGCCAAGCTGGACCGCATCGATCCCAAGGCCCTGTCGCCGGCCGAGCAGGTGAACTACGCGATCTACCGCCCGCAGATCGCGCACAAGGCGGCCGAGATCCGCTTTCGCGACTACGAGATGCCGTTCAATTCCGACAGCTCGTTCTGGTCGAACCTGGACTTCATGGCCCGCGCCAACCTGCGCGATGCCAGCGCCTATCGCGCCTATGCGGCCCGCCTGCGCGACGTGCCGCGCTATTTCGACCAGCAGATCGCCAATATGCGGGCCGGCCTAGCCCGTGGCTTCAGCGTGCCGCAGGCCGTGCTGCCTGGCCGCGATGTCTCGATCGCGATGACTGCCGAGCTCAAGGACCCCGAAGCGGCTTCTCTCTGGGCGCCCTACACGCGCATGCCAGCCACCCTCACGGCGGCCGAGCAGGACGCGCTGCGCGCCGAGGGCCGCACAGCGATCCGCGAGGCAGTGATCCCCGCCTTCGCCAAACTGCTGGCCTTCTTCCGCAACGAGTACATGCCCAAGGCGCGCACCACGCTGGCCGCCGAAGCGATGCCCGACGGCGAGGCCTGGTACCGCGAACAGATTCGCAAATACACCACCTTGGACCTGACGGCCGACGAGATCCACGCCATTGGTTTGGCCGAAGTCGCGTCGATCCGCGCCGAGATGGAGACGATCATCGACGGGCTGGGTTTTGCCGGAACATCCAAGACCACCCGCTTCGCCGACTTCCTCGCCTTCCTGCGCACCGATCCGCAGTTCTACGCCAATACCCCGCAGGCGCTGCTGGACCGGGCCGCCTGGATCAGCAAGCGGGTGGACGGTGAAATCGGCAAGATCATCGGCACCCTGCCGCGCGGCCGCTTCACCATCGTGCCGGTGCCGCCGGCCATCGCGCCCTTCTGGACGGCGGGGCGGGGCGGAGCGGGCACGTATTGGGTCAACACCTATGACCTGCCTTCTCGCCCCCTGTACAACCTGCCCGCCCTGACCCTGCACGAGTCCGCCCCCGGCCATTCGCTGCAGCAGTCGCTGGTGCTGGAACAGGGCAAGCTGCCCGCCTTCCGCAAGGAGTACATCAGCGCCTATGGCGAGGGCTGGGGCTTGTACAGCGAGTGGCTGGGCAAGGAAATGGGCATTTACGAGACCCCGTACGAGGACTTCGGCCGGCTCACCTACGCGATGTGGCGCGCCTGCCGGCTGGTGATCGACACCGGCGTCCACCACAAAGGCTGGACGCGCGAACAGGCGCTGGCCTACCTGCGCGACAACACCGCGCTGTCCGAACATGAAGTCACCACCGAAGTCGACCGCTACATCAGCTGGCCCGGCCAGGCGCTGAGCTACAAACTGGGCGAGATCACGCTCATGCGCCTGCGCCGCGAGGCGGAAGCCGCTTTGGGCGCGGCCTTCGATGTCCGCGACTTCCACGATGCCGTGCTGTCGCAGGGCTCGGTGCCACTGCCGGTGCTGGAGGCGCAGGTGCGGGCGTGGGTGGAGAAGGAGAAGGGAAAGCCCGGCAGCCGGGACTGAATCCACGCCGTTCGCGGCGCGTTCCTGCAGCGAACGGTTCCGCAGCGGCGCGGTTTCCCGCACAATCCGTGATTGTTTCCGCAAAACCGGTCCGCCGAACGCGATGCGCGCTTTCGTCTACAAGAGCCTGAAAAAGGCCGACACGTACGTCTATCTCGCCGAACGTGACGCGTTCACGCAGCTGCCGGAAGCCTTGCAGGCGCAGCTGGGCACGCTCCAGTTCGTGCTGGAGGTGCTGCTGACGCCCGAACGCAAGCTGGCCCGCGAGGATGCGCAGGTGGTGCGGAACAACCTGGCCGCACGCGGCTTCCACCTGCAATTCCCGCCCACGGTGGCCGACCCGATGACCGATGATTGGGGCACCGATGCCTGATCGTGCGCCCGCACTTGCCGTGCCCCTGCTGCTGCTGAGCCTGCTGCTTGCCGCGGGCCTGTGGTTCGCGGGTCTCCCGGCCTTGGCCTGCGCCTGGTTGGCGCCCGTACCCGCGACGCTGGGGGTGTCCCTGCTGCGCGGGCACCGCAGCCGCGACGGGCTGCTGGCCGATGCCGGACGCCTGCTGCTGCAGTGGGGAGGCGCCAGCCTGTTGGCCTGCGGACTGCTGGCCTGGCCGCTGGCGCGCCTGCTGGACACCCCAACGCTGGGCAGCACGCTGCTGCTTTCCGGCACTGCTGGCAGCTTGCTGGTGCTGCTGTGGTGGCAGTGGCCGGCCTGGCACGGCTTGGCACGCCTGGGAGGGCCTGCCGCCAACCGGCATCCCGAGCAGCGTGCGCTGCCCCGCGACGCCTGGCGCGGCCTGCTGCAGGTAGCGCTGCCCGTGACGGCCCTGCTTTGCCTCGCCCTGCTGCTGGTCTGGCCGGACCTGTTGCAAGGTGCCCCGCGACTTGCCAGCCTCATCGCATTCGCCCTTCTTCTGCCGCTGGGCCAGCTGTCGCTCCAATCCGCTTCGACCATCACTCGGGTCCGGGGCCTGCCGGTGGTCGAGATGCCAACCCCCGCCGCTCTCCCCGAGCTTGTTCTCGAAGCAGCTCCCGCCGTTGCGGTGGCCGCTACCGCATCGGGCCCGGATGTCACCGCCCTGACCCGCGACCTCTATGCCGCCGCCCGCAATGGCCGGGTTGAGCGTGCCTTGGCCCTGCTGGCCGAAGGTGCCGACCCCGCCGGCCTGCCCGAACCAGGGGCACGCGACCGCCGCAGCCTGTCGGTGCTCGCGGCAATCCTGCCGGACCTGCGCCTGCTGCGGGCGTTGGTGGAACGGGGAATCGACCTGAATGCCGGTTTGGACGGAATGACCCCGCTGCTGGCCGCCACCCGTGACAGCTGGCATGGCCGCCCGGAGGCGGTGATGACCCTGCTGGCCAACGGTGCAGACCCGCGGTTGGCCGACGCCGAAGGCAATACGCCGCTGCACCACGCCGCCCGCAGCTCGGACCCGGCCGTGGCGGCCTTGCTGCTGGACAAGGAAGCCGACATCAACGCCCTCAACCGTGAGGGCTGGTCCCCCCTGGGCTGTGCCTGCAGCTACGGAAACTGGCGGTTGGCGCGCTTCCTGCTGGAACGGGGCGGCAAGCCGGAACCGGAAGCAGGGCGTCCAGCACTGCTCTGCGCCGCCAGCTGCGAAGAGGACGACCCGGCCGGCGTGCACCTGCTGCTGCGACACAAGGCCCGCGCCACCGCACGCGACGTGGCCGGCCGCAGCGCCCTGCACGAAGCCGCCGCCGCAGGCCATTCCGAAATCGCCCGCACACTGCTTGCCGCCCACGCGGACGTGGACGTCCGCGATGCCGCGGGCCGCACCCCCCTGCACGAAGCCGCACGCGCAGGCAGTCTGCCGCTGCTGGAACACCTGCTTGCTGCCACGGCCAACCCGCACGCAACGGACACGTCGGGCAGCAATGCCCTGCACCTTGCCTGCGCGGCGGAATCCCCGTCGCTGGACGTCGTCACCCGCCTGCTGGCACTGGGCGTGGCCGCCGATGCCGAGAATGACGCCGGCCAAACGCCGCTGGCGCTTGCCACGGCCGCCCGTCATTGGGCGCTGGCGGCCGTGCTTGATCCGCACGGCGGCCCCGCCACCAGCCCCCCCGACGAGGACGAAGCGCCGCCCGCTCGGCCCCCGTTGCTGGTCCTGCGCGAAGCCTTGCTGGAGGCCCGCCCTGCCGCCCAACTGCACGCCCTGGCGCAGCAGCTGGCCCCAGGCAATCTGGACAGCCTCCTCGCCGACGCCGAACTCATCGCCGACCCTGCATCCCTGCATTGGCTCCTGCACCACGGCGCAAACCCGGAAGCACGGCTGCCGGGCCAGCCGACCACGATGCAGCGCGTGCTTGCCCAAGGTGCGGCCGCACAAGCACAACTGCGCCTGCTGTTGTGCCATGGCGGCTCGCCCGCAGGTGCCGGCGGGTTGGCGCGCTTTCTGGCCGCCTCCTTCGGGCCGTCAACCGACAACAGCGCCGAAACCTGCGCACTGGATCTGCTGGCTCGCGGGGCGGATCCATTCGGCAACAGTGCGGCCGGCGAGCCACCCGTGCTGCTCGCCACCCGCCTGGGCTGGCGCCGGCTTCTGCAACAGCTGCTCGACCTCGGTGCAGACCCTGCCGCCAGCGACGCGCGCGGCCTGAGCGCCCTGCACCACGCCGCCCACGAAGGCCGCCTGCCCGAAGCGCGGATGCTGATCGCAGCCGGGGCCTCGCCCGACCGGCGGGCGGCCGACGGTCTGACGCCCCTGGGGGTTGCCCTGTCCAGCGGACGCCGGGATCTTGCCGAATGGCTGGAATGGCGCAGCTGGAAACTGCCGGGCCGACGGCTGCGGGCCAGCGACCTGCCTGCCGCCGCCGTTGCCGGCGACCTGGCCGCCTTGCATCGCCTGCTGGAACTGGGATTTCCGGTTGACGCCACCGATGCGCAAGGCTGCACCGCACTGCTGCGCGCCGCCGGCGGCGGCCATCTGGCCTTGGTCGATGCCCTGCTGACACGGGGCGCCAACCCCAGCATCGCCGCCACCTCGGGCGCAACGCCCTTGTCGGCGGCGATCAGCATGCGCCACACCGATATCGTCGAGCGCCTGCTGGCGGCCGGCTGCCAACTTGAACAGCGTCTGCCGGGTGACGTCACCGTCCTGATGTTGGCGGCCGCACTGGGCCAGCCCGAGCTGGTCACCCGCCTGCTGCAGGCCGGCGCCGATTTGCATGCCGCCGACGCCCAGGGCCTGACTCCCCTGCATTGTGCTGCCCTGTTCGGCTTCACGGCCGAAGACCGCAGCCGCCTGATCGCCCTGCTCGACGGGTTGCTGCTGGCCGGCGCCAATCCGGCCAAACCCAGCGCCAACGGCACCACGCCGCTGCTTCTGCTGCTGGGCGCGCGTGCCGACGTTGGCACGCCCAGCAACGAAAGCATCCTGCTGGCGGCGCTGGAACGCTTGCTGGACGAGGATGAGGTCCGGTTGGATGTGCGTGACCCGCGCGGCTTCAGCCCCCTGCATCTGGCCGCCCTGCATGGCCTGCAGCGCGTCGTGCAGGCATTGCTGCAATTCGGTGCTGACCCTGGCCTGCAGGACAACGCCGGGCGCCTCCCGCGCGACATCGCCCAAGGGCGCGGCTACGTTGACATCGCCGCCGCACTGACGCCGCGCGCGCCGTCAGCCGCCACGGGTGGCGTATCGATGGCGCGCTTCCTGCGCGAGTGATCGCCGCTGCGGGTCAAGCCTCGCGCATCTGGGCGCTGGCGGCAGCGATCTCGTCGGCATCCGCTTCGAACAGCCCGTCCAGCTCGCGACGGGCATCACGGGTGGCCTGCAGCAACGCATCTTCGTCATCCTGCAGCAAGCGCTGTTGCTCCAGCAGAGATTCATCCCATGCGCGAAACCGCTGCGCCCGGTCATCGGCCTGCGCGCGCGGCATGCCCAAGGCCATCAGCACGTCCCGGCCCATTTCCAGACTGCTGAGAAACGTCTCGCGCAACACCTGCGCCCCAAGATCCACCAGCTGCCAAGCATGGCGCCGATCCCGCGCCCGCGCGAAGACCCGCGCCTGCGGGTAATGCTTGCGCACCAGCCGCACCATCCGCAGGCTGGCCTCCACGCCGTTGATGGCCACCACGAACACCTTGATCTGCGCCGCACCGGCCGAGCGCAGCAGTGCCAGCCGGGTGGGGTCGCCGTAGTAGATCTGGTCGGTGCCGATCTGGCGCGACAGGTTGACCTGCTCGATGTCCGGATCGATGGCGATGAAGGGAATGCCCTGCGCACGCAGCAGACGCGCCACGATCTGGCCGAAACGACCGAACCCGGCAATCAACACCTGCGGCTGGCGGTCTTCACGAATGGCGTCGTATTCCCGCGTCTCGGTGGCACGCTTTTCCGGAAGCAGCTTGCCAGCCAGCATCAACAATACCGGCGTGAGCGCCATCGACAAACCCACCATCGCAGTCAACCGGTCGCGCGTGGCCACATCCAGCAGGCGTGCCTTGCCGGCTTCCGCGAAAACCACGAACGCAAATTCGCCGCCCAAGGCCAACACGCCCGCCAGCAGCCAGGCGTTGCGCGGCTGCAGCCGTCCCGGTCGCAGGCCGATCGCGAACAGCAGCACCGACTTCACGGCAAGCAGGGTGGCGACACCGCCAGCGATCAGCAACGGCTCATCGATGATGCGCTTCACATCGATGCCCATGCCCACGGCCATGAAGAACAGGCCCAGCAACAGGCCTTCAAACGGTTTGATCTGGGCTTCCAGCTCGTGGCGGTATTCCGATTCGGCCAGCAGCACGCCCGCGAGGAAAGCCCCCAGGCCAGCGCTCAGGCCAGCATGTTCCATGACCCAGGCGCTGCCCAGCACCACCAGCAAGGCAGCACCCGTGAAGACCTCGGGCAAGTCGGTGCGGGCAATGACGCGGAACAGGTGACGCAGCAAATAGCGGCCCCCGAAGACCATCGCGGCGATCAGGGCCACCGCCTGCAGCACTTCGCCACTGCCCAGCCCGGCACTCTTGGCCTTTCCCAGCAGCGGAATCGCGGCCAGCAGCGGAATCGCCACCAGATCCTGGAATAGCAGGATTGCGAATGCGGTCCTGCCGTGCTCCGCCGCCAATTCCTTGCGTTCGGCAAGCAGCTGCAGGCCCACCGCGGTGGACGAGAGCGCCAGGCCCAGGCCCACCACCAATGCCGCCCGCCACGGCAGCCCAGCCAGCAAAGCCAGCCCGCCCAGCGCCAGACCGCAGAGCAATACCTGCAGCCCTCCCATCAGGAAAATGGGCTTGCGCATCACCTGCAGCCGCGGCAACGACAGCTCCAGCCCGATCACGAACAGCAGCATCACCACGCCGATCTCGCTGGCCGCCAGCACCCGTTCCGGGTCGTGCACCACCGCCAGCTCATGCGGGCCCAGCAGGACGCCGGTGGCGAGATAGGCAAGGATCGCCCCAAAGCCGAATCGCTTGAACAGCGGTACCGCCAGCACGGCAGCCGACAGGAAGACCAACGCCAGTTCCAGACCCCCACTATCCATGTTCGTCGTTGCCACCAAACCAAAGGCCAGCTTACGGCACCGCCGCTTGCGTTGGCGTACTGGTGGCACAACGGCTGGCCTTGATCGCCGTGTCGATGGCCGCCACTTTGTTTTGCCGCTCGCGTCGCGTTGCCTCGTTGGCGTAGCGGAGCTTGAATTCCGCCTCATCCAGGCGCCGATACCAAGCCGCGCATAGCTGCTCTTCCGGAATGGCGATGCAGCTGTCCTGTTTCATCTCGCAGGCCTGCCCCATGCCAAGGCCATGGCTGCCATCGATCCCCAGCACCTGCAACGGGGCACACCGGGGTGCCGGCATCGCTTCCTCACCGTAATAGGACTCACCCTCCCAGGTCTTGCACTGATAGAGGGCGGGAGGCGCGGGCAGTGCGGCCGCGGCCGGCGCGGGCTTGCGCTGCGCCGCAGGGCCACTGATCATCACGAACTCGCCATACTGCGGTGGCTCGGGCGGTGGCGTGGTGGCTTGGGCACGTTTCGTCGGCACTGGCACGGTTTTCACTTCGCCGATGCGGCGAATTTCCTGCTTCATGCCGGGAGCGCAGGGCGTACCGTTCTGCATCGACGTATTGCCCTGGGCGTCGGTGCATTTGTAGAACACGGTTTCCTGCGCAGCCAGCCCGCCTGCCGATGGCAGCAGGCAGGCCGCGATGATGGCAATCAGTCTCTGGCGCATGCCCTATCTTCGCCGTTGACCCGCATCGGTGAAAACCCCGGCCGATGCACGCGATAGCCGGGGTTCACCCCCGGCCTCGTCCACGCAGGCCTCAGGCCTGCTGCAGATGCGACGGGATCGCCTTCATTCCGCGCAGCGCACGCGCAATGCTGGCCGCGGCGTCGCGGCCTTCCTGCACCGCGGTCACCACCAGATCCGCACCGCGCACGCAGTCGCCACCGGCGAACAGGGCATCGTGCCCGGTCTGGTACGGCAAGCGGCCGTTGCCGCCAACCACCAGGCGGCCGTTGGCCTGCGCCTGCACGCCCAGTTCCGCCAGCCAAGCCGGCGCCTGCGGGGCGAAGCCGAACGCAATGATGACCACGTCGGCAGCCAGCAGTGATTCGCTGCCAGGCAGGGCCACCGCGCTGCGGCGGCCGTTGGCATCGGGCGCGCCGAGCGTGGTTTCGACCACGCGCACGCCCGCCAGCGCACCATCGGCAGCGGCCAGGATCTCCAGCGGCTGACGATTGAACAGAAACTGCACGCCTTCCTCGCGTGCATTGCCGACCTCGCGCGCCGAGCCGGGCATGCTGGCCTCGTCGCGGCGGTAGGCGCAGGTCACGCTGGCGGCGCCAAGGCGGATCGCGCTGCGCACGCAGTCCATGCCGGTATCACCGCCGCCCAGCACCACCACCCGCTTGCCGCGCAGCTCGGGCAGCGGCACGTGGTCTTCCCAGCCGGCGATCGGCTGGCCCTGCGGGTCGCGCCCGGTCACCAACCGCCCGTTGTGGACGAGGAAGGGCAGCGCCGGCAGCACGCCGGGGTGATCCTGCCCAGGCAAGCCGCCATCGGTATAGCGGTAGGCGCCAAGGCCAAGGAAGACCGCGTCGAAATCGCGCAGCAAATCGGCGATGGCAAGGTCACGACCAATCTCCACACCCAGCTTGAACCGCACGCCCATGCCTTCGAGCACCGCGCGGCGGGTGGCGATCACCGATTTGTCGAGCTTGAAGCTGGGGATGCCGAACTGCAGCAGGCCGCCGATCTGCTCGTAGCGGTCGAACACGGTGGCTTCGATCCCGCTGCGCACCAAGCGATCCGCGCAGGCCAGACCGGCCGGGCCGGCACCCACCACCGCCACCCGCTTGCCGGTGGGCTTCACCTTCGACAGGTCCGGCCGCCAGCCTTGGGCGAAGGCGGTGTCGGTGATGTATTTTTCGACCGCGCCGATGGTGACCGCGCCGAAGTCTTCGTTGAGGGTGCAAGCACCTTCGCAGAGGCGATCCTGCGGGCAGACCCGGCCGCACATTTCCGGCAGCGGGTTGGTCTCGTGGCACAGCTCGGCGGCTTCGATCACCCGGCCCTGCTGCACCAGCTCCAGCCAGTTGGGGATGTAGTTGTGGACCGGGCACTTGGCTTCGCAATACGGGTTGCCGCAGTCCAGGCAGCGCCCGGCCTGATGCTCGGCCTCGGCCTTGCCGAAGCGCCCATACAGCTCATCGAAGCTGCCGGAGGTGCGTGCTTCCAGCGGCACCTTGGCCGGCATCTCGCGCGCGGACTCGAGAAACTGGAACAGCTGCTGCTTGCTCATGCGGCGCGCCTCAATTCGTTCGCCAGGGCTTCAAGGCTGGCAGCCTTTGGCTTGACCAACCAGAACTTGCCCACGTAGTCGCGGAAGTTGTCGAGGATCTGCGCGCTCCATGCACTGCCGGTCAGGCGCGCATGGGCCGTGATCAGGTCGGTCAGGTGTTGGCGATAGCCATCCAGCCCTTCCGGCGTGATGCGTGCGATATCAACCAGCTCATGGTTGTAGCGATCGACGAAGTCGCGCTCCAAGTCCAGCACATAGGCCAACCCGCCGGTGAAGCCGGCGCCGAAGTTCAGCCCGGTGCGGCCCAGCACCACCACCGCGCCGCCGGTCATGTATTCGCAGCAATGATCACCGGCGCCTTCGATCACCGCCGAGACGCCGGAGTTGCGCACCGCGAAGCGCTCGCCGGCGCGACCGGCCGCGAACAGTTCACCACCGGTGGCGCCGTACAGGCAGGTGTTGCCGAGGATTGGCGTGTCCTGCGAGGCGTAGCGGCTGCCGGCCGGCGGCGACAGCACGATGCGGCCACCGGCCATGCCCTTGCCGACGTAGTCGTTGGCTTCGCCGCTGAGGTGCAGATGCAGGCCGCCGGCGTTGAAGGCGCCGAAACTCTGGCCGGCGCTGCCGGACAGGCGCACGCTGATCGGGCGGTTCTCCATCGCGGTATTGCCGTGGACGCGGGCGATGCGGCCGGACAGGCGGGTGCCGATGCTGCGGTCGGTATTGCGGATGCGGCCGATGAACTCGCCGCCGCTGCCTGCCTCCACCGCCGCGCCCAGCGCCGCGTCCAACTGCGCCGCCAGCCCGTCGGGCGGGGCCTGCAGCGCCGGGCTGCCGCAGTAGCCGCGCGGCTGCGCTGCATCGCGTGCAAGCAGGCGCGACAGATCCACATCCACGTCCTCGCGGGTGGCACGCAGGGTTTGCTCGAGCAAGTCGGTGCGGCCGATCGCCTCGTCCATGCTGCGCAGGCCCAGCTGCGCCAGATATTCGCGCACGTCCTCGGCGATATTGCGGAAGAAGCACTCGACGCGCTCGGGCATGCCCTTGAAGGCGTTGCGGCGCAGGCGCTCGTCCTGGGTTGCCATGCCGGTGGCACAGTTGTTGAGGTGGCAGATGCGCAGGAACTTGCAGCCCAGCACGATCATCGGGGCGGTGCCGAAGCCGAAGCTGTCGGCGCCCAGCAGCGCTGCCTTGATCACGTCCAGCCCGGTCTTCAGGCCGCCGTCGGTCTGCAGCAGCACGCGCTCGCGCAGGCCGTTGGCCTGCAGCGCCTGGCGCGCCTCCGACAGCCCCAGCTCCCACGGCACGCCGGCAAAGCGCACCGAGCTGATCGGGCTGGCGCCGGTGCCGCCGTCGTGGCCGGCAATGGTGATCAGATCGGCACCGGTCTTGGCCACGCCCGCGGCAATCGTGCCCACCCCGGCGTGGCTGACCAGCTTCACCGAGATCAGCGCGGCGGGATTGCTCTGGCGCAGGTCGAAGATGAGCTGCGCGAGGTCTTCGATCGAATAGATGTCGTGATGCGGCGGCGGGCTGATCAGGCCGATGCCGGGTTTGGCGTAGCGCAGCCGCGCGATCATCGGATTGACCTTGCTGCCCGGCAGCTGGCCGCCCTCGCCGGGTTTGGCGCCCTGCGCCAGCTTGATCTGCAGCACCTCGGCGCTGTTCAAGTATTCCGGCGTCACGCCGAAGCGGCCTGAGGCAATTTGCTTGATCTTGCTGCGCCTGTCGGTGCCATAGCGGGCCGGGTCTTCACCGCCCTCGCCGGAATTGCTGCGGCCGCCGAGGCGGTTCATCGCGATGGCCAGCGCCTCGTGCGCCTCGGGCGAGAGTGCACCCAAACTCATCGCCGCGCTGTCAAAGCGCTTGACGATGGATTCGACCGACTCGACCTCCTCCAGCGGCACCGGCGCGCCGGCTGGCTTGAGCGAGAGCAGATCGCGCAGCGCCGCGGCCGGACGCAGGTTGACGTGGTCGGCGTAGATCTTCCAGTCGCTGCGCTCGCCGGTCTGCACCGCGTGCTGCAGCGACTGCACCACGTCGGGGTTGTACTGGTGGTATTCGCCACCGTGGACGTAGTGCAGCAGGCCGCCAACTTCCTGCGTGGCTTCGTCGTCCCAGCCGCGTGCGGCCAACAGACGGGCATCGGCCTCCAGTCGCGCAAAGCCGGCGCCCCCCACCCGCGAGGGCGTGCCCTCGAAGCAGCGCGCCACCACCTCGGCATCGAGCCCGACGATTTCAAACAGGCCCGCGCCGCGGTAGCTGGCGATGCTGCCGATGCCCATCTTCGAGAGGATCTTGAGCAGGCCCTTCCTGACGCCACGCCGGTAGCTGCGGCCAATCTGCTGCGGTTCACCGCTGGCCTTGCCGCCCAGAATGCCGCGCCGCCCCAGCATGTGCAGGGTCTGGTAGGCCAGATAGGGATAGACCGCGGTGGCACCGAAACCGATCAGGCAGGCGAAGTGGTGCGGATCACGCGCGGTGCCGGTTTCGACGATGAGGTTGGCATGGCAGCGCAGGCCGGCCTGCACCAGATGCTGGTGCACGGCACCGGTGGCCAACAGCGCGTGCACGGCGGCAGCGCCGCGGCGAGGACGGCGGTCGGAGAGGATCAACAGCTCGTCACCGGCACGCACGGCTTCCTCGGCCTGCCGGCACACCCGGTCCAGCGCCTGTTGCAGGCCCGTGTCTTCATCGAAATACAAATCGATGTAGCGATAGGCCGTGGCAAACCGCGGCAGCGCCAGCAGTTGGTGCAGCTTGCGCTGCGACAGCACCGGCGAATTCAGCAGGACGTGGCTGACATTTTCGGGGCCGTCGTGGAACAGATTGCCCTCGCGCCCGATCTGGGTGGCCAGCGTCATCACGCAGGCTTCGCGCAGCGGGTCGATCGGCGGGTTGGTCACCTGCGCGAAGGCTTGGCGGAAGCAGTCGTACAGCGGGCGCACGCGCTGGCTGATCGCCGCCATCGGGATGTCATCACCCATCGAGCCGATGGCTTCCTGCTCCAGCTCGGCCAGCGGCCGCAGCGCGCGCTCCTGCTCGTCGAAAGTGAGCTGGAACAGCTTCTGGAACCCTTGCACCGTGGCATCGTCGAACGGCTCGTCGCACAACGCCGGGTCGATCAGCTCGGTGTGCAGCCAGGTCATGCCTTGCTTGAGCCATTGCTTGTAGGGCGCGCGCGCGCGGTTGATGGCGTCGATGGCGTCGTTGTCCAGCAGCCGACCTTCCAGCAGATCGACGGCGATCATCTCGCCGGGGCCCAGCTTGCCCTTGGCCACCACCTGTTCGGGACTGACGTCGTACACGCCGGTCTCGGATGCAATCACGAAGACATCATCGGCGGTCAGCGTCCAGCGCGCCGGGCGCAGGCCGTTGCGATCCAGCGAACAGGCGGCGTGACGGCCATCGCAGGTGACCACGCCGGCCGGGCCGTCCCAAGGTTCGGAGTTGATGCCGTAGTACTCGTAGAAAGCCGACAGGTCGGCATCCTTGTACTCCAGCGATTGCGTGGCCGGCGGCATCAGGATGCGCATCGCCTTGGTCAGGTCCATCCCACCCAGCAGCAGCCACTCCAGCGCATTGTCCAGCGACTGCGAGTCGCTGCCGTGCATCGAGACGATCTCGTCAACGCCACTCAAGTCCAGCTGCGGTGCGCTCCAGACCTGGCGACGCGCCTGCGCCCAGCGGCGATTGCCTTCGATGCTGTTGATCTCGCCGTTGTGGGCCAGCCGACGGAACGGATGCGCCAGCGGCCAGCGCGGTTGGGTATTGGTGGAGAATCGTTGGTGGAACAGCACCGCGCGCGCGGTCAACTGCGGATGCGCGAGGTCGGGGAACAGCTGTGCCAGGTACTTGGGCAGCACCATGCCCTTGTAGCCCAGCAGCCGCGCCGACAGGCTGACCACGTAGAAATCCGCATGCGCGCGCAGTGCCTGCTCGGCGTGCTTGCGCGCCACGAACAGCGCGCGTTCGAAAGCATCGCCATCCTCACATGCAGCTTCGACATACAGCTGCTCGATGCGCGGCAGGCAGTCGCGGGCCAGCTGGCCACAGACGGCGGGATCGAGCGGAACAGGGCGCCAGCCAGCCACGCGCATGCCACGCGTCGTCAGCTGCGCGGTGAGGGCATCTCGACATTGCGCGGCAGCTGCTGCGTCTTGCGGCAGGAACACATTGCCGGCGGCAAACAGGCCCGCCTGCAAAACGATCCCGGCCTCGGCCGCAAGCACGCGCAGAAATGCGTCGACGTCATGCAGCAGCACGCCGCAACCATCGCCCGAGAGCCCGTCGGCGGCCACGCCACCACGGTGGGCCATGCGCGACAGGGCATTCAACGCGCCATCGACAATCGCCCGCGAACCGATGCCTTTGACCTGGGCAATCAGGCCAAAACCGCAACTGTCATGTTCGCTGGCAGGGTCATACAAACCCCGAGTCGGGCTGCGCCGCATCGTAGTGTCCGAAGTGAGAGAAGTTGGGAACACGGCGCGTCATTCATCCTGATTGACGCGGTGCACAATTCGACTAAAGCACACTTCTCAACGCGCAGCAAGTGCTGCTCACGCAAGATTTTTTTGTTGCATTTGCAACTGCTTGCCGCATCGGCAAACCCAACCGTGCTGCGGGTTTCAGCGCACCGTGTCGCCGCTGCGCGCGTCGCGGATGCTGCTGGGCTGTTGCCGCCCCAGGGTTTCGCCAGAACACACGGCATCGACACCGGCGACAACACGCGGATCAAGCTCGACGCGCATGCAGGGCGCAGGCTGGCCCGCGAGATTGGCGCTGGTGGACACCAGCGCGCCGCCAAATGCGTCGCAGAGTGCGCGCACGACGGGATGGGCAGTGACACGAACGGCAATGCCGTCATGATCACCAGTGATCCAGCGCGGCGCGGCAGGCGCAGCCGGCACGATCCACGTATTCGGCCCCGGCCAACTGGCGCGCACGGCGTCACGCTGTACTTCGGCGAGCACGGCCAAATCGATGAACGCCGCCAGCTGTGCCTCACTGGCGGCGATCAGAATCAGCCCCTTGTCCACCCCGCGCTGCTTGAGCGCAAGCAGGCGCAGCACGGCGGCCTCGCTGCGCGGATCGCAGCCCAACCCCCACACGCCTTCGGTGGGGTAGGCAATCAGGCCACCGCTGCGCAGCAGCCCGGCGCAGGTGGCGACATCCATCAGAACGGTACGTCCTCATGCGTGGCCTTTTTCACCACGCGCTTCTTGCCCGCCTCCACCTTGGCCGCCGTCAGCAAGGGTTTTGCCGGTTCGTGAACGGGCAGGGTTCGAACCGCCTTCTTCGCTGCGGCCTTCTTCACAGCGGCTTTCTTTGCCACTTTTTTCACTGCGGGTGCTTTCGTCGCAGCCTTCTTCGCCACCGCTTTCTTCGCCACCGCTTTCTTTGCGCCAAACCCCTTGCGCGCCGGCTTGCCGGTTTCTTCCAGCAGTTGCAAGGTTTCCTCCAGCGTCAGCGAGGCCGGCTCGCGGTCTTTCGGGATCTTGCCGTTGCGTTTGCCGTCGCTGATGTAGGGGCCGAAGCGGCCGTTCAGCACCTGCACGCCCTGACCGGCCCACTCCTTGATGATGCGGTTGCGGGCGATCTCCTCCTTTTCCTCGATCAGGAAGATCGCGCGCGCCAGATCAATGGTGTAGGGGTCATCTTCCTTCTTCAGCGAGGCATAGGTGCTGCCACGGCGGGCAAACGGCCCGAAGCGCCCGATACCGACGCTGATCGCCTCGCCGTTGGCGTCGGCGCCCAGCTGGCGCGGCATCTCGAACAGCTTGAGCGCTTCCTCCAGGGTGATGCTGTAGATGCTCTGGCCGGGCCGCAGCGAAGCGAAGCGCGGCTTCTCCTCGTCTTCCACGGTGCCGATCTGCACCAGCGGGCCGAAGCGCCCGATCCGCGCGCTGAGCGGGCGACCGCTGTCGGGATCCACGCCAAGCACGCGCACGCTGCCTGCATCGGCCTTGTCCAGCGACTCCTTCTTGTCGTCCACCAAGGCCTTGAACGGGCCCCAGAACTTCTCCATCAGCGGGATCCAATCTTCCTCGCCACGGCTCACCGCATCCAACTCGTCTTCGAGGTTGGCGGTGAAGTCGTAATCGACGTATTTGCTGAAGTGGTTGGACAGGAATTTGCTGACCGCCCGGCCGATGTCGGTGGGCTTGAACGCGCGCCCTTCCAGCAGCGCGTACTGCTTGCCCAGCAGGGTCTGGATGATCGAAGCATAGGTCGAGGGCCGGCCGATGCCGAACTCTTCCAGCGCCTTGACCAGCGAGGCTTCGGTGAAGCGCGGCGGCGGCTGGGTGAAGTGCTGCTCGGCGCGCAACTGCTCCAGCGGCACATTCTGGCCGGGCTTCATCAGCGGCAACTTGCGGCCTTCGTCATCATCTTCGGCGGACTTGCTGTCGCGCCCTTCCTCATACACGGCGAGGAACCCAGGTACCACCACGGTGGTACCGCTGGCACGGAATGCGTGTTCGCTCCCTGCAGCAAGCTCGACGCTGACGGTATTGAGGGTGGCCGGAATCATCTGGCAGGCCACGGTGCGCTTCCAGATCAACTCGTAGAGCTTGCGCTCGTCGTCGGTCAGGAAGCGCGCCACCTGCGCCGGGGTGCGCAGCGCCGAGGTCGGGCGCACCGCTTCGTGCGCTTCCTGCGCGTTCTTGGATTTGGTCTGGTAGAAATTGGGCTTGTCTGGCAACGACGCCGTGCCAAAGTCGCGGGCGATGACGTCGCGCAGGTCAACCAATGCATCCTGCGACAGGCTGACCGAATCGGTACGCATGTAGCTGATCAGGCCAACCGCGCCCTCGTCGCCAATGGCGATGCCTTCGTACAGTTTTTGCGCCACCTGCATGGTTTTGCGGGTGGTGAAACCGAGCTTGCGCGCGGCCTCCTGCTGCAAGGTGGAGGTAGTGAACGGCGGCGCCGGGCGGCGCTTGCGCTCCTTGCTGGCGACATCGGTCACGTGCAGGCTGCCGCCAGCGGCTTGCTGGATGCGCATCCGCGCCGCTTCAGCGGTCTTGCCGTCGGTGAGGCTGAACTCCAGCTTGGCGGTGTCGGCGGAAAATTTCTTGCCGTCCAGCTTCACCAGCTTGGCGGTGAAGGTCTGCGCGGGATGCGCGCACTCGGCCTCGACCGTCCAGTATTCATGCGCCTTGAACGCTTCGATTTCCTCTTCGCGCTCAACGATCATGCGCAGCGCCGGGCTCTGCACGCGGCCGGCCGACAGCCCCGCCTTGATCTTGCGCCACAGCACCGGCGACAGGTTGAAGCCGACCAGGTAATCCAGCGCGCGCCGCGCCTGCTGCGCATCGACCAGCTCCGAAGCGATCGCCCTCGGCTGGGTCATCGCTTCCTTGATGGCGCGCGGCGTGATTTCGGTGAACACCACCCGCTGCAGCGACCGATCTTCCAGCAGGTTGCGTTCTTTCAGAATCTCCGCGATATGCCAGCTGATGGCCTCCCCCTCGCGATCCGGGTCGGTGGCCAGAAAGATGTGCTCGGCAGACTTGGCAGATTTGGCGATCGCGTCGACGTGCCGCTCGTTCTTGTCGATGGTTTCGTAGCGCATGGCGAAACCATTTTCAGGATCGACGGCGCCTTCTTTCGGCACCAGGTCGCGCACATGGCCATAACTGGCCAGGACGGTGAACTCCTTGCCGAGGTATTTGTTGATCGTCTTGGCCTTGGCAGGCGACTCGACGATGAGCAGGTTTTTGGCCATGGTGGCGCGGGATTCCTGAGACGGTTTGGACAGGGCGCACCGATGCGCCGGAGAAGCCAACGCCCGGAGCAGAAGCCCCGGGCGCTATTTATAGTGGAATCACGGGAGATGCCCTGCTGTCAAGCACCTCGTCATCGCCCATCGGCGAACTGCCGGTGTCTTGCGGCGGAATCAGGCCGCCTTGGCCCTCGCCGTGCGTCAGTGCACGGGCTCGGGATCGTCGGCGAAGATCTGGGTTTCCATCCATGCGTAAGCCGCCTCCGCTCCGGGTTGGTTGAACAGCACCATCAACACCACCCACTTGAGGTCGTCGAGATCCAGGCTGTCCTGATCCAGCGCGATGGCGCGGTCCAGCACCAGCTCGCGCTGGCCCGCATCCAGCACGCCGAGTTGCTCAAGGTAGAGCAAAAACCCCCGCGCCTCGACGTCGAGCTTGTCCAGCTCCATGCCGTGGAAGATGCGGACGGGGCCGCAGGGACGGGGCTGGCCCGGGGCTGGACGCTGCCGAGACAACCCGTCCAGCCAGTCGAACGCCTTGCGCACTTCCCCTTGCGAGAAGCCCGCCGCAACCAGCTCGCCCATCAAGGGGCCATCCCCGGTGGTCAACCCGAGATCCGAGAGGGCGAGGTCGTCGCTGGTGAAATAGTGCTCAAACAGGTAAAGCAGAACGTCCAGGATGCTTTCTTTCATGTCACCTCACCCCTGTGGCCAAACGATCTGGCGGTGGCACGTGGGCATCAACCCTGGATCCGACTGTAACGGCCATGTTCGGCCGCAACCCGGCCTTCCAGCTCCAGCGTCAGCAGCATGGACGACACCTCGGCTGCCGTCAATCCGCTCCGCGAAACCAGTTCATCCATACAGGTTGGGTCATGGCCAAGTGACTGCCACAACAGGTGGTAGCCAGGCGCCTCCAATACCGACGGAACACCCAACGGATTCCCCGTTGGTGCCGGCAAGGCGTCGCAAGCAGCCAACTCGCCCCGCAGGGCGCTGGCAAAGGCGCCCACCGAGGGCTCCAGCGCCTGCAACACGTCAGCCGGGCTCTCCACCAGCGCGGCCCCGTCCCGCAGGAGTTGATGACAGCCACGCGCCATCGGGTTGTGAATCGAGCCCGGGATGGCAAATACCTCCCGCCCTGCCTCGGCCGCCTGGCGGGCCGTGATCAGCGCCCCGGAGCGCTGCGCGGCTTCCACCACCAGCGTCCCGAGGCTCAATCCGGCGAGGATGCGGTTGCGACTGGGAAAATGGGTGCGCAGCGGCTGGGTCCCCGGCGGGTGTTCGGACACCACCGCCCCGGACGCCGCAACGCGCTCCAGCAGGGCGGCATTGGCGCGCGGATAGGCGATGTCCGGCCCGGTGCCGAGGACGGCCACGGTGCCACCATCGGTGCGCAGCGCCGCTTCGTGAGCGGCCGTGTCCACCCCTGCCGCCATCCCGCTGACGATGCACAACCCGGCCCTGGCAAGCGCTTCGGCAAACAGACTGGCGTTGGCGCAGCCGCCCGCAGTCGCCGAGCGGCTGCCCACCACCGCCACCGCAGGACGCCACAGCAACCCCGGATCGCCGGCCACGAACAGCATGACGGGTGGCGAGGCAATCCGCCGGAGCAACGCGGGGTACAACGCATCCCGCCAACCCAGGACATGCCGCCCGGGCACCGACAGCCAGCGCAGTGCGTGCGCCAAGGCAAGCGGCTCGGGCTGCTCGATGCCACGGCAGGCGGCGGGGGCGATGCCGTGGCTGGCCCAATCCCGCCGCCCGGCCGAGATGGCGTTCGCGGCATCGCCATGGGTGTCCAGCAGGCGGCGCAGCGCCGAGGCGCTGGCACCACTCAGCAACAGTCGCAGCAAGGGTTCGCTTTGGGTGTCTGGCATGTGGCCAGCATCCCCCGGAAACAACGACGGCGCCCTCAGGCGCCGTCGCGTAGTGCGGTCAGGAAACCCTGAAACCTCAGTAGGGTGCGTCCGGATGCTTGAGCTCGTAACCGATCGCGGCCGGCTTCACGCTGCTCATCACCAGCGCATAGCTGATGTTGTCGAACGTGCGGAACACCATCGCATGGCCAGCAAATTCATCGGGCAGACGCACCTTGTTTTCGAACAGGGTCACGTCTTCGTCACGGTCCAGACCCGCCTGCACCTTGTCGCTGACGGAATCGCCACGGCGCCAGATCGAGAACACGGTGCCGTTGTCGATGCCCTCACGAGCGCCGCCAGAAATGGCGATCACATCGTGAGTGCCCCCGAACCGGAGCCCGTCCGCCACTGCCATCACGGTCAGACGGCCATACTTGGCCTGCTGCTTGGGCGGATGCGGGAAGAACTGCAGGTCGTAGCTCTGGGCTTCCACCGGGATCAGGCGATCACCCACGCGCACATCGCGGCCGGAGTCATCCAGCAGCAGCGTGCTGGCCTGAATGCCGGCCACTTCGCCGCGCGTCACGGTGCCACTGGCCTGGGTCACCAGCTCATACCCCAGCAGCTCGGTGTTCTTGCCCGGGAAGACCGCATTGCTCCACAGCGTGCCGTCGTCGGGACCCCGCTTGCCGCGTGCATCCAGATCCTCGCTTTGGAACAGGTCGCAGCACAGGCCGGCGCGTTCCACCATGCGGTAACGCTTTTCGGGCCGAACCACGAGGTAGCGTTGGCCGGGTTCGACGCCGGCCAAGCCGCGGATGTAGGCGACATGTCCGCGCGTACCGCGCAGGCGGTTGTCTTCCAGACCCACCACATACGGCAGCTGGTCGATGTTGGACACCACGCGGCTGTCCTTGAGGAAGGGCTCGATCTCGGCCAGCGGCACGGCGTTGACCGGTGCCTCCATGCGTTCGCCCGCTTGGACGGCCACGCGTTCGGTGTGGGCCAGACTGAGCACGTCACCCGGGTAGATCAGGTGTGGATTCTTGATCTGCGGATTGGCCTGCCAGATTTCCGGCCACAGCCACGGCTTCTTGAGGAAGCGGGCGGAAATGTCCCACAGCGTATCGCCACGCTTGACCACGTAGGTCTGGGGATAATCCCCGCGCAGCTCGACCGCCGCCGCATAAGTGGCCACCGTCAGCAGCGCTGCGGCAAGCATCGTGCGAAGCCCGCGCGCGCGCGGCGCACTGGCACGCGGCTGTTTGGAAACACGTTCAAACATGGTCGCTATCTCCCCGCTTCCTATGGTCAAAACCCCCTGAAGCTTCGTAAATACTGCCCACAAACACAGGCCGCTGGCAAGCGGCCATGCAGCTTGACCGCGATACAATCGCCCTGAAGCGCGCCTTTTCAGGCCGCGCCATCACCGGAATACCGCCATGGCCTTGCTCCCGATCCTTGAATTCCCCGACCCGCGCCTGCGTACCCGGGCCGTTGATGTCGCCCCTGCGGAACTGGCCACGCCGGCCTTCCAGACCCTGTTCGACGACATGTTTGAAACCATGTACAACGCCCCCGGGATTGGCCTGGCCGCCAGCCAGGTGGATGTGCACAAGCGCTTCATGGTGATTGACGTGAGCGAGGACAAAAGCCGGCCACTGGTCTTCGTCAACCCGCGCATCAGCGCTCGCGATGGCGAGCAGGTGTACCAGGAAGGCTGCCTCTCCGTCCCCGGCATCTATGCCGATGTCACCCGCAGCAACGTCATCACCGTCGAGGCGCTGGACCGTCAGGGGCAGCCGTTCTCACTGGAAGCCGATGGTCTGCTGGCGGTCTGCATCCAGCACGAGATGGACCATCTGGACGGCAAGCTGTTCGTCGACTACCTCAGCCCGCTCAAGCGCGAGATGGTGCGCAAGAAGCTGCTGAAGGCCAAGCGCGCGGCCTGAGCCATGCGCATCGTCTTTGCCGGCACCCCCGAGTTCGCGGTGCCTTGCCTGCGCGCGGCCTGCAGCAAGGCCGAGGTGGTGGCGGTGTACACCCAGCCGGACCGCCCGGCCGGGCGCGGGCGCGGGCTGACGGCCTCGCCGGTCAAGCTGGAAGCCGTGCAGCGCGGCATCCCGGTCTACCAGCCGGAGAATTTCCGCAGTGCCGAATCCAAGCGCACCCTGCGCGCGCTGCAGCCCGACCTGATGGTGGTGGTGGCCTATGGCCTGCTGCTGCCGCAGTCGGTACTGGACATCCCCGAGCACGGCTGCTGGAACGTGCACGCCTCGCTGCTGCCGCGCTGGCGCGGCGCGGCGCCGATCCAGCGCGCGATCGAAGCCGGTGATACGGAATCTGGCGTGTGCCTGATGCAGATGGAAAAGGGGCTGGACACCGGCCCGGTGCTGCTGGCGCAGTCGCTCGCTATCGGCCCGGAGGAGACCGGCGGTGCGCTGCACGACCGCCTGTCCGAACTCGGTGCACGGGTGCTGGGCGACGCGCTGGGTCTGCTGCGCGCCACCATCCACCTGCCACCGCACCCGCAGTCGGCCGAAGGCGTGACCTACGCCCACAAACTGGACAAGGCCGAAGCCCGGCTTGACTGGGCGCAACCGGCGCAGAGGCTGGCCAACAAGGTGCGCGCCTTCAACCCGTGGCCGGTGGCGGAAGCCCAGCTTGCCGGCGAGCGCGTGCGAATCCACGCCGCACGCGCGCTGGACGAAGCCCACGCCGCCGCGCCCGGCAGCGTGCTGCGCGCCGGCCGGGAGGGGGTTGATGTGGCCTGTGGCAGCGGCGCGCTGCGCCTGCTGACCCTGCAGCGCGACGGCGGCAAGCCGATCAGCGCACAGGACTACCGCAACGCCCGTCGCGACACATTCGCATGAACCCGGGCGTCGCCGCCCGCGTTGCCGCGGCCCGCATCCTCGACGAAGTGCTGCACTGCGGGCGCTCGCTGAAGGCGGCGCTGGGCCAAGCCCTGCCCGCCCTGCCCGATCCCCGCGACCGTGCGCTGGTGGAGGCCGTCGTGTTCACCGCGCTGCGCCGCCGCGCCTGCTATGACGCGGCGCTGACGCAGTGGCTGCAGAAACCGCTGGGCGCCCGCGACGGTGCGCTGAAGGCGCTGCTGCTGGCCGGTTTTGCCCAGATTGAGCTGCAGCTGCCCGCACACGCACTGGTGGACGCCACGGTGGAAGCCGCACGGTCGATCAAGCGCGTGCATCAGGTGGGGATGGTCAACGCCCTGCTGCGTCGTGCCCTGCGCGAAGGGTTCCCGCAGGCGGATGCCCGCGCAACGTGGCCGGGCTGGTTGGCCGCGCAGGTCGAAGCCGACTGGCCGACGCAGGCCGACGCCATCTTCACTGCCAGCGCGGAAGCTGCGCCGATGTGGCTGCGGGTCAACCGGCGTTGGATCAGCCGCGCCGACTATCAGCAACTGCTGCTGGATGCCGGCATCGCGGCGACGGCGCACCCGACGTTGGCCGATGCGCTGCGGCTGGACACGCCCGTGCCGGTGGCGCAGCTGCCCGGCTTCGACGCCGGGCTGGTGGCGGTGCAGGACGGTGCCGCACAGGCAGTGGCCGATGCGCTCGCCCCTGCACCCACGGCGCGTGTGCTCGACGCCTGCGCCGCGCCCGGTGGCAAG
>CAUJJG010000035.1 GCA_963205445.1 Pseudomonadota bacterium
GCTGCTGGACCGGCAGCTGCTGGCGCAGCGGCAGGACGCTGGCAGGAGGACGCCGAGGTCGCCGCTTGCGGCGCGTGCGGGGGCGGCGATGCTTGAGCTTGAGCGCATCGTGCTGGCGGGTCGGCCCGAATCTGCGCTGGCTGCCGGGCGAGACCCCGATCGGCCACGCCAAAACCCGCAGCATCTATCAGGACGGCTACGCCCTGCTGGGCTTCAAGCTCGACTACACCGCCGCCTACGGTGGCTGGACCGTGTTCCTGCAGGGCGAGAACCTGACCGACCGGCGCTATGCCAGCAGCTACGTGATCCGCAACCAGGCCACGCTGGCCCAGCCCGGCTACCTGCCCGGGGTTGGCCGCAGCGTCAGCGCCGGCCTGACCTGGCGGTTCTGAGCGCGTTTTGGGGGAGGGGCCAGCGCCGCGTCCCGCGGGGCGCTGCGCTGGTGGCTACAGCTCGTCGTACGCCGCCAGTGCGCGCAGGGCGTCGCCTTCCAGCCGCTGCACTGTCCATTCGTCCATGCCCACGGCGCCGATACGGCGGTAGAAGCCGATGGCGTCCGTGTTCCAGTCCAGCACGCTCCATTCAAAGCGGCCGCAGTCGCGTTGCAGGGCGATCCGCGCCAGCGTGGCCATCAGGTGCTTGCCCAGGCCGCTGCCGCGGTACTGCGGGCGCACGAACAGGTCTTCCAGATACAGGCCGCGCTTGCCGACGAAGGTGCTGAAATTGTGGAAGAACAGGGCAAACCCGGCAGGCTCCCCTTCCACCTCGCCAATCAGCACCTCGGCGGACGGGCGCGGGCCAAACAGGTGTTCGCGCAGGCCCGCGTCGGTGGCCACCGCAGCATCGGCAAGTCGCTCGTACTCGGCCAGCTCCGCGATCAGGCAGCGGATCAGCGGCACGTCCTCCGGGGTGGCGGCGCGGATGCTGACGAGGCCGTGGGCCATGGCTCAGCCCAGCTTCTGCTTGACCAGCTTCGATACCAGGCCCATGTCGGCCTGGCCGGCAAGCGCGGGCTTGAGCACGCCCATCAACTTGCCCATGTCGGCGGCGGACGTCGCGCCCGTTGCCGCGATGGCCTTGTCGATCTCGGCCAGGATCGCGGCCTCGTCCAGCTTGGCGGGGAGATAGGCGTCGATCACGCCGAGCTCGTAGCGCTCAACGGCGGCGAGATCTTCGCGGTTGGCTGCTTCGTATTGGGTGATGGAGTCCTTGCGCTGCTTGACCATCTTTTCCAGCACGGCCAGTACCAGCGCGTCGGTCATCTCCACCCGCTCGTCGACTTCCTTCTGCTTGATCGCGGCATTGATCAGGCGGATCACGGCGAGGCGATCCTTTTCGCCCGCCTTCATCGCGGTCTTCATGTCATCGGTCAGCTGTTGCTTGAGGCTCATCGTCACGGGTACTCCGGAATCGGGTTTGCAGAAATGCGAAAAGCCGGCCACGCTCACGCGTGCCGGCTTTCGCAGACAACCACCGCGCTCAGTACATGCGCTGGCGCTTGGTGACGTCACGCGAGCTGCGGCGCGCCTGACGCTTCACGGCAGCGGCAGCTTTGCGCTTGCGCTCCTGGGTCGGCTTTTCGTAGAACTCGCGCTTGCGGGTTTCGGCCAGCACGCCGGCCTTTTCGCAGGTGCGCTTGAAACGACGCAGGGCAAACTCGAAGGGTTCGTTTTCGCGGACTTTGACGCTGGGCATCGGGAAATCTCGAATTCTGGGAAAACGCCCGGCAAAGTGGGCGAGCCGCGCATCATAGCAGCCCATGGGGTTTCGGTGCAAGTGGGTTTGGGCGCAAGATAGCGGCATGAGAGTCCTTGGCATTGAATCCTCCTGCGATGAGACCGGCGTTGCCGTGTACGACACCCAGCTGGGTGGTGGCGCCGGATTGCGCGCCCAAGCGGTTTACAGCCAGATCGCCCTGCATGCCGAATACGGCGGCGTGGTGCCGGAGCTGGCCAGCCGCGACCATGTGCGCAAGCTGCTGCCACTGATCCGGCAGACGCTGGATGAGGCGGGGCTGGCGATGGCCGACATCGACGGCGTGGCCTATACCGCCGGCCCCGGCTTGGTCGGGGCGCTGCTGGTAGGCGCTGGTGTGGCGCGTGCGCTGGCCTGGGCGCTGGAAGTCCCGGCCATCGGCGTCCACCACATGGAAGGCCATCTGCTGGCACCGCTGATCGAGGACGACGCGCCCAAGCCGCCGTTCGTGGCCCTGCTGGTCTCCGGCGGGCATACCCAGCTGGTGGCGGTGGAGGCCATCGGCCGCTACCGGCTGCTGGGTGAAACGCTGGACGACGCCGCCGGCGAGGCTTTCGACAAGACCGCCAAGTTGATGGGGCTGCCGTATCCGGGCGGGCCGCAGCTGGCGAAACTGGCGGAAACCGGGGTGCCGGGGCGGTTCAAGTTCTCGCGGCCGATGACCGACCGGCCGGGGCTGGATTTTTCTTTCAGCGGGTTGAAGACCCAGGTGTTGCTGGCATGGCGGGACTGCGACCAGTCGGCGCAGACCATGGCCGACATCGCCCGTGGCTTCGAGGATGCGGTGGTGGACACGCTGGCAATCAAGTGCGCGCGTGCGCTGGACGCGGCCGGCACCGACACCCTGATCGTGGCCGGCGGCGTGGGGGCCAACAAGCGCCTGCGTGAGAAGCTCATCGCCATGTGCGCAACACGCGGCGGCCGCGCCTGCTTTCCGCGGCCGGCCCTGTGCACCGACAACGGCGCGATGATCGCCTTTGCCGGCGCGCTGCGGTTGGCGGCGGGCCAGCACGATGACGCCGTGATCCGGGCGGTGCCGCGCTGGGACATGGCCACGCTGCTGGCAGTGTGACGGGGTTGCCCATGATGAGGGGATACCGTGGGGAAGGTATCCTGCGCGGATGACGGACATCGTTTTCATCGAAGGCTTGCGCATCGACGCCCTGATCGGGGTGTACGACCGCGAGCGCCATGCCCCGCAGCCGCTGGTGTTTGATATCCAGATGCGCTTTGACAACCGCATTGCCGCCAGCAGCGATGCCCTGGCCGATGCGCTGGATTACGAGGCCGTGAGCCTGCGGCTGGCCGACTACATCGCACAGACCGACTTCATGTTGGTGGAGACGCTGGCGGAGTGCTGTGCCGAGCTGATCCTGACCGAATTCGGCGCGAAGGCGGTGCGGTTGAAGCTGTCCAAGCCGGAGGCGCTGGCCAATGCGAGGGCGGTGGGCGTGGAAATCGTGCGCGGGAGTTTTGCATGAGCGTGGTGCTGGTCACCGGCGCCAGCCGTGGGATCGGCCGCGCGATCGTCGAACGCTTCTCCCGCGAAGGCGCGCAGGTGATCGCCTGCGCGCGCGGGCAGGCTGGGTTGGATGCGTTGAAGACGGCGCTTCCGCAGGTCGAAACCCATGCCTGCGACGTCAGCGACGACGCGGCGGTGGACGCGTTGGCGCAGGGCGTGCTGGCCCGCCATGGCGCGGTGGATCTGCTCATCAACAATGCCGGCGCGTTCCAGCCGGGGGCGATCAGCGAGGAGGACGACGACGCCCTGCTGGCGATGCTGCAGGCCAATCTGTTTGGCGCCTACCGGCTGACCAAGCGCCTGTTGCCAGCGATGGTCCAGCGCCGCAGCGGCATGGTGTTGAACGTGTGCAGCACGGCCTCGATCGCGGCCTATCCCAACGGCGGCAGCTACAGCATCGCCAAGCATGCGCTGTACGGGTTTTCACGCAATCTGCGCGAAGAAATGAAACCGCATGGCGTGCGCGTGGTGGCCCTGCTGCCGGGCGCCACCCGTACCGATTCCTGGGCCGGGGTGCCGCTGCCGGAGCACCGGCTGATGCCGGCCGAGGATGTGGCCGAAGCCGCGTGGCTGGCGTGGTCCCTGTCGGCGCGCAGCGTGGTGGAGGACATCGTGCTGCGCCCGCAGCTGGGCGACATCAGCGACAAGGATTTTGCATGAACGACACCGTGACCATCCGCCTGGCCAAGCAGGCGATGAAATTCTCGGCGGCGCATTTCACGATTTTTTCCGCCAGCGAACGCGAGCGCCTGCACGGCCACAACTTCAAGGTGGAAGTGGACATCGAAGCGCAGATGCTGGGCAACGGCATGTGCTTCGATTACGGCATCTACAAGGACAGCGTGATCGCGCTGTGCCGCGAGCTCAATGAATGGACGATCCTGCCCATGCACTCGCCGCATCTGCGGATCGAGGAGGCCGATGGGCAGGTCATCGCGCTGTTCAATGGCCAGCGCATCCCGTTTTTGCGTGCCGACGTGCTGTTGCTGCCGATCGAGAACGCGACCTTGGAGGAGTTTGCCGCGTACTTCCTGACCCGGCTCACTGCTGATCGCGAGGCGCTGCATGCGCATCGCATTCGTGCCATCGAGGTGCGCGTGTTTTCAGGCCCTGGCCAGAGCGCCGGCCGGCGTTTGCGGATGGCCCCATGAGTGCGCTGCCGCAACCGTCTGCCGATGCGCAGGCGCACAGCGCGCATGTGCGTGAAGTGATTCAGGAGCAGATCATCGCCGCTGGCGGCAGCCTGCCGTTCTGGAAATTCATGGAACTGGCGTTGTATGCGCCGGGCTTGGGCTACTACAGCGCGGGTGCACACAAGTTTGGCGCGGCGGGTGATTTCACCACGGCGCCTGAGCGTTCGCCGCTGTTTGCCGCCTGTGTGGCGAATGCCCTGGCGCCGGCGATCCGGCAGGCAGGCAAGGGGGCAACATTCCTGGAGCTGGGTGGAGGCAGCGGCGCATTCGCGGCAGCGTGCCTGCCTGCTCTGCAGGCGCTGGGTGCCTTGCCGTCACGCTATGCCATCCTCGAACCCAGTGCTGATCTTCGTCAGCGCCAGCAGCAACGGTTGCAGGCCAGCTTGCAACCGGATGTGTTGGCGCGGGTGATGTGGCTGGATGGGCCGATCGAGTCGCCTTGGAACGGCGTGGTGTTTGCCAACGAGGTGATCGACGCATTGCCGGTGCCGCGCTTCGTGCTGCGCGATGGTGAAGTGCTGGAAGAACACGTGGTGCTGGATGGCGAAGGGCGCTTCGTGCGGGCCGAAAGGCCGGCGGATGCGATGCTGCAGTCGGCGGTGAGCAACCTGCAGCGCCGACTGCCCGGGCCGTTGCCGGACGGTTACCGCAGCGAAGTGCTGATGCAACTGCCGTACTGGATGCAGGCCGTCGTGGGTGGGTTGCAGGATGGTGCGCTGCTGTTCATCGACTACGGGTATGCACGCGCCGAGTATTACCAGCCCGAGCGCGACGATGGCACCTTGCGCGCTTTTCGTCAGCATCACGTCACCCTTGATGTGTTCGCCTGGCCGGGTTTGCAGGACATCACCGCGTCGGTGGATTTCACTGCCGTGGCCGAGGCGTGCGTGGGCGCGGGGTTCGAGTTCAGCGGCTATTGCTCGCAGGCCAGCTTCCTGCTGGGCAACGGATTGCAGGCGGCCCTTGAGGCGGCGGAGGCGCAGGCGGCGGACGAGGTGGCCTGCCACAACCTGCGTCAGCAGGCCAAAGTGCTGACCTTGCCCAGCGAGATGGGCGAGCGGTTTCAGGCCATCGGCTTCCAGCGTGGCGTGGAGCTGGATGCAGCGTTTTTGCTGGGCGATCTGAGTCATCGCCTGTGAGCCGGCTGCGTGCGGGCCGCTCACTGAAGCCGTTCCGGCGCCCATGGCTGTGGGCGGGGCTGTGGGTCATCGCCATCGCCGCCGTCGTGGCGGGCTCGCTGTTGCCCAGCCAGAACCTGCCAGCAGTGGGTGTCAACGACAAGGTCGAACACTTCGCGGCTTACGGCATGCTGGCGGCGGGGGCCGTGCAGTTGTTTGCGCGACGGCTGTCTTGGGGGTTCGTCTGCGTGATGCTGGTACTGATGGGGATCGGGCTGGAGTTTGCGCAGGCACAGATGGGGTTGGGCCGCATGCTGGATCGCCATGACGCCATGGCCAATGCCTTGGGCGTGCTGATCGGGCTGGCTACGGCGTTTACCCCTTGGCGCGATACCCTGCTGCGTCTCGATCAACGACTGTAAGCATCCCCGGGAGGGAGGGCATGACCCAGGCCGCATCGCCAGCGCCCCAGCGGCGTTTCGTGTCGGTGGATGTCCTGCGCGGCTGGGCGGTGGCGACGATGCTGCTGGTCAACTACCCCGGCAGCTGGGCGCATGTGTATGCGCCGCTTGCGCATTCCGAATGGAACGGCTTCACCCCCACGGATCTGATCTTTCCTGCCTTCTTGTTTGTGGTTGGGGTGTCGATTGCGCTGGGCCTGAAGGCGGGTACGCCCGTGTCGAAACTCTGGGTGCGCGCATTGCGCTTGGTCGGCGTGGGGCTGGCCTTGCACGCGGTGGCGATGTGGGGCTACGACAAGGCGGATTTTCGCGTCTGGGGGGTATTGCAGCGCATTGGCCTGTGTTATGGCGTGGCGGCACCCTTGGTGCTGTGGCTGACCCCGCGCCGGCAATGGCTGGTGATTGCGGGTCTGTTGCTGGGGTATTGGGTGCTGTTGGCCACGGGTGGCGGTTATGCGCCGTGGGACAACCTCGCCAGTCGCGTGGATACGTGGCTGGCGGGCGTTCACAACTACCAATTCGACCCGACGACCCGGCGCGGCCATGACCCGGAAGGGCTGTTGAGCACCCTGCCGGCCATCGCCACCACCCTGTTGGGGGTAAGAGCGGGCGCAGAGTTGCGTGATCGCGGCGGCGTGCCGGTAATGGTGGGGGGGCTGGCCCTGTTGGCGCTGGGCTGGTTGTGGGCGCAGTGGATGCCGTGGAACAAGAATCTGTGGACGTCCTCCTATGTGCTGTATGCAGCGGGTTGGTCCTGCCTGCTGCTGGCGTTGTGCCATGCGCTGTTCGATCACCTGGGGGTGTACCCGTTGGGGCGCAGCATGGGCATCAATGCCATCACTGCCTACGCAGGCTCGTGGCTGCTGGCCTGTGTGTTCGCGAAGTTCGGCGTATTCGAGGCGGCTTATGGGCAGGCGGCGGCTTGGCTGGGCGAAGGCAATGCTGTGTCGCTGGCCGTGGCGGTTGCTTTCGTTGCGCTGTGGTGGTGGCTGATGTGGGGAATGGAGAAAAAAGGCTGGCGGGTCACGATCTGACCGCAGCGGCATCGGCCATCGCCGCGGCAATCGCAGCGATGCGTGCCTTGCGCATTGCTTCACCAAAGGCGGGGCCGGTGTGCCCTTGGCTGGCGATGGTGTCGCTGCGCACCGCCTGTGCGGCAGCGTGCAGTTTTCGCAACGTCCGTGCTTGCGGATAAGCCGCGTCGGCATGGCCGGTACGGCCGCGTGCATCGGCCTCGCACACCGTTGCCAGCTGGTCGATGCGACCCGGTTTGCGGAAGCCGTCGCAGCGGGCGATCAACGCGTGCACGGTGGCAGGCTTCAGTTCCGCGATGCGATGCACGTTGAGATGTTCGCGGCAGGTGAGGACGGCCAGTTCACGGTGCTCATTCGGCACCTTCAGGCGCTGACTCAGGGCAGTGACGGGGGCAACGCCACGTTGTTCGTGCATCACGTGCCGTGGCCATTGGTCCGTCGGCGTCAACGCCTTGCCAAGGTCGTGACATAACGCGGCAAAGCCGATCAGGTCGTCGCCCGGCAGGAGTGTTGCCGCCATGTCACAGACCAGTTCCACGTGGGTGCCGGTGTCCACTTCCGGATGGTAGTCGGCGCGCTGCGGCACACCGTACAGGGCGTCGATTTCCGGCAGCACCTCGCGCAATGCGCCGGCTTCGCGCAGGGTGCGCAGGAAAGCGGAGGGGGCACGGCTTCGCAACGCTTTGGCCAGTTCCTGCCAGACCCGTTCCGGCACCAGTGCGGCCAGTTCGCCGCTGGCGGCCATTTGCTGCATCAAGGCCAGGGTTTCCGGTGCGACAGTGAAGCCCAATGGGGCAAGACGTGCCATGAAGCGTGCCGCGCGCAACACGCGCAGGGGGTCTTCGACGAAAGCCGCGCCAACATGACGCAGCACGCGCGTCTCGATATCGCGTGCGCCGCCAAACGGGTCCACCAGGCTGCCGTCCTCGGCGCGGGCGATGGCGTTGATGGTGAAATCACGCCGCGACAGATCCTCCTCCAGCGTGACCGAGGGCGCCGCATGCACCACGAAGCCGGTGTAGCCGTGCCCGGATTTGCGTTCGGTGCGGGCCAGCGCATGTTCTTCGCCCGAATCCGGGTGCAGGAATACCGGAAAATCGCGCCCGACCTGCTTGAAGCCGGCCGCCAGCATCTGCGCCGGTGTGGCACCCACCACCACGTAGTCGAAGTCGCCGGGCGGCAGGCCCAGAAGGGCATCGCGCACCGCGCCGCCCACCAGATAGCGGCGTGCGCCGGAAGGGAAAGGCCAATTCATCGCAGCATGATGCCGTTTTTCACGGCCGCGAACGTTACAGGGCGATTTCGCGCAGGGCCGCGATGCTGCGAGCAGGCGAGAAGAGGAACCCTTGCCCGCGCGTGCAGCCCAGCTCCAGCAACAGGCTGCGCTGGAGGTCGGTTTCGATGCCCTCCGCAATCACCTCCAGCCCCAGTGAGCTGGCCAGCGCCAGCACCGCGCGAATGACGGCGGCACTGGTGTCGTCCAGCGTCGGGGCGAGGTTGCTGACGAAGGATCGGTCGATCTTCAGCGCGTGCAGCGGGAAGCGGTGGAGATAGCTGAGCGAGGAGTAGCCGGTACCAAAATCGTCGAGTGCCGCCAGCACCCCGGCGGCATGCAGGGAGGCCAGGGTGGCGGCGACCTGTTCGGGATTTTCCAGCAGGGCGTCCTCGGTGACTTCGACCCGAAGAGCCTGCGGCGACACGTCATGCCGGGCGAGCGCATCCAGCAGGTGGCTGGCCAAATCGGCGCTGCGGAAACGCCGGGGAGAAACGTTCAGCGTCACATAGCGACCATCGACAGAAAGCTCGGCCAAGTGGCTGAAGGTGGCCTCCAGCATCTGCGCATCGATCTGTTCGATGCTGCCGCTGTCTTCGGCGACTTTCAGGAATGCACCGGGCGCCAGGATGCCGCGCTGCGGGTGCTGCCAGCGCAGCAGGGCCTCGTGGCCAAGCAGGCGCCCGTCACGCAGATCGACGATGGGCTGGAAGTAGGGCACGAACTCGTTGCACTGGATGGCACGCCGCAGATCGCTTTCCAGATCCAGCAGCTGCCGGGCTTCGCGGTGCAGGTGTTCGTCGAAGAGCTCGAAGCGTCGCCGCCCGTGCGATTTGGCGCGATACATCGCGACATCCGCATCGCGCAGCAATTCCTCGGCCTTCGTATAGCGGGCCTCGCCGAAGGTGATGCCCACGCTGGCCGAGGTATACAGCGCCTTGCCGTCGATCTGCATGGGGACGGAAAGAGCGTCGATGACCCGGCGTGCGGTGGCGCAGGCGTCCTCCGGGGAATTGATGTGTTCGAGCAGGATGGCAAATTCGTCGCCACCGAAACGGGCGACGAGATCGCTCTCGCGCATGCAGGAGGAAAGTCTGCGGCCGGCTTCCTTCAGCATCTGGTCGCCAAACAGATGGCCCACGCTGTCGTTGATCACCTTGAAGCGGTCAAGGTCAAGGAACAGCACGGCGAATTGGTGTTCGGGGCTGTCGTGCAGGCGCGCCAGCGCGTATTCCAGCGCGATGTGGAAGCGCGTGCGGTTGGGCAGGCCGGTCAATGCGTCGTGCAGCGTCTCGTGGACCAGGCGTTGTTCGGCCAGCTCGCGCACGTTGACCTGCTCGCGCAGTTCCAGCACGGTCTCGGCCAGCTCGCGCGTGCGGACCTGGACGAGGCCTTCCAGTTCTTCCTGCAGCTGCTTGCGCTCCAGTGCGGTCATGATGTGCTGGGCGACATAGGCCAGCAGTGCGCGGTCGTCTGCGCTGAAGCGGATGTCGGGCTCATAGCTTTGGACCACCACGGCACCCCGCATGCCGCCTGCACTGGCGATGGGGACGCCGAGGAAGTCCAGCGCCGGGGTGCCCAGCCCGACGCCATCGGAGATCTGCAGCGTGCGTGCCACGTCTTGTGCGGCGCCATGCACCAGATTGCCCTGTCGTATCAGGCCGAGGGTCAGGCTGTTTTCGAGGTCTGCCGCCGGCACTTCGCGGTTGGTCTCGTAGATGTTGGTGTCTTTCGCGTCCGCGAAATAGATGAAACGGACGCTGTCGCGCTGGGCATCGTGCAGCGCGATGTAGAAATTGCGCGCATACATCAGCTGGCCGACGACCAGATGGATGCGATGCAGCATTTCTTCCATGCCGAGCCGGCTGCTGGCAAGGTCGGCGATGGCATAGAGGGCTGCTTGCAGTCGCTCGCCGCGCTGGCGTTCGCGGATTTCTTCGGTCAGGGCGTGGGTCCGTTCCGCAACGCGCTGCTCCAGCTCGACATGGGCCTGCCGGCGCGTCAGTGCGATCAGGATGTGCTGGGCCACGAACTCGAGCAGGGCCTGGTCTTCCGGGCTGTAGCGGTTGCGCTGGTCGTAACACTGGACCACCACGGCGCCACGAACCACCCCGTCGGCCACCATGGGGACACCCAGCCAATCCGCGCTTTGCGTGCCGTAGCCGGGGGAGTCGGAATTGAAGCCGAACTCCTGCAGCAGCTGGCGTGAAGGCCCCATGGCGGCATGGCCGCGGCGGATCACTTCAAGGGTCAGGCTTTCGCGCAGTGCCGAAGCGGGGTACTCGCAATCGGGGTCGACCGTGTTGGGGTCGCTCTCGTCAGCGTAGTAAACGAAGCGGATGCTGTCGTGTGCGGCGTCATACAGGGCGATGAGGAGGTTCTGCGCATACATCAGGCTGCCGATGATCCCGTGGATCTGTCGCAGCATGTCGGTCATGTCGATGTCGGTGGAGGCCAGATTGGCCACGGCGTACAGCGCATGGTGCAGCTGGGCCGTCTTGGCGTGGCGCTCGGAGGCGAGGCGCTGCTCCTGCAATTCCAGTGCAGTGCTGACCCGGGCGCCTAGCAGGGCCATGAGGTTGCACCAGGCCGGCGTGTCGGCAAGGCTTTCCACGAGCCCGTCAGGCCAATCCACGTTGAGTGTCGGGCCATCGGGCAGGGAGGGAAGCAGGAATTGCTTGCGCCTGCAGTTGGGCGTGGTGCGCCGTACGGGCTGCGGCAGCGGGCGCACGGTGGGCACAGTGGCGCACTCGGCTTGCGCGCGGGTTTCCCAGTGCAGGTGCAGGTTGGGTAGCCCGAAGTGTGCGGCCGCCTCGCGCGCGGCGATCGCCTCGATCTCGGCGAGGCTGTTGGCGGAGAACAGCAAAGACACGAAATTCCCGTCCGGCGTGCGGCCCGTACCGGAACCGTCCGTGTCACGCGCCCCCTTGGCGTGCACACGTGTAACCATACGTGACCGAAGGTATGCCAGTTGCCGCCACTCGGCAAGCCTTTATTTCAGTTGCTTCGGCAACTGTTCCTGCGGGCAGGCAAACCGCTTGCGCGGGCCCCCTTCGATGCCGGCAAGACGATTGCTGAGGCGCATGGCGTCACCGTTGAGCCGCCAGTCGTACAGCGTGCTGAAGCTGAGCACACGCGCCACGTACTCGCGGGTTTCCCGGTAGCTGATGGTCTCGATCCAGATATCGGGATCAGCGTTTGGGCGCTGGCTCAGCCAGCGGTTCAACGGCGCTGGCCCGGCGTTGTAGCCGGCGATGACCTGATAGGGCTTGCCGCCGTAGCGGTCCATCAGTTGCCGCAAATAGGCGCTGCCGAGAAGTATGTTGGTGTCGGGGTCGTACAGGCTGTCCGTCCCCGTCCAGGGCAGGCCCAGCGCTTTGGCCAAGCCTTCGCCCGTGGATGGCAGGACCTGCATCAGCCCGCGTGCGTTGGCGGAGGAGCGCGCCATCGGGTCGAACACCGATTCGGCGCGAATTTCAGCAGCGATCCAGGCCGGGTCGAGGCGGTTGCGCAATGCTTCACGCCGGATCGTCTCGGCATGGTGCAGCGGGAAACGCAGCAGGTAGAGCTGCTGCTCCGCAGGCAGGCGCTTGCCGTTGACATTGATCAGGCTGAAGACGCCGCGGTCGAACCAGCCGTTGTCCTGTGCGACTTCCACCGCGATGCGGCGCTGCTCGTCGGTAAACCGCGCCAAGGCTGCATCCCATTCGCGCGTGGCCCAGCCTTTGCGGTCAAGCATGTGGAGTTGCAGGGCGCGCACGATGCCGGGGTCATTGGCGATGGCCTGCTTTTGTGAAAGCGCAGCGGCGGGTAGCCACGGGCACAGTGCGTAGGGCAGGTCCAGCCGGTCTGCTGCAAGAAAGCCATGGAAGTCCGGTTTCTCGGCTGCGCGTGCGAACAAGGCGCGGGCGGCGGTGTCGTTGCCCCCCAGTGCGTGCATGCGTGCGGCGAAGTAGAGCCAGCGGGAATCGTTGCGTTGTGCCTCGGGCATGCGCTGAATGGCCGCCAGGGCTGCTGCCCAGTCGCTGCGGGCCAAGGCCTCGCGCACCTGTGTCTCATGCAGGCTCGCGTCCCAAGCGGCATCGGGTACGGCAGCCAGTCGGCGGGCTGCTTCCGGCAAATAGGAGGCAGCCGACCACAGCGCGAGCTGATATTGCACTCGTGCACTGTCCGTGGGTGTAAACGCCAGCGGCTGGGCGAGTGTGGAGAGCAAGGCTTCTGCGCGGTCAGGTGACGATTTCGCCAGTCGCGCCAGGGCCACCGACGCGACCAAGCGGCTGCGGGCGTTCGCCGGCCAACCACTCGCCTTGTCTGAGGGGGCGTCGATGTAGGCGGCATAGGCGGCCGCCTGTGCTTGATCCGCAGCAGGCAGGCCTTGGGCGATGCTGCGCATGACCGCGGTCTGTGCAGCTTCGGCCGCCTTGTCGTAGCGCTCCCAGCGCAGGGCAACAGGCAGGCCGCCTTGTGCTGCCAGCAGGGCGAGCGGTGCATCGCATTGTGCAGGCAAGGCCTCGGCTGCGTTGCGCCACAGCGCCTGCGCTTCCTTCGTCCATTCGGCATCGACGCGATTGCTGGCCATCAGCGCCTGCAGTCGCAAGCAGCGCAGGAGGGGGCTGGTGAGCGTGGCATCCCAGTGCGCCAGGAAGCTGGGCCAGGCATTGCGACGGGCAAGCGCCGGCAGCCACGCATCGCGGAACGCCATGGCCACGGGCTCGCCCTTGTGGGCGGTCAGGAAGCGGTTGCCGCGATCGATTGGCAGCGTATCGATGCCGGCACGCAACTGGACGAATTCCAGCCATCCCGCCAGCGGATGGCTGGCGAAGGCCGCCAGCGCGATGTCATCCAGCGCCCCGCGCCCGGCCGTTTCGAACGCCGCCTTGAGGGCCGTCTCCGGGGGAGGGATGGGCGTGGGCGCGCGATGCAGCAGCGGTGGGCGGGTCTGTGGGGCGGCGACGGCGATGGGCGTGGTGAGCCCGGCGAACAGGAAGCCCAGCGTGGCAGCGACAATCTTGTGCATGTCCCGACTATAACCGAGCATCCACGGCTCGCCCTGACGGTTGGAGACATGAGATGTTCCTGTTGGTGTACCTCGCTCTGGGGGCCTGTGCCGGCGTGCTTGCGGGTTTGCTGGGTATCGGCGGCGGCCTGCTGTTGGTGGCCGCGCTGGCCTTTGTGCTGCCGCTGCAGGGGATTGCGCCGGAGGCCGCCATGCATGCGGCCTTGGCCAGCTCGCTTGCCAGCATCGTGCTGACGGCGGCCGCATCCGCACGCGCCCACCATCGGCGCGGCAGCGTGTCCTGGTCCACGGTGGCGTGGATAGTGCCGGGCGTGTTGCTGGGTGGTTGGCTGGGTAGCCGATTGGCCATCGGGCTGGATGGGAATGTATTGCGCTGGTGCGTGGCAACGTACTGTTTTCTGGTGGCTGCGCAGATGCTGTTGTCGAAGCCCGCAGGTGCCGGCAGTGGTCTGGAAACGCCGCATGGGCCTGGGTACAGCCTGGCAGGGGGCGGGATCGGTCTGGTGTCGTCGGTGGTTGGCATCGGTGGGGGGAGCCTGACCGTGCCGCTGCTGATCTGGCGCGGCGTGGCGCCGGTGCGTGCGGTCGGGACCTCCTCCGCCTGCGGCATTTTCATCGGGCTTGGCAGCGCACTGGGATATGCGTTGCAGGCGCCAGCCGATGCGCTGCCGATGCCGTTGGCCGTGGGCTACATCTACCTGCCTGCTGCCGCAGGGGTGGCCGTGGCTTCGGTGCTGGCGGCCCCTTACGGGACGCGGCTTGCGCATGCGCTCAGCGGATTGGCGCTGAAACGCGTGTTCGCGGCGTTCATGCTGCTGGTGGGCTGTGCGATGGGGTACAGCGCTTGGGCGTGAGCCGGCAAAGCCTGCCGTCGAGCCTCAGCGCAGGGCGGCTTCCGGGATATCCATTTCCACCGACAGTGCGAGGTGGTCCGACTGCGCCGCCGGCAGGGCCTGCATGCCTGCGATGGTCAGCTCGGGGGTGACCAGCATGTGGTCGATGGCACGCTGCGGTCGCCAGGACGGGAAGGTAGGGACGCGTTGAACGGGGGGCTGCAGGCGCGTGCGGCGATACAGGGTTTGCATCTCCGCGCAATCGGGATCGCAGTTGAAATCCCCCATCAGAACCGCGTTGGGGCGGTTGCCCAGCAAGTCGGCGATGAAATCGAGCTGGCTGCGCCGGGACTGGTTTCCCAGCGACAGGTGGGCGATCGCCACCGTCAGGCCGTTGCCTGCATTGCCGAAGACGGCGGTCAGTACCCCGCGGCCCTTCACCCGCCCGGGCAGCGGGTGGTCTTCCACCCGACGTGGCTCCAGCCGGCTGAGCAGGCCGTTGGCGCTGGAGGCTACCCCCGCCACGCTGCGGTTGGGCTGGTGGCTCCAGTAGGCGAAGCCGGCCCGCTCCGCCAGGTAGTGGGTCTGGTTGGTAAAGCCAGAGCGCAGGCTGCCCGGGTCGGCCTCCTGCAGGCCGACGATGTCGTGACGGCCTGCAAGTTCGGCGATGGTGTCGAGCGCTCCGCGCTTGTTGCCGGCCGGCAACACGTGCGACCAGCTGCGGGCGACGTAATCGCCATAACCGCGCGTGCTGGAGCCGGCCTGGATGTTCGCGCTCAACAGACGCAGCCGGCGGTTGTCCATGAGGATGTTGAAAGGAAGGTCAGTTCGCAGGCGCGCCCGCTGCTGCAGGTGCCGCCTCGGTCGTCACGGTCGGTGCCGCCGGCGCCGGCGAGGCGCTTCCCAGCTTGGCGCGTTCGGCAACCACCAACTGGTTGATGATCCGGAACATGTCCTCCAGGTTCTTCCCCTTCACCCGGTACTTGCCCGCGATGATGAACGCCGGGGTGCTCATCTGATCACCGTTGAAGGCGGTGGTCATGTACTGGCGAGCATGGTTGATTTTCGCGGCCACCGCGAAGCTTTCCATGCTGCTCAGGAATTGCTTGGCATCGGCACCGTAACCGGCGTAGAACGCGGCGATTTCTGCCGGCGTATCCATGCCGCGCTCGCCCTTGAGGGTCTTGTCGATGTGGATGGCGCGGAACATCGCATCATGGGTCTTGTCGGAAAGGCCCATTGCCTCGGCGGCATAGAAGGCCTTGGCGTAGTTGTCCCACATCGAGCCGAATGCAGCCGGGACATAGACGAAATGCACGTCCGGCGGCAGCTTGGCCTTCATGGCGGCGACGGTGGGCTGCACCATGGCGCAGAACGGGCAGACATAGCCGAAGAACTCGACGATCTCGATCTTGCCGGGCGGCGTGTCGAAGGGTTGGCCATTGGGAATGACGAGGTAGTCCGTGCCGGCCACCGGCGGCGGTGCCTTGGCGGCGGCTTCCTCGGCGGCCTTGATGGCGGCCTCCGCGGCCGCCACGCGCTGCGGGTCCTCGGCGCTGGCCTGCTGGGCGGCTGGCACGGCTGCCTGGGCGGCAGGGGCGTCAGGACTTGCGATGACAGGGGCAGGTGCTTCGTTCTTGCAGGCCGCCAGCGGCAGCAGGGCGAACAGCAGCAGGGCGTGACGGGACAAGGCCATGTCGGGTACTCGTTGTGCGATGGATTGGGTCAGGGACGGGCGGGCGTCGCGCTGCGCGAGGCCGCCGCAGGCTTGCCGGCGCCGGCAGGCGACGGCTTCTTCGGCGCGAGGGCCAGGACCACGCTGCGTGCGTTGGCAAGCAGGTTTTCATAGCTGTTGCCCAAGATACGATAGCGGCCGGCCACGATCAGCGATGGGGTGCCTTCGATCCCGCTGCGACGCGCGAAATCGTAGGCCTCCTTCAGTTGCGGCAGCTGTTTGTCGTCGTCCTGCATCGCGGCCTTGAAGGCCTTGGCGTCCACGCCCTGCACCTTGCTCGCAAAGGCGATGATCTGGGCAGCGCTGGCATTGTGGGGCAGCTCGCCGCTGTCATGGATCGCTGCGAACAGGCGGGGGTGCAGAACGGCAAGCGATTTGCTGGAGCGCGCCGCGAAGAAGGCGCGCGACCAAGTGTCATCGCGATTGAAGACGCCCGTGACCAGCACCAGCTTGGCGTGTGCCGGCAGCTGTTTCGCCCATTTTTCCAGCATTGGCGCGAAATGTGCGCAATGCGGGCATGTGTACGCGAAGACCTCGGCGATTTCGACCATGCCGGGGGGCTGTGCCTGATAAGGCTGGCCACCTTCGATGTACTGGTAATGCACGCCTTCGGTCAGCCCCGGCAGGACAGTTTGCGCACGCGCAGGCGTCAACGCATGGGCCAGCAGCAACATCAGGGAAACCACGATCAAACGCATCGATTCAATCTCCGGCGGATCAGGATGGCCGCGCGAGCATGCGGGGGCCGCTGCAAACGCAGGATGAAGGGAAGGGGTGCGTCAGCGGCGGATGCTTTCCTTCGTTGTGCCCGGTGCGCGCGTATGCAAACCCTGCGCATAGCTGGCAAGCGACTTGATTTCTTCGTCGGTCAGCGTCTTGGCCACGTCCGCCATCAGCTTGAAATGGGTGGCATGGGTGTACGTGGTGGTGCCGGTGCGGTATTCCTCGAGGCGCCGCGCCAAGTAAGCCGAATCCTGGCCGTGCAGGGCCGGGTAGGCGGGGCCCGGGTTGCCGGCGCCTGAGGGGCCGTGGCAGGCCATGCAGGCCGGGACGCCGCGGGTGGCGTCGCCATTGCGGAACAGGCGTTCGCCCACCTGATAGAACTTCAGGTCGGCATTCGGGCCGCTGGCGATCAGGGTGTCATCGGCCACGCCGGTGCCGCTGGTCTGCTTGGCGTACCAAGCGCCGACGTCACGCATGTCCTGCGCGCTGAGGATGCTGGCGAACGGCGCCATGATGGCGGCCAAGCCGCTGGTGCGCTGGCCGCTCTTGAACAGGTGCAGCTGATCGGCGATGTAGCGCTCGGGCATGCCGGCAATGCGCGGCGCGTTCTGCTGCATGGCGTTGCCGTCCAGGCCGTGGCAGGCCGCGCAGGCGCCGGCCTTGCTCTGGCCCGCCTGGGCATCGCCCCAGGAGGCGGGTTTTTCCACCAGGGGTGCGGTCTGCACGGGGGCATTGTCCGGCGCGGCAACGGCCGTGCTCTGGGCATAGGCAACCGCGGCGAGCGCGAGGCAGGCAACACCGGCAAGGGCATGGACAGGACGCATGCAAAAACTCCACTGGCATGAGGGCGCGTTCAGGTGTCGCGCAACTCGCAAATTATGGTCATCGCGCCGGAACCGGTCAAACGAGGCTGGCACATGGCCCATAACATGCCATGCTATGGCCATGGCTGCACCCAATCCGTTCGCGCGCGCCCAGTACCTGCTGGCCGCCCACAATTATCGCCAACTGCCGTCCGATGGCGGCTTCGAGGTGGCGTTTGCCGGCCGGTCCAATGCGGGCAAGTCCTCGGCGCTCAATGCCCTGTGCCAGCAAAACGCGCTGGCGCGAGTCTCCAAGACGCCCGGGCGGACCCAGCAGCTGGTGTTTTTTGGCCTGCCGCCGCACGAGAACAAGTATCTGGTCGATTTGCCAGGTTACGGCTACGCCAAGGTGCCGCAGGATCTGCAGGCCCATTGGCAGGCGTTTCTCGACGGTTATTTCGGCTCCCGTGTCGCCTTGCGCGGCCTGGTGGTGGTGATGGATGTGCGTCATCCGCTGAAGGAGTACGACCGCCAGATGCTGGGCTATGCGATGCGGCGCGGGTTGCCGGCGCACGTGATCCTGACCAAGGCCGACAAGTTGAGCCGTGGCGCCGGCGGCAACACCCTGCAGGCGGTGCGGATGGAGCTGGGGCGCAGTTATGCCGACAGCGTCAGCGTGCAGCTGTTCTCCGGCGAATCCAAGCAGGGCGTGGAGGAGTTGCGCAGCGTGCTGGCAGGTTGGCTGCAGCTGTAACCCCATTCGCTGCATCACCGGAACGCTGAAGTCGCAGCCGCGATGCTGCGGTGCAGTGCCGTGACCGGCTATTCTGCTGGGCCCAATCGACAGGCGATGCCGATGTCCGGACCCAGCACAGCCAGCGACATGCCGATCACCGACCATCGGCAATTGGCCGCGGTACTGGCATCGGGTGAAAAGCCCCGGGACGATTGGCGCATCGGGACCGAACACGAAAAATTCGGCTTTCGCGTCGATGATCTTCGCCCGCCGAGCTTTGATGGCGAACGTGGCATCGAAGCCCTGCTCAAGGGGCTGACCCGTTTTGGTTGGTCTGCGATTGAGGAAAATGGCCGGGTAATCGCGCTGGCGCGCAATGGGGCATCGGTGACGTTGGAGCCGGCCGGCCAGCTGGAGTTGTCCGGGGCGCCGCTTGCCACCATCCACGACACATGCAAGGAGGTCGGCAGCCACCTGCGCGAGGTGCGCGAAGTGGCGGACGAACTGCAGCTGGGCTTCCTGGGCATGGGGTTCCAGCCGAAATGGGCGCGCGCCGAGATGCCGTGGATGCCCAAGGGGCGGTATCGGATCATGAAAGCCTACATGCCCGAGGTGGGGCGGCTGGGCTTGGACATGATGACCCGCACTTGCACCGTGCAGGTCAATCTGGACTACGCCTCCGAAGCGGACATGGTGAGGAAGTTTCGCGTGTCGCTGGCACTGCAGCCCATCGCCACGGCGTTGTTCGCCGATTCGCCGTTCACCGAAGGGACGCCCAACGGGTTCCTGAGCTACCGCTCCCACATCTGGACCGATACCGACCCCGGCCGCACCGGGATGCTGGATTTCGTGTTCGAGGATGGTTTCGGCTACGAGCGCTACGTGGATTACCTGCTCGATGTGCCGATGTACTTCAGTTACCGCGATGGCATTTACCACGATGCCAGCGGCAAGTCGTTCCGGGATTTTCTGCAGGGCAGATTGGACGTGCTGCCGGGCCAGTTGCCGACGCTGCGCGACTGGAACGACCACATGACCACCGCCTTCCCGGAAGTGCGGTTGAAAAAATTCCTGGAAATGCGAGGTGCCGACAGTGGCCCGTGGAGCCGGATCTGCGCGCTGCCGGCGTTCTGGGTGGGCCTGCTGTACGACGATGCGGCGCTGGATGCCGCCTGGGACCTGGTCAAGGATTTCACCATGGCCGAACGCCACGCCCTGCGTGATGGCGTCCCGAAATTGGCGCTGGGGCTGCCGTTCCGGGGCGGCACGGTGCGTGACCTGGCGCGTGAGGCGGTGAGGATCGCGGTGGCGGGCCTGCGCCGTCGCGCCCGTGCGGATGCCTGCGGTGCGGATGAAACCGGCTTCCTCGATCCCTTGGTGGAAATCGCGGAAACGGGGGTGACACCCGCCGAGCACAAGCTGGCCCGGTTCCATCGCGAATGGTCGGGCCGTGTGGACCCGGTGTTTCGGGAATATGCGTATTGAGCATCGGCATGCGGCGGGAATGGTCGCGGCCGCAACTTTTGCTGCGTCGCAGCAAGTTTCGCGATAGCCTGCGGGCATGACACCTCCGCAAATGCCGCTGCGCGAGCAGCTTGACTTCGCCGCCACTGACGCCCCCCTGCGTGATGACGTGCGCCGCCTTGGGTCGATGGTCGGTGAAATGCTGGCCGAGCAAGTGTCGCCCGCGTTTCTGGCGCAGGTTGAGGCGGTGCGCAAGATCGCGATCGCAAGGCGCGAGCAGGGCGAGCCTGTAGCCGCCTTGGTGCGGCGCCTCGCATCGGTGCCGCAATCGGAGGCCGAGCCGCTGGTTCGCGCCTTTGCGGCGTATTTCAGTGCCACCAACATCGCCGAGCGCGTGCATCGCATCCGTCGCCGCCGGGACTACCAGAGGCTGGACCAAGCGCCACAACCCGGGGGGCTGGAGGCGGTCTTGCGCGACCTGCAGGCGGAGGGCGTCACGCTGGAGGAGCTGCGACAGCAGTTGCAGGCGCTGTGCGTGGAGCCGGTCTTCACGGCGCACCCCACCGAGGCGGTGCGGCGTGCGCTGCTGTTGAAGGAAGCGGTGGTGGTGGAACGCTTGATCGCCGACATCGACGGCAGCCGGACGCCGCCGGAGCGGCGTGCCGACGATGCCCGCATCCGGCAGTCCCTGACGACGGCATGGCAGACCAATGAGGCGCCGCCGCTGCGACCCAGCGTGAAGGACGAAATCGAACACATCGGGTTCTACCTCGGCAACGTGCTGTATCGCGTGCTGCCGGTGTTCTACGAGGCGTTTGCCGATGCGGTGGAGGCCGTCTATGGCGAGCCTCTGGCGTTGCCGCCGGTGCTGCGCTTCGGTAGTTGGGTTGGCGGCGACATGGATGGCAATCCCAATGTCGGCGCCGACAGCATTCACGCCGCATTGCTGGCGCAGCGTGCACAGGCACTGGATTGCTATTTGCATGATCTCCGTGCGCTGGGCGACATCCTGACCCAGAGTCACGGGAATGCCGAGGTGGATGCGGCCATCGAGCAGCGGGCTGCTGCACATCGCGCGGCCTTGCCGCCGGGCGCCGTCAAGAGCCGGCCACGGCTCGCGGACATGCCCTATCGTCAACTGCTGTGGGCCATGCGTGCGCGCTTGGCGGCCACGGGCGAGGGCGGCGTGGGTGCTTATCCGGATGCGGCCGCCTTCATCGCCGACCTGGAGCTGATCGACGCCAGCCTGCAGGCCCATCGGGGCGAGCATGCCGGTCGCTTTGCCCTGCAGCGCATTCTCTGGCGTGCGCGCAGCTTTGGTTTCCACATGGCGACGCTGGATCTGCGTCAGGATTCCGCCGTGCACGATCAGGCGCTGGCCGCCCTCGAGGCGGACCCCGCTTGGGCCACGCGTGCCGTGCCGGAGCGTGTCGAGCGATTGCATGCGCTGATCGCGGGGGCGCAGGCCAGCGTCCCCGATGCCGGCGAAGCGACAGCCGCGCTGGCGGTGTTCCGCGCCGTGCATGCGCTGCGTGCCCAGTTGGGTGCGCATGCCTTCGGGCCGTACATCATCAGCATGGCGCGCAGCGCCGCCGACGCGTTGGCGGTGCTGGCGCTGGCACGCTTGGCCGGTTGCGTCTCGGAGGGCGAGGTGCCGTTGGACGTGGCGCCGTTGTTCGAGACCGTGGATGATCTGGAAGCGGCACCGGCGACGATGCGTGCGCTTTTCGAAGATGCCGTCTATCGCCGGCATCTGGCGGCGCGTGGTCAGCGTCAGGTGGTGATGCTGGGGTACAGCGACAGCGCCAAGGATGGGGGCATTCTGGCCTCACGATGGGCGCTGCAGCGGGCGCAGGTGGAATTGCTGGAGGTGGCGCGTGCGGCCGGCGTGCAGATCGTGTTCTTCCACGGACGTGGCGGCTCGGTCAGCCGTGGTGGCGGCAAGACCGAGCGCGCGATCATCGCCGCGCCGCGCGGCAGCGTGGCCGGACGCATGCGCGTGACCGAGCAGGGCGAGGTCATCCATCGCAAGTACGGCATCCGCGCGCTGGCGTTGCGCAATCTGGAGCAAACCACGGGCGCGGTGCTGCGTGCCTCGCTGCGGCCACGCCCGGCGGAGCCGCGCGAGGACGGCTGGCGTGCGATTGCCGCCGAGCTTGCCCAGGTTTCGCGCGCGCACTACCGCGCGCTGGTGCACGAGCATCCAGAATTCCCCGCTTATTTCCGTGCCGCCACCCCGGTGGACGTGATCGAGCGCCTGCACATCAGTTCGCGGCCCTCGCGCCGGCGAGAGGGGGGGATATCCAATCTGCGCGCGATCCCTTGGGTGTTTTCGTGGTCGCAAAATCGCAGCGGTCTGACCGGCTGGTACGGCCTTGGCACCGCACTTGCACACGGTATCGAGACCCATGGCTTGGACGCGATGGTGGCGATGGCGCGTGACTGGCCGTTCTTTGCGGCAATGCTGGATGACGTCGAGATGTTGCTGGCCAAATCCGACATCGCGATCTTCGAGTGCTATTCCAAGCTGGCCGGCGAGCTGCACGCGGCATTTTTTCCGCGCATCGACGAAGAGTTTGCGCGGACCTGCAAGGCGATCCTGGCGATCAAGCAAAGGCAGGCACTGCTGGAGGACGACTATCGCCTGCGTCTGTCGATTCGCCTGCGAAACCCCTATGTCGACCCGATCAGTTTGTTGCAAGTAGCGCTGCTGCAGCGATGGCGCGAGGGCGGGCGCACGGATGACGGGTTGTTGCGGGTGCTGGTGTCCACCGTCAACGGCATCAGCGCGGGGATCCAGAATACGGGGTGAGCAGCGGCGCCGGGCCGAATGCGGATGTGCGAGGCAAGCCCCGCACCTACAATGGGGGAAACCTACGAGGAGCCGCCCATGAAATCCCGCGCCGCCGTTGCCTTCGCCGCTGGCGAACCCTTGCAGATCGTCGAGATCGACGTTGCCCCGCCCAGGGCCGGCGAAGTGCTGGTGAAGATCACCCATACCGGCGTCTGCCATACCGATGCTTTCACCCTGAGCGGGGATGACCCGGAAGGTCTGTTCCCCGTGGTGCTGGGTCACGAGGGGGCTGGCATCGTTGTGGAAGTGGGCGAGGGTGTCACCTCGGTCAAGCCGGGTGACCATGTGATCCCGCTGTACACGGCGGAGTGCGGTGAATGCCTGTTCTGCACGTCCGGCAAAACCAATCTGTGCACCTCGGTGCGCGCCACCCAGGGCAAGGGCGTGATGCCCGACGGCACCACGCGCTTTTCCTACAACGGCCAGCCGCTGTACCACTACATGGGCTGCAGCACCTTCAGCGAATACACCGTGGTGGCAGAAGTCTCGCTGGCCATGATCAACCCGGAAGCGAACCACGAGCAGGTCTGCCTGCTGGGCTGCGGCGTGACCACCGGCCTCGGCGCGGTGAAGAACACGGCGAAGGTGGCCGAAGGCGATACGGTCGCAGTGTTCGGCCTGGGTGGCATCGGCCTGGCGGTGATTCAGGGCGCGAAGCGGGCGAAGGCGGGCAGGATCATCGCCATCGATACCAACCCGTCCAAGTTCGAGATGGCGCGTGACATGGGGGCGACGGATTGCGTGAATCCGAACGACCATGACAAGCCCATCCAGCAAGTGATCGTGGAGATGACCGGCTGGGGCGTGGACCACAGCTTCGAGTGCATCGGCAACGTCAACGTGATGCGCGCGGCGCTGGAATGCGCGCACCGCGGCTGGGGGCAGAGCGTGAACATCGGCGTGGCCGGCGCGGGGCAGGAAATTTCCACCCGTCCTTTCCAGCTGGTGACCGGGCGCAAGTGGCTGGGCACCGCGTTCGGCGGGGTGAAGGGCCGTTCGCAATTGCCGGGCATGGTGGAAGAGGCGATGCGCGGCGAGATCCAGCTCGCGCCGTTCGTCACCCACACGATGGGGCTGGAGAAGATCAACGAGGCCTTCGACCTGATGCACGCAGGCAAGTCGATCCGCAGCGTGGTGCGCTTTGAAGGGGCGTGACCCGATGGAGCGCATCGAACACCGCGCCTGCTTTGGCGGCTGGCAGGAGGTATACCGGCATCGGTCGCATACGCTTGATTGCGACATGCAGTTCGCCATCTACCTGCCCCCGCAGGCGCAGCACGGCCCGGTGCCGGTGCTGTACTGGCTTTCGGGCCTGACCTGCACCGAGCAGAATTTCATCCAGAAGGCCGGCGCGCAGCGCTACGCGGCCGAGCACGGCATCGCCATCGTCTGCCCGGACACCAGCCCGCGCGGCGAGGGCGTGGCCGATGCCGAAGGCTATGACCTCGGCATCGGTGCGGGCTTCTACGTCAATGCGACGCAGGCGCCGTGGGTGGCGCACTACCGCATGCACGACTACGTGGTCGAAGAACTGCCAGCGTTGGTCGAGGAGAATTTCCCGGTGACGACTTCGCGTGCAATCAGTGGTCATTCGATGGGCGGCCACGGCGCGCTGACGCTGGCCCTGCGCAATCCGGGGCGCTACCGCAGTGTGTCGGTGTTCGCACCGATCGTGGCCCCATCCCGGGTGCCGTGGGGGCAGAAGGCGTTTGCGGCGTATCTGGGCGAGGACCGCGGGACATGGGCGCAGTACGATGCCTGCGCGCTGCTGGCATCGGCGAGCGAGCGCCTGCCGCTGCTGGTGGACCAAGGCGGCGACGATGAGTTTCTTGATGGCCAGCTGCGCCCGCAACTGCTGCAAGCGGCGGCGGAAGCAGCCGGGCATCCGCTCAGGCTGCGGATGCAGCCGGGCCACGACCACAGTTACTACTTCATCGCCAGCTTTATCGGCGAGCATATCGCCCACCACGCGGCGGCACTGAGAGCGTAAAGACGTGGTCTTGGTGCGCATCCGCAGTCGATGCGGATGCGCACGCCTGCGTGGTTCAACGCCCGAACTTCGGCAACTCCTTCAACGGCAGCGCCGCATAATCAAAACGCCCGCTGGCTGATGCCAGTACTTTCCCCTTGAGCTCCTTTGCAAGATTCGATGCGGGGATGTCCTTCGCGGTGAAGCTTCCGGCAAGCGCATAGCTGCCGTCGGCATTGCGATCGAAGCGTTCGATGGTCACTTGCACGTCCTTGCTTTCGTAGAAATCGAACATCGATTTGACCTTGGGACGATAGGTCAGGCTGGCATCGTTGAAGGACAAATCGGCTTCGTTGAAGTCAAGGCTGATGGTCAGCTGGTCGCCGTCGCCGGACTTGCCGCTCAGGTTGGCTTGCAGCGTCTTGATGATATCGACCTTGGTCACGCTGGCGTCGTGGAAGGTCTTGCCGGCCATACCGCCCACGATGTCACGCACGCTGTCGGCGTCCATCTTCGTGCCCGTTCCAAGTTGCTCCAGCTTGCGGTTGGCATCGTCGATGGCCTTGCGGCCTTTGCCCGTGTCGAGCTTGTCGTCCACCTGCTCGGCGATGTCATCGGCCACCTTGGTGGACAGCGAACGGAAACGCTGCGTGCCGTTGCCGATATCGGCTTCGATGGCGCCTTGTTCGCTCTGGCCGGGTTGCAAAGGGGCATCACCGCTGGGCAGTGCGCCTGCATCGGCGGCATCCTGTGCCACTTGGTCCATGGCGGCTGGCATGTTGGAGGCGGCGGTGTCGGCAGAGGGCGCGGCATCCTGCTTGCAGCCGGCAAGCAGGGCCAAGGACAGCAGTGACAAGAGTAATGGGCTGCGTTGACGGCGCATGTGCAGGATTCCTTGGAATGGCGAGAGCTGTGTGTGGCGTGCGTGAGTCATTTCGAAGGGGTGTCAAGGATGATCTGGACGCCAGGTTTGACACCGGCAACCCAGCCCTTGTCCTGCGCCTGCAACATCAACGGCGCGCCCTTGCCCTTCAAGAAGCAGCGCGGATGCTCGATGAAGTAACTGCCGGTGGGTTCGTAATGCCAGCCGGCGCAGGCCGCATTGGCATTGCAGGCTGCCTGACAATCCTTGGCGGTCTGGTTGGTGCGGAAATCCATCGCCTGTGTGCCGCCGCCGTCTTCCACGCCCTCCAGTTGGGAACCCGGCACCCAATCCAGTGAATAACCGGGGATCCATTCCTGTGCCTGCTTGACCTTGGGTGAGGGCGGTGTCGGTGTCTCTGCGATCTTGCCCAGCGCATCGTCAAGTTCGGCCGCATTGCGCGCATGGACGTAACGCCCGCCGGTATTGGCGGCCAGGCATTGCAGTTGGCGGTCGGCCTTGCTGCCTTTTTGGATGTCGAAACCGACCACATGTGCGGTGAAGTCCACACCCATGGCTTCCAGTTCCTTGCCCAGGGCGCAGGGGTCGGCGTTGCAGGTTTCCTCGCCGTCGCTGACCAGGATCACGGTGGCTTTCTGCTCGGTGTAGCGCAGTTGCTCCGCCGCCATCCGCACCGAGGCGGTGATGGGCGTCATGCCCTTGGGATTGAGCGCGTTGACCTGCTTGCGGATGCCGGCGGCGGTATTCGGGCCGATGGCTTGCAGCACTTCGATGTCGGCGCAGTCGCCCTTGCGGCGGTGGCCGTAGGCCATCAGGCCAAGCTCGCCACCTCGCCAGCCGTCCAGCATCGACCCCACTGCTTCGCGGGCGATGGCGATCTTGGTCTGACCATTGATCTGGCCCCACATGGAGCCGGAAGCATCCAGCACCAGCATGGTTTTGGGCGCATGTTTGCCTGCGGCGTGCAGGCCGGCAGCGGCGGCGATGGCGGTGGCCAGCAGGCCGAACGTCAGCAGGGGTTTGATCATGACAAGTCCTGATGGGGTGAGTGAGGGGCAAGACATTGCGCAATATGCAGCCTTGCGCAGTCGAGCGACAATTACGCAGTCAAACGACAAATGCGGACATCGGGCGTGTTTTCTGGAGGGTCAGGGATGGCTGTCCAACACGCGGTCGGCACGTACGCGCAGGCGGATGGCGTTGGCGTCGGCCACGTAGTCGCCAACCAGCGCCTCCCCATCGCGATGCAGTTCCAATCGGTGCTCCATGCCGTCGGCCGAGGGATGAAATGCCAGCACGATTCGCTCATGCGTCGCCTGGACACGATCGAAGCCGGTTGCCATGCCGATCAGTTCGCAGTCCGTGGTGCCGGTGATGGGCGCGCCGGCCACGGCATCGCAGAACGGTTGATGCAGCACATAGTCTCCACTGCCTTCGGTTTCGCCCGCACTGCTCTGGATGGTCAGCGCCATCAAGGCCTGATCATGCGGGTCATCCGCTGCAACCAGCCGCCAATTGCCGTGGTACTCATCAGGCGGGAGCAGCCTTTCATTTGCATCCGGGCCACTGCCGGGGTCATTGCCGGGTGTGGGTGGTTCGGGTGCGGCATCGGCGGTGACGGGCGGCGTTGTGGGCGCGGATTGCGCGCAGGCGGCCAGCGCAGGCAGGCACAGTAGCGGCAGCAGCAAACGAAGAGTCGCTTGAGAGGGCATGGGCTTCGCCAGCATGGGAAGGATGCAGTGGTTACGCAGCGTGGCGTTGGATGCGGACATGCCGGTTGCAGCGCGATGGTATGGTGCGCCTCGTCCCCCGACGCCATGCCCGCATGCCACAGGTTTCCGACACGCCCGATGCTGCCCTTGCGGCGACCGCGCAAGCCCTTGCGCCCATGTTGCTGGACGATCTGCGTCAGCGTGCGCGCCGCGAGCGCAGGCGGGTGGGCGCGGGTGAGACGATGCGGACCACCGCGCTGGTGCATGAAGCCTTCCTGCGGTTGCATCGCAGTGGCCAGTGGGCGGACGAGTTGCATTTCCTGCGTTCCGCCGCGCTTGCGATGCGGCAGGCGTTGGTGGATCACGCACGCCGTCGCCTCTCGGAGAAGCGGGGCAGCGGGCGGGTGGAGTCACTGGAGGATCACCCCGGCGTGGAGCCGTTCCTGGTCAGTGACGAGCAGCTGGTGGAGGTGGACGAGGCGCTGCGCGAACTTGCAGCGCTCAATCCGCGCCTGGCCCAGGTGGTGGAGTGCCGCTTCTTTGGTGGTTTTTCCGAGCCGGAGACGGCGCGCATCCTGGGCATTACCGATCGCACCGTGCGTCGTGACTGGGTCAAGGCGCGGGCTTGGCTGTTCACGCGTCTGGACGTGACGCAGGGGTGATCTGCCCGCGCAGCTGTGCGCTTTGTGCAGCAAGGCGCTGACCAGCAGGGCCAACCGCGGCCGCGATGGCGTCTACCTCGTCAAGCAGGGTCAGTGCCGCTCGTGTTTCGTTGCGTGCGGCATGCACACGTGCCAGCGCCAGGCGCGGTGATGCGGTGCCGGGGTGGCCGCGCCCCAGACGTTGGTCGGCGGCAGCCATCGCTTCGCGTGCGGTTTTCTCTGCCAGGGTGGCTTCGCCGGCCAGCAGTTGCACTTCCGCCACGCCGCTGAGTGCGGCGACATGGTGCATGCTGCCCACGCCCGCAAAGCGTGCGCCCATTGCAGCGGCTTCCGCCAGCAGCGGCAGCGCATCAGCCGCGCGGCCGTCCTGCAGCAGCAGTTTTCCGTAGTTGTTGAGCAGGGCTGCGGTGGCCGCGGAGGGGCCATACAGGCGCCTGCGCAGTGCCAATGCTTTGCCCAGCAAGGGTTCTGCTGCGTTGGCATGGCCTGTGGCCAGCTCCATTGCGCCCCAGTTGTTCAGTGTGTTCAAAGCGTCCGGCGTGTCCTCCAGTGCGGCAACGCGCCACACTTCGCTTGCTGCACGGAAAGCGTCGCGCGCTTCGTCGGCGCGTCCGATGCCGAACAATGCAACACCGAGGTTGTTGCGGAACACGCCGGTTTCGCGGTCGTGCAGGCCGTTCAGGGCGATGCGTTCACTCAGTCCTTGCTGCAGCAAGGCAATGGCGGCGTCGCTTTCGCCTTGGCGCTGCTTCACTTGCGCTTCCAACAGGCGGCTGTCGATCAGGCGCGAGCGCCAGCGCTCTGTGTCCTTGCGCCAGTAATCCTGTGCTTGTGCAAGCAGCTTGGCTGCGCGTTCGGCATCGCCATTTCGCAGGGCGACTTGCGCCAGATCGTGGCGGCTGATGGCAAGCAGTGCAGGGTCGATGTGCGCAGGGTTGGCATCCACCAGCCGTTGCAGCAGCGGTTCGGCGGCGGCGTAGTCGTTGAGCAGGAAGTACAGCTCACCCAGTGTGTGCAGCACCTCACCTTGCGCCGGGTCACGGGCAAACTGCTCGCCTACGCGCTGTGCGGTGTGGCGCAGCACTTCGCCTGCGGTGGCGTCCGCACCCTGCATTTCGCCGGCGTTGCGGAACATCAGGAACACGGCCTGCTGCACGGCTTCCAGTCGTGCCTTTTCACGCAAGGCTTCGTCGCGCTGCAATTCGGCGCGATGCCCCTGCCACAGCGCTGCGCCCAAGCCGATGGAAAGAGCGGCGATGGTGGCCGCGATGCCGGCTGCCGCCCAGCGGTGCGTGTGCAGGAAACGGAGGGCGCGATAGCCCGGCTCCTCGCGGCGCGCCTCCACCGGCTGTCCGCGCAGCGCCCGCGCCAGGTCATCGGCAAATGCATCCATGCTGCGGTAGCGATGGGCGGGGTCGTGCTGCAGGGCGGTGGCAAGCACGGCGTCCAGATCGTGCAGCAGTGCGCGTTCGCCGCGCAGCGTGGCCTGTGCTTGCGGCACAACACGCAGCCGCACAGGTAGCTTCTGGATACACCGCAGGGCCAGCAGTGCCGTGGGGGGATCGTCCTGCCCATGCGGCGGGTGCCCGCACAGCAGGCGGTACAGCACGGCGGCCATGGCGTGGATATCGGCCGCCACGCCCACCTCGCCGTGTGCATCCAGTTGCTCCGGTGCGGCATAGCCCAGTGACAGCGGTGCGCGTTCGCGGTTGGCATGTTCGGGATCGGCAAGCTGGGCCACGCCGAAGTCGATCAGCCGCACTCGACCTGCTTCGTCCACCAGCAGGTTGGAGGGCTTGATGTCGCGATGCACCACCAGGCGTGCGTGTGCATGTGCTGCGGCCTCGCAGGCTTGCAGGACAAGCGCAATGCATTGGCGTGCGGTGGCGTTGTGCTGGCGGCACCAGCGGTCGATGGGCAGGCCTGCGACGTACTCCATCACCATGTAGGGTTGGCCGTCGGCCAGCAGCCCGCCATCGATCATGCGGGCGATGCCGGGGTGTTCCAGCATGGCCAAGATGCGGCGCTCGGTCAGGAAGCGGTGAGCATCGTTGGCGTCTGCCAGCATGATGCGCTTGAGTGCGGCGCGTTGTTCGTACTGGCCGTCGGCGCGTTCCACTTCGTGGACTTCGCCCATGCCGCCGCGGCCCAGCGGGCGTACCACGCGCCAAGCGCCGGCAAGATCGCCGGGTTGCAGTGCGGGCGCCATTGCAGGGGTGACTTCTGGGCCTTCCAGCCAGCCTGTGCTGGCATCGACGGCGGCGAGCAGGCGTTCGACTTCGCGTCGGATGGGGTCCGGTGCGGCGCAGTCACGCAACCACGCAGCGCGCTGCGATGCGGGCATGTCCAGGACTTGGTCGAACAGGGCTTCGACCTGCTGCCAGTCGGGGATACCGGTCATGTGCTTGCCGTGTTGGAGGCGAAGAAATCGGTGTAGGCAAAACGCCCATCGCGCAGCACGGTGTCGCCACGCGCCAGCACCAGCGGTTTGGCAAACATCGGGCCGGCGGAGACGCAGGTGTGGAACTCGCCGCGCTCGCCGCAGGGGTCGACGCAGGCGGGCAGGTCATGCAGCAGGGCGGCGTTGAAGGTACGCCCGGAATAGCTGGCATCGAGTTGGGTGGTGTCCACGCAGCACAGATCGGCGCGCAGGCCGTCGGCCTGCATCTGCCGCGCCAGCTGCGCGGTGTCGCTGCCGAATAGCGGAAACAGCGGCGTCCAGCCCAGCTGTGCACACAAGGCTTCGCGCCAGGCGCGGATATCGGGCAGGAACAGATCCCCGTAGGCGATGTGCGACAGGCCCGGCCAGCGGGTCTGTGCGTCTGCAAGTGCGCCCTTGAAGCTTTCGATGTAGGCGGCATTGTCGGCCGCCTGCGGAATCCACGCCTCGATCACCGGCAAGCCTGTGGCACGGGCTTGAGCATGCAGTACGTCTCGGCGGATGCCCTGCATCGAGATGCGGTCATACCCTTCAGTGAGGGTGGTCAGCAGGCCCACCACCTCGACCTCGCCGCGCTGTCGCAAGATGTGCAGCGCCCACGCGGCATCCTTTCCGCCGCTCCAGGACAGCAGGGCCTGCATCACCGCAGATCAGGCGGCCGTAATGTCGAGCAGCTGCCAATGTGCGCCGGCCAGAAGAGCCAAGCGATGGCGCAGCAGGGCCGATGGCAACCGGGTGACCACCGAGAGGTCGATGTGCAGATCAGCCTGTTCGCCCTCCACCGTGGCGCTGGCGTCGGTGGCCCCCAAGGCCGGGTCGACTTCGTCCGGTGCCTCCTGCTGCATGCGCCAGCGATCAAACAGCATCGACGAGCGCAAGGCGTCTTGCAGTTCCTCGGCAAAGCCCTGCGCGCCGTGGGCACGGAAGGCAAGCGCAGGGTCGTCGCCGCGGGCAAGTGCGGGGTCGGGCAGGCGGAGGTAGTAGCGTGTCGGCATGCAGGATCCCGTTGGCAGGAGGTTACTGGAACTTGTGGGGCTCGGACGCAAAGGCCAGCACCAATGCCCCCTTGCCCACGTTCACCAGGCCCGACAAGCCCATGAAGCTCTCGAATACTTCGACGTTGCTGTTGGCGCAGGCGTCGCGCAGGCGTTCGTAACCAGGCAACCGGCGCATCTCGGCCAGATCGCCGCCGTAGCTGATGTTCATGGTGGGTGTGAGCAATCCGGCGCGGACACGTGCGGTCGCGAAATCGAAGAGTTTTTCCGCGGCCGGCACGAAGCCCTTTACCTTGCCCACGGGGCCGGTTTCGCCTTTGTTGCAATGCAGGATCGGTTTGATGTCCAGCGCAGTTCCCAAGGCGGCGCTGAAGAAGCTGACGCTCTTGTCGCCCCGCTTCTTGATGCGATTGCGCAGATAGTGCAGATCTGGCGGCACCATGTAGCCATGGGTGTTGTTGGCGATGTTTTCGAGGTGTGCGCGAATCTTGGGGGGGGATTCACCCGCCGCGCGCATGCGGGCGGCGTCGACGACGGCGATGCCTACCCCGGCGAAAACGTTCTGGCTGTCGATCACGCGCAGCGCAAACGGCGTGTTGTTGCCGGACTCGGCACGCACCTGCTTGTAGTCATTGAGGATGGAGTAGCTGGCCTGCACCGCGTTGTCGTGGATGCCGCTTCGGGTGCGGGTGGTGGTGATGCAGAACACGTAGTCGTAGTCGTGGACGAGGCGCGACAGGAAGAGGTCATGCACTTGCTGCACGGTGAAGGGCGTGGTTTCCGCTTCGAAGGCGCGTGCCGCGGTCTCACCGCTGAGGAAGCTCATGGTCGCCTCCTCGTTGCGCACATCGGCCAGTACCGCTTGGCCGATCTGCACAGTCACGGGAAGGATGGTGACGTGTTCCCGTTCCAGGAAGTCATTGGGCAAATCACAAGCCGAGTCAACGATGATGCCGATCCGCATATTGCCTCCTGACGGAGAAGCCCGATTGATCAGAATGTAGCGCGAGTGTCATCGAAATGCATTTGTGCGATGCAAGATCGCCCTGTCACTGGCCTGGGTTGGGGTAGGCCGGCGGCAGGGTTTCCCCCTTGTGCAGGTAGCGGTCACGCAGGTCGGTCTGGCGGCTGCGCATGGGTATCGGCCGGCCACCCAGCCATACCTGTCGGGCCACGTGGGCGACGTCGAGCGGGTCGCCGCTCCACAACACGAGGTCCGCGCGCTGGCCCACCGCGATGCGTCCGATTTCGCCGCCGACGCCCAACGTGTCTGCCGGGGTTGAGGTCAGCCCCGCCAGTGCCGCCTCCCAAGGCAGGCCATTGGCCACGGCATTGCCGGCCAGCTGGCGAATCTTGCGGGCATTGTGCGAGGCATCGCTGGCTTGGGTGAAGGACACTTTGACGCCTGCGGCATGCAGGCGAGCGGCGTTCTCCAGCGTGGCGCCCAGAGAATCGAAATCGGCCGGCAAATCGGCCAGGGCATCGACGAAGACAGGGACGCCAGCCGCCGCGATGGCGGAGGCGACTTTCCAGCCTTCGCTGGCGCCGACGAGGGCGATGTTCACCTTGCGGGTCTTGGCCCAGCGCAGCAGACGCTGGATGTCGGCGGCGCGTTGAACCCGTGCCATCACGCGTCCTCCGCCACCAAAGTAATGGGCGAAGGTGCGACGCCCTGCGGGGGTGAGCAGGGCGAACCGGGAGTCCTGGGGAATCTGGCCGCGGGACTCGTCGATCAACTGATCCAGCAGCATCCATTGGGCGGCCCGGGAACTTCCGCTCAATGCGGCGCCTTCGCCGCCGAGGGTGAGGAACAGGGCACGAGGCCCGATGGCGTCCAGGCTGCCGTCAAACCGGATGGCGCCGCCTTGGCCGCCGAGGAAGGAGCCCCCGGCCTTGGTGCCCGCGGAGAGCAAGGTCCAGCCCAGCCCTTCCACGCGTGCAATGGGGACCAGAATGGACTCCGGGTTGTAGGCCAGCGTCACGTCGAACTCGGGGCGCACGTGCATGTCGTGCGCATTGGCGCCCAAGGCCAGGGCGGCATCCACCGTGGCGGCTTCCCCTGATACCTCCTCGGCGCCGATGTCGGTGATGCCCCCGAACAAGGCCGGGGTCAGCGGCAGGCCGCCGGCATCGACCACCACCGCGCCCTGCGGTGCAAGGCCTTGGCCGATGGCGGCGATGCGGCCCTGCTTCACCAGGACGTCACTGTTGCGCAGGGTGCCTTGGGGGCCTGCCGTGTGCACGGTGGCATTGCGGACCAAGAGGTCTTGGGCGGAGGCGAGGCCGCAGCCGGAAAGCAGCAGGGCGGCAAGCGTCAGCGTGCGGGCAAGGCGAGGGCTCATCGTGCACCTCCGTGGGTGATGTCCTGGCCCAGCAGGAAGTCGGATGTGGGTTGCCGCGCCGGATCGCGCCGGTCATACAGGCGGGCGCCGTCCACATACACCTGCTCGGCCTGCGCATAGCTGCTGAAGGGGTTGCCGTTCCAGACCACTACATCGGCCATCTTGCCGGGCTCCAGCGTGCCGGTCTGGTCGAGGATGCCCATGGCCTTGGCGGGGTTGGCGGTCAGCCAGCGGATGGCGTGCTCGGGGCGGATGACGATGCCCACGCGGCCGGCATTGGCGATGACCTTGGCGGCTTCCTGATTGAGACGCTGGATGCCTTCTTCGGAATCGGAGTGGACAATGGCGCAGCCGCCGGGGACACGATCCACCAGGGCGATGTTTTCCTGGATGCCATCGAAAGCCTCCATTTTGAAGCCCCACCAGTCGGCCCACAGGGCGCCGCAGACGCCGCGCTGGGCCAGCGTGTCGGCGATCTTGTAGGCCTCCACGCCATGGTGGAAGGCGGCGATGGTGAAGCCGTATTCCTTCGCCAGGTCGAGCATGGTGGCCATCTCGTCGGCGCGATAGCAGTGAATGTGCACGCGGATGTCGCCGTTGAGTGCGCCGGCCAGGGTGTCCAGCTTGAGGTCACGCTTGCCCGCATCCTCCTTGGCCTCCTTGCGCTTCTTCATGTATTCGGCGGCATCGGCAAACGCCGCGCGGTAACCGGAGACATTGCCCATGCGCGTGGCCGGGCCGCCACGCTGGCCATAGACCCGCTTGGGGTTTTCGCCGCAGGCCATTTTCAAGCCCCAGGGGGCCTGCGGAAACTTCATCGCCTGATACGTGGTAGCTGGGACATTTTTCAATGTCACGCCGCGCCCGCCGATCAGATTGGCGCTGCCGGGAAGAATCTGCAGGGACGTCACGCCGCCGGCACGGGCCGCATGAAAGCCCGGATCCTGCGGCCAGATCGAGTGTTCGGCCCAGACATTGGCAGTCACCGGAGACGTGGCTTCGTTGCCGTCACTGTGGGCATTCATGCCCGGGCTGGGATAGACGCCCAGATGGGAATGGATGTCGATGATGCCCGGCGTGATCCACTTGCCCGTTGCGTCGACGTGCAGGGTGTCACCAGCCGCAGCCAGTCCTTGGCCTACGGCCACGATACGGCCGTCCCGCAGCAGGATGTCCGCATCCTCCAGCCGCAGGCCGGTCCCCGTGAGCACCGTGGCGTGCTGCAGCAGGATGGATGGAGACGGGATGCGCTGGTAAGTGGTGGGGTAGGGGTCGGCCGTGAAGCCGGGGGGGGCGGTGGTCGCGGCAGGCTTCTGCGGCGTGCTGGCGCAGCCGGCCAGCAGGGCCGCGGCCAGCGCGATGTAAAGTGGTTTCATTGCGACGCCCTCGTGCCGAACCGTTGTGGGTATCACCGTATCGCGCTTGGATGGCCAGTGACACATGACCGAGGTCATGGTGGCGTGGGACACTGCTCACGTAAAGCCTTTCGGAGTGCGCATGAAGACCAAGCAGGACATCGTGGACAACTGGCTGCCCCGCTATACCGGGGTGGCGTTGCAGGATTTTGGGCAACACATTCTGCTGACCAATTTCGGCGGTTATCTGGCGCATTTCTCCGAGATGACCGGGGCCCCCATCGTGGGGCTGGACCGGCCGATGCCCAGCGCTACCTTCGATGGCATCACCCTGATCAACTTCGGCATGGGTAGCCCGAATGCGGCCACGGTGATGGATCTGCTGTCGGCCATCTGCCCCAAGGCGGTGTTGTTTCTCGGCAAATGTGGCGGACTGAAGAAGAAAAACCAGCTGGGCGATCTGGTCCTGCCAATTGCAGCGATCCGCGGCGAGGGCACCAGCGACGACTACCTGCCACCGCAGGTGCCGGCGCTGCCCGCCTTTGCGATGCAGCGCGTGATTTCCACCAGCATCCGCGATCTGGAGCTGGACTACTGGACCGGCACCGTCTACACCACCAACCGCCGGGTCTGGGAGCACGATGAAGAGTTCAAGGAGCGATTGCGGGCCATGCGCTGCATGGCCATCGACATGGAGACCGCGACCATCTTCGCCGCCGGCTTCGCCAACCGCATTCCCTGCGGCGCGCTGCTGCTGGTGTCCGACCAGCCGATGATCCCGGAAGGGGTGAAGACCGAAGCCTCGGACGCCAAGGTCTCGGCCAATTTCGTGCGCAGCCACATCCAGGTGGGGATTGAATCGCTCAAGTTGATCCGCCGCAACGGCAAGTCGGTGCGGCATCTGCGGTTCGACGAATGAGCGCGCTGACGACGGCCGCCGAGGTGCTCGCGTTCTGGCGCGAAGCCGGGATGGGCAAGTGGTTCCGCGGCGGCGCTGGGACGGCTCAGCACGCCTGACGAGCAGGCGTGGCTGGACGCGGGCGGCGGGTTCTGAGGGCGGCGGCTCAGGGCCGCCTTCCTGCGGCTCACACCCAGGCGGTGAGGCCGCCGGCGATGTTGTAGACCTGCTTGAAGCCCAGCGCGCGGAAGTGCTCCGCTGCCTGTGCGCTGCGGCCGCCGACCTGGCAGAGGAAGGCCAGCGGGGTGTCCTTGGGCAGGGCCTCGATTTCTTCGACGCCGTCATCGAAATTGCGGCAGTCCACCGGGGCCGGCGCCTGCGCGCGTTCGTCGCTTGGACGCACGTCGACGATGACGAGGGTGCCTTCCTGCAGGCGGGCCTGCGCCTGGGCCGGGGTCAGGTTGATGACTTTGGGCGGCGCATTGGGGTTGTCGATCACCAGGCCCTTGCCACGGGCATCATCAGCCCAGTCGATGGTCATGCCGCGCGCGCGCTGGGCGCTGACCAGGTCGAACTGGGCGCGGATGCCGGCGGCTTCAGTGGCGATCGCCGCAGAATCCACCGGCGCCAGCTGCAGGCGCGCGTTGAAGCCCTTGTCCACTTCGATCTGCAGGGCATAGCCCTCGCCGGCATTGGCCAGCGCGGATTTCAGCATCTCGGCGGCGGCATCGGTGATGGTGATGTCAGGAGGGGTACGGTCCGGCGCCGGCACGCCCAGGGCCGCGTGCAGTTCGCCGCTGGCAGCCATCTGGGTGACGATGTCGCAACCGCCCACCAGCTCGCCGTGGATATAGAGCTGCGGGATGGTCGGCCAATCGCCGTAAACCTTGATGCCCTCGCGGATTTCCGGGTCGGCCAGCACGTTGACGTGGGCGTAGGCGGCACCGGTGGCATCCATCGCGGCGGCAGTCTTGGCCGAGAAGCCGCACTGCGGCGCCTCCGGCGTGCCCTTCAGGAACAGCACCACGGGGTTGGTGGACAGGAGGGTTTCGATGCGGGCACGCAGGGCGGGGTCGAGCGACATGGCGGGGACTTCAGGGGAGTGAGGGCGTCATTCTACGCCGGCAGCCGGCAATGGCCCGATGACGTCGGTCAAGTGGGCCCTTGGGTGGCACCACGCGCGCCCATGGGACAGCTATCGTCCTGTTAACACCCGGCGCTGTCAGTACGACTGTGGGGGGTATCCGGAACGCATCGCTTGACCGAGAACGAGACAACCGCCGGGCTGGTAGCCGCCGCGCGCCGTGGGGACGGCGGCGCGTTTGATCGTCTGTACCGCCGTTTCGTACCGGTGGTGCACGGCATTTTGCTGGGTATCGTGGCGCACGCCGACGTTGAGGATGTGGCGCAGCGCGTGTTTGTGGCAGCGTTTGGACGTCTGGCTGACTTGCGCGAGGATGCCGCTTTTCCCGGCTGGATCGCCCGCATGGCACGGCGCGCGGGGGTGGATGCGCGGCGACGGAACGTTGCTGTGACGGGGCTGGAAATCGACGCGGTTGCCACCCACGCCAGCCACGAGGACCGAGTGGATGCAGTGCGGGCGCTGCAGGCGATCCGCAGCTTGCCGGAGGCCTACCGCGAGCCGCTGCTGCTGCGGTTGGTGGAAGGCCTGAGTGGGCCGGAGATTGCCGAGGTGACCGGGATGACGCCCGGCAGCGTGCGGGTCAATCTGCATCGCGGCATGGCATTGCTGCGACAGGCATTGGCGGAACCGGACGGGAGGGGTGTGCATGAATTCCCATGACGATTACCTGTGGTCGAAGGCGGGCCAGGGGGAGGAGGACATCCGGCGCCTGGAGCGGCTGCTGGCGCCGTACGCACATGCGCCCGCGGCTGCTTCGCCGCAGGTGGCTGCACGGGCCGTGTCGGCATCGCAACGCCAACACCGGCACCGGCGGCTGCGGCGCATTGGATTGGGGCTGGCCGCTGCCTGCGCTGCCTGCGCTGCCTGTGTGCTGATGGTGACGCTGTGGCTGCAGTGGCGTCTCGTTTGGCCCCACAACGGCGCTTGGGCCGTGGCCGCCACACAGGGTCAAGTGCAGGCAGCGGGGATGCCGCTGCGGGCCGGGGCGCGGCTGCCGGCGGGCGGGGAAATCGTCACCGGCGAGGATGGTGTTGCGAGCTTGCAGATCGCACGGATCGGCGAACTTCGGATGGGTGCTGGCTCCCGGTTGCGGCTGGAGCAGACCGGGTCCGGCCGGCACCGCGTCCGCTTGCTGCAGGGGCATCTGTGGGCGCGGGTCTGGGCACCACCGGGGCATTTTGGTGTGCGCCTGCCACGGACCGAAGCGCTGGACATGGGCTGTGAGTTCACGCTGGACAGCGATGCGACGGGCGCAGGCACATTGACGGTGCGCAGCGGCTGGGTGCTGGTGGGCAGCGGGGTGGGTGAAGCCTTGGTGCCGCAGGGGGCCAGGGTGCGCCTGCGTGCGGATGGAACCGCCGGCATTCCCCATGACGTGGATGCAGACAAGACGTTTGTGGATGCGCTGGCGGTGCTTGAAGCATCACGCTACCCGATAGCGGCGGACGATGTGCGCCTGCAAAAGCTGGTGGCACAAACGCGGCCGGGTGATGCCATCAGCCTGTTGACGCTGCTGCAACGGCAGCCGCACCTGGCGCGTGGCCCACTGTACGACCGATTGCAGGCCATGCTTGCCGATGCCGTCGCACCGTCGCGTCAGGCAGTGCTGCGCGGCGAGCCGGGCGCGTTGGAGACATGGTGGGACGCCTTGCCCTATCCGCGTGCCAAACGCTGGTGGTTGCATTGGCCGGATGCGCTGTCGTCAGGCGATGAAACAGGCGCGCAAACGCGTGCCACTGCGGCAGGCCCCTGAGTACGGTTAACGGTCATCGCGCTGCGGGTGTCTTTTCACGACATTCCCGTGGAGACTGCCATGCTGCCTGCACTTGCCCGCGCCACCCTTGCGCTTGCACTCGTTCTGCCTGCCGCCTGCAATGCCCCGGCCCGGGAGCATGGCAGTGTGCGTGCCATCCATCGGCCGGTGCCGGTGATCGGCCACCCCTGTGAAGGCTGCGAAGCCGTCTTCGATGGCATGCCATCGGACATTCCCTCCCGGATCCGGCTTGTGCCCGCCAGTGAGCCCGGCGTCCCGATGCGCATCTCCGGACGCGTGCTGGACAGTGCGGGCCATGCCCGCGCCGGCGTGGTGCTCTATGCCTATCAAACCAATCACGCCGGCATTTACCCGCGCCCGACGCAACGACTCGGCATGGAAGCCATGCGCCACGGGCGCTTGCGGGGGTGGGTGCGCAGCGATGCGCAGGGGCAATACCAAATCGACACCATCCGGCCAGGCAGTTATCCCGGCGAGGACGTTGCCGAACACGTCCACATGCATGTGCTCGAACCCGGTTGTTTCACCTATTTCATCGATGACCTGATGTTTCAGGATGACCCGAAGCTGTCGGCGGAGGAGCGGCGGCAGGCGATCGGTTCCGGCGGCAACGGCATCCTGCAACCGCGGATGGTGGACGGGCGTTGGCAGATCGAGCGCGACATCGTGCTCGGGCTGGGCGTACCCGGCCATCGCGACTGCCGTGCGCCATGAGTGACCAGCGCTATTCCGCCTGCATCCGTTGGCTGCACTGGACGGTGGCGGCAGGCGTAGCCGTCCAGCTTGCATTGGGCTGGGGCTCGGAGGCCCTCGATGGCGACGCCGGAATGCGCCTGCTGCGCCTGCATTTCCAGCTGGGCATGGTGCTGCTGATGTTGATGCTGCTTCGGCTTGCCTGCCGCATCGTTCGGTATCTGCCGGATGGGTTGGTCAGTCGTCGAATGCTGTAGGGACGTCGATCAGCAGACGTTGCGCCACTGGCAGCGCGGCTTCGGCCCAGCGGGCATATTGGCCGGCGGAGGGGTGCAGGCCGTC
>CAUJJG010000036.1 GCA_963205445.1 Pseudomonadota bacterium
GCCGCCGAGTTCTATCTGCACCTGGCCAAACCCTGCGCGGAACGCCTGCATGGTGCCAGCCAGTACAAGGCGATGGTGGACTTGCTGGCGCAATCGGCGAAATGCGTGCAAACCGATGCACTGCAGGCTTTCGTGGCAGAGATCCGTGGCAGCCATGGGCGCAAACCGAAGCTGATGGCGATGCTGGACGAAGCGGGGTTGTAGCGGGAGTGGGCACCTCCATTTGGTGCGGCCTCCTAGTCTGGTAAAAAGCTTTGACTCCATGCTGCGAGGTTCCGATGCGCCATTTGCTCGGTTGGCTGCTTGCTTTCTGCACGGGAGCTGCATTCGCGCAGACCCCTGATATCCGCGTACCCGCGGGCCTGCAAGGCGCTGCCGTCGATCGCGCCATGCCCGCGTTCGCGCGCGAAGCGATGGCCGCGTATCGCGAAGAAGACCGCGCGCGCTACCTCGGCACGCTGTTTCGCCTGCAGCAGGTGGCCGGGCAGGATGCGCAGGCCCTCGATTCCATCGAGGCGCTGCGTGCCTTGCGCAAGGATCCGCCCACTCAAGCGCCGCTGTATCTGCAATACGAGATCTACGCACGCGCGAAGTCGGCGCAGGCGCAGCGCGGCATTCCGTTTGCGCAGGCCTGGCACGAAGCCTTCGCCCAGCGCTTCGGCGTATTGGAAGACAAGGTCGCGTTGCAGGCGGAGTTCGCGTTCGGTTCCAGTGTGGCGCGCCAGCGTGCGGAGCTTGATGCGGCCCTGGCCAAGCTTGCCGGCCGCACCCGCCTGCCCTTGCCCGAGGCGCTGGAGCTGTTGCGCAAGTACCAGGTGCATGCCGCCTATGCGGCGTTCTCGCCATTGTTCGATGCCGCCTTGAAGCAGGACGATGCGCGCCGCTACGCCATCGACCGCGATGCGACGGTGCGCACCGCCGATGGCGCGCAGCTCGCGGCCCTGATTGTTCGACCGGCCAAGGCCGCGGCATTGCCCGCCCTGCTGCAGTTCACCGTGTATGCCAACGACGACTGGGCCTGGGGCGATGCCAAGCGGATGGCCGCACATGGCTATGCGGGCGTGGTGGCCTATACCCGCGGCAAGGGGCGGCGCAGTACCGACGCCATCGTCGCCTGGGAACGCGATGGCGAGGATGTGGTCGCGGTGATCGACTGGATCGCCGCGCAGCCGTGGAACGACGGCCGGGTGGGCATGTTCGGCGGCAGCCACAGCGGCTATGTGCAATGGGCCGCGCTCAAGCATCGGCCCAAGGCGCTGAAGGCGATTGCGGCTTCGGCCACCTTGGCGCCGGGCATCGACGTGCCGATGGAAGGCGGCATGTTCTTCAATTTCATGTATCCGTGGCCGTTCTACGCGGCCAGCAACCGCAGCCTGGACGACGCACGCTATGGCGATGCCGCGCGCTGGGCAGCGCTGAACCGCAACTGGTATGCCAGCGGTCGCGCCTATCGCGAGCTGCCCGCCATCGATGGCAGTGCGAACCCGATCTTCGCGAACTGGCTGCGGCATCCAAGCTACGACAGCTACTGGCAGGCGATGATCCCGCAGGGCGATGACTTCGCCGGCATCGACATTCCCGTGCTGGCGACGACGGGGTATTTCGATGGCGCGCAGATCGGGGCCTTGCACTACTTCCGCGAGCACCTGCGCCATCGTCCCGATGCAAACCACACCTTGCTGATCGGCCCGTACGAACATTTCACGATGCAGGCCGGGGTGCCGCCGCAGGTGCAGGGGTATTCGCTGGATGCGTCGGCGCGCATCGACCTGCAGACCTTGCGGCTGGACTGGTTCGACCATGTGTTCAAGGGCGCACCGAAGCCGGCGCTGCTGGCCGGCCGGGTCAACTGGCAGGTGATGGGTGCCGACACCTGGCGCCATGCGCACACGCTGGAGGCGATGGCCACGCGCACGCAGCGGCTGTATCTGGTGCCCGGCAAAAGCGCCGAGGCGAATGCCTTGTCCCTGCAGGCGCAGCCGCAGGCCGAAACCGTGCAGCGTGTGGACTTCGCCGACCGCAGTGATGCCGAGTGGACGCCATCGCCGAACGTGGTGAACCCATCGCTGGATCCGCATGCGGGCCTGGTCTTCGTCGGCGAGGTGTTGCCACAGGACACCGAACTTGCCGGTGCTTTCAACGGCGTACTCGACTTCAGCAGCAACAAGCGCGATGTCGATATCGCCATCTCCATTTTCGAACGCAATGCGGCGGGCGAATACTTCGAGCTGGCGTACTGGTTGCAACGTGCCAGCTACAACGCGGATCGCCGCCAGCGCCGCTTGTTGCAGCCCGGCCTGCCGCAACGGCTCATCGTGAAGGACACACGCTTGCTGGGCCGCAAATTGGCTGCGGGCAGCCGCATCGTGATGACCTTGGGCGTGGTCAAGCAGCCGGACCGCCAGCTCAACCTCGGTAGCGGCAAGGAGCCCACGGACGAAACCGTCGCCGATGCCGGCGAACCGCTGGAAATCCGTTGGCGCGGCAGCAGCTACCTCGACCTGCCGATCCACGAGCTGCCATGACCCGCATCGCCATCCTCACCCCCGATCCGGCAGAGAATGCGTATCCCGAGCTGTGGCCGAAGGTGCTGGCGCGTTTGCAGCGGGCGCTGGACGGTGCGGGCATCGAGGCCGTGCCGACGCCGTGGACGGCGCATGTGGACGATGCGGCTGGCCTGCGGGGCTTTGCCTGCGTGCTGCCGCTGCTGGTCTGGGGCTATCACCATGATGCCGCGCTTTGGCAGCGTGCCTGCGAAACCTGGGCACAGGCCGGGTTGCCGTTGGCCAATCCTGCGCGGGTGCTGGCGTGGAATACCGACAAGCGCTACCTGCGCGCGTTGGCGCAACGTGGCGTGGCGATTCCGCCGACCGTGTTCGTCGATACCTTGACGCAGGACGCGGTGGCGCGCGCGTTTGCCGAGACTGGCGCGAACCTGCTGATCGCCAAACCGGCGGTGTCCGGTGGGGCGTGGATGACGCGGAAGCTGCGGCCCGGCGATGCGGTCGAGGCGGTCGATGGCATGGCGATGTTGCTTCAGCCCTATCTGCCCACCATCGAAACGCTGGGGGAAACTTCGCTGCTGTATTTCGGCGGGAAACTGAGTCATGCCGTGAACAAACGCCCGGTGCCCGGCGAGTTCCGCATCCAGGAGGAGTTTGGTGGGCAGTACACCGCGATCGTGCCGCCTGTCGAGGCGGTAGCGCTGGCCGAGCAGGTGCTGGCGGCGGTTGGCGAGCCCTTGTTGTACGCACGCATCGACATGCTGCCGGATGCCGACGGTCGCTGGCTGCTGATGGAAGCGGAGTTGATCGAGCCGGATTTTTACCTCGGCGTCGATCCGGCGCAGGGGGCGGGGTTTGCGCAGGCGCTGCGCGCTAAAGCAGGTGCACTCGCAGCCGGCGCCCCTTGATCTTGCCGGCACGCAATTTTTCCAACGTGGCGGGGGCCTGTTTGCGCGCGATGGCCACATAGCTGCGGGTGGGGTAGACGTCGATCTTGCCGATGGCGTCCTTGTGCAGGCCGGCTTCGCCGGTCAGCGCGCCGACGATGTCGCCGGGGCGCAGCTTGTCGCTGCGGCCGGCGTCGATGCGCAAGGTGGTCATCGACGCCTGCGGAACGCCGCGCGGTTTGCCTGCCAATGGCGCGATGCGTTCGAGGTGGATCTGCATGCCCAGGCGTTCTTCGATCATCGCGGCGCGCCCACGCTCCTTGTCGGCGACCAGGCTCAGGGCCAGCCCCTCGCGGCCGGCGCGGCCGGTGCGGCCGATGCGATGCAGGTAGGTGTCGGCATCGGAGGGCAGCTCGTAGTTCACCACCGCGCCGATGTCGTCGATGTCCAGCCCGCGTGCGGCCACGTCGCTGGCCACCAGCACGTTGCAGCTGCGATTGGCGAAGCGCACCAGCACTTCCTCGCGGTCGCGCTGTTCCATGTCGCCGTGCAGGGCCAGCGCATCGAAACCATAGTGTGCCAGTGAGCCCACCACCTCTTCGGTGTCCTTGCGCATGTTGCAGAACACGACCGTCGATGCCGGATTGAACTGCAGCAACAGCGCGGCCAACTGCGGCGCGCGGCGGGCGAGGTCGGCCTCGAAGAACAGGCTGCGGATGCGGGGCTGCAGTGCATCCCCATCGACGCACACTTCCAGCGGTGTACGCAGCATCGCATTGGCCAGCGTGCGAATCGCTTCCGGAAACGTCGCCGAGAACAACAGGGTCTGCCGCGTTTTCGGTGTGCGTTTGACCAGTGCGCGGATCGGCTCGTCGAAGCCCATGTCGAGCATGCGGTCGGCCTCATCCAGCACCAGGGTTTGCACGCCGCGCAGCGCCAGCGCGCCTTTCTCCACCAGTTCCAGCACCCGCCCCGGCGTGCCGACCACCACCTGTGGCGCATGGGTCAATGACGCCAGCTGCGGCGCCAGCGGAATGCCGCCGCACAGCACCGACAGCTTCAGGTTGGCGATGCCGGTGGCGAGCTTGCGCAGCTGCTTGCCGACCTGGTCGGCAAGCTCACGGGTGGGGCAGAGCACCAGCGCCTGGGTGCCGGCGGCGGTGGCGTCGATCGAGTGCAGCAACCCCAGCCCGAAGGCGGCGGTCTTGCCGCTGCCGGTGGGGGCCTGTGCCAGCACGTCACGGCCGACGAGGATCTCCGGCAGGGCTTGTGCCTGGATCGGGGTGAGGGTGGTGTAGCCAAGCGCGTCGAGACCGGCGCGCAGGGCCGGATCGAGGGCGAGTTCGCTGAAGGTGGTGGGCGCGTGCATCGCCCATGATCGCAGCTGGAGACGGGAAATGCTGCTGCCCGGTCTTCAGCAACGCAGAGATTGCATGGTGGCGGAGGACTCGCGGATGGCGTCGAGGATCTTTTCCTTGCCGGCATCCAGGCCCACATTGTCCTGTTCCAGCACCCGCTCGGCGCGATAGCTGGAGCGCACCAGCGGGCCGGAAACGGCTTCCAGAAAGCCCTTGGACAGCGCCAGCTCGCGATACTGCTGGAATTGCTCGGGGCTGACGAAGCGCTCCACCGGCAGGTGGTTTTTGGTGGGGCGCATGTACTGGCCCATCGTCACCACGTCCACATCGGCGGCACGCATGTCATCCAGCGCCTGCTCGATCTCGGCGTCGGTCTCGCCCAGGCCCAGCATCAGGCTGGTCTTGGTGATCACGTTCGGGTCATGCCGCTTGGCAAACTTCAGCACGTCCAGGGTTTGCTCGTAGCCGGCGCGCGGGTCGCGCACCGGGTGAGTGAGGCGCTTCACCGTCTCCAGATTCTGGGCGAAGGTGGCCAGCCCGGCATCCAGCACCTGCGCCACCAGCGCATGCTGGCCCTGAAAGTCCGGCGTCAGCGCCTCCACGGCGGTCTCGGGCATGGTCAGGTGGATGGCGCGGATGCAGTTGGCGTAGTGCCCGGCGCCGAGGTCGTGCAAATCATCACGATCCACCGAGGTCAGCACCACGTATTTCAGGCCCATCAGGCGCACTGCGTCGGCGACGTGGGCCGGTTCCAGCGGGTCCAGCCACCCCTTGGGGTTGCCGGTGTTCACCGAGCAAAACTTGCAGGCGCGGGTGCACACCGAGCCCATCAGCATCAGGGTGGCGGTGCCGCGCTCCCAGCATTCGGCGATGTTGGGGCATTTGGATTCGGCGCAGACCGTGGACAGCTTGTGCGAGGTGACGATGTCCATCACTTCGCGGTACTTGGCGCCGTTGGGCAGGCGCACGCGCAGCCACGGCGGCTTGGGACCGGCGTCGGGTACCGTGCTCAACGCATTGGGCTTGATGCCGTCCAGCACCGCAAGCGTGCCCTGATGGGGGCTGACGATCTTGCTGCCGGAGGCGGGACGGGACGGGGACGGGCTGCTCATGGGGGAACCTCGCCTGCGTGGGGCAGGGGACGGAGGCATAGTGTAGCGGAGCAGGCGGCCAAGGCCGGTGAAGGGGGGCCGGTGAAGGGGGTCAGGTGCCCTGCCGCATACGCCACAGCAGGGGCAGGTACAGCAGCAGCGAGCCCAGGACATAGGCGTTGTTCACGAACGCCCGCCGCTGCGGATTGTCGCGGCTGCGGGTCACATCCAGCAGGAATTGGCGCAGCAGGAAGGTGTACAGCACGTAATAGGTGAAGGGGATGACGTGCACCTTCCAGGAGTAGTCATCGATGTTCTTGCCGAATCGTTCCAGGATCCACCCGATTTGCGAATAGATGCCCAAGATGCCCAGCGCGGCATTGCCCAGCATCCAGCCCACCGCATCGCGGCCGAAGATGACCAGGTAGAAAATCATGTACACGAGGATGGCGATGCCCCCGTGCATGTACAGGAAGCCGATTTCCGGGCCATCGCTGGCATAGGCCATCAGAAAGCCTGACAGGCCGAACATCAGCATGTGGAAGCCGAAAAATGGATAGATGAACCATTTTTCCTTGCCCAGCATGCCTTTTTTGTCGGCATCATCCTGGTCCAGCCGCTTGCTGCCGCCCATGTCTGGCCCCCTCTTGGCGCTTGACGAAGCGTAACGGAAGTTAGCCGCCGTTGTGCGCAAGTGGGGGCGGCCCCACTAGAATTGGTCTGCCGCCCTGCCCAAGATGTGTCCATGCTGCGACGCCTGCTCGTTCCTGCCCTGTGCCTGATGTCGCTGGGCTGCTCTCCACAGGGCGATGTGGCTCAAACCAGCGCCAGTGCTGACCAGCCGGTGGTGTCAGAGCCGCAGGTACAGCGCAAGCCGCAGGCCCAGATCGATTGGTCGCCGACGCGCCTCGAGGCAGGAGATGCCTGGGTGGATTGCAGCGCTGACTACCGGGAAGGGGATGGCAAGCCGGTGTTGTCGCTGGCCTATCTTGATCTGCGCAACGGCATGCAGGATTGCCGCGCCACAGGGCTGATTCGCCTGCGCTACAAGGGCAAGGTGACCGCCAGCTTTGCGGCATTGGCCGAGCGCGTGGGCAAAGTGGCCGGGGATCTGGGCATCGGCAAGCGCATCCTCGACATCGATTCCGGCGGTGGCAGCGTGGAGTCGGCGATGCGTGCCGGGGATGCCGTCGGCGAGAACGACTGGACCATCTGGGTGCGCGGGGATTCGGTTTGCCACAGCGCCTGCGTGCTGTTGCTGGCCGCCGGCGACATGCGGGTGATCGTGGGCCCGGTGGGGGTGCACCGGATGATTCGGGTGAAGTCCGCGGCGACTTCGCGCAAGGAATTGGGGGAAGAGTTGCGCCGGCTCAGCGATGAGCTGCGGAACTACCTCGAACGCAATGGCGCTTCCATCGAGGTCTATGACCTGATGACCACGGTGCCCAACCGCACCCTGCGCATCCTCACCGATGAGGAACTCGAGAAGTTTGGCCTGTCGGGTGCCAATGCCGTGGAAGACGATCTGGACCGCATTCGTCTGGCGCGCCGCTGCGGCACCACCTTCCTGCGCAGGCGTGATGACTTCCGTCGCGCCTACGAGGCACAGTGCATGCAGCCCGCGGAAACCAGCGACCAGGACGTCGCCGAAATCAACACCTGCGGCCTCGCGCTGCGCAAGCAGTATGGGTTCCCGGACCCGGCCTGCCCGATCGAAAGCCCGATGGCCGAACTGGATGGCGCGGTGCTGTCGATGCCCGTGTCGGTTCCGCCGGGGGAAGTGTCCCAGCCTGCTTCGGAGGCCCACGAGGCCGCTGACGAAAACGAAAATGGCCCCCGGGATGACAAGGTAGCCGACGAGGAAGCCGCGCCGGTCAGTGGGGCACCGTAGGCCCTGGCTGTGTAAACCAGTAGCCCGGCGGCGGCATCACGTCGCCGGAAGCACCCGGATGACGACACCGCCAGTCTGCACCTGCTGGCCAGCCCGAAGTTTGGCCGTCTTGCGCAGTTCCAGCACGCCATCCACATGCACGGCGCCGCTGGCGACCAGCTGCTTGCCGGCGCCGCCGGACTCGCACAGGCCGATCAACTTCAGCAGTTGATGCAGCTCGATGAAGTCACGGCCGTGGTCGATTTGAAAGTCCAGGATTTGCATGGGTGTCACCGTAGCGGAATTTTGGCGCGCTGGCCGTTGCGCTCCACCACCACACCGTCCCGCTCGATGGCGATGACGGTCAAGTCGCCGCTTCTGTCCCCTTCCGCCATGCGCTGGCCATCCAGGATGACGAAGCGCCGGCTGGGGTCTTCGTTCCACATGTGCATGCTGAGTTTTACCGGCGTACCACCGGTAGCAGTGAGTGGAGGCAGCGTGTCCTTGTGCGCTGCGGGTGCGGCCACGGGCGGTGGTGGCGGTAGGGTGCGTGATTCGGTCGCGATGGGGGCCGGAGCCGCCGGAGTCGTGACGGGGGGGGGCGAAGCCGTTGCCGTTTCTGTCTGGACGGGGGGGGCGATGGGCGGGGCTGCGGTGGGTGTGTCGGTCATGCGCACAGCAGGGGTGGCCTGGATGCGCGGCGTTGCCATCTCGGCAAGCGGTGGCGCATCAGCGGGCAGTGCGGTGGGGGGCTGTTGGGCAGGCGATGGCGCGTCAGGGTGCGAGAGGGGCCACCCAATGAACGCGATGAGCATGCCGATACCCGCCAACAGTGCCGGCCACACCCAACGCGGCGTCTGGCGTGCAGTGCGTGCGGGGGTGGGGGGGAGTTCTAGCGCGACATGGGGCGCGCTGTCACGTCGCCGCTCGGCTTCAGATTTTCGCAGGGCTTCCAGGATCAGGGACATCCGCGTTACTCCAGTACGCGCAGCAGGTGCGGGCCGGGTGTGCCGTTGGCCATGGCCATCAGGGTCAAGGAGCCGGCGATGCCGTCGGCCGGCAATCCGCGCGCCTCCTGCAGTGCGCGTACCGCGGTGCGCAACGTGGCGTCGTAAGGTTTTCCGGGGCTGGCCTGTGCCGGCAGCAGCGCCTGCCAAAGCCAGTCCACGGTGGGCCCTTGGCTGCCGGGGCGGGGAGGCGTTGCCAGCAGGGTCGGGCCGCGCCACAGGCTGGCATAGCTGCCATCCCAGTGGGCCTGCAGCAGGCTGCGGTCCAGATCGAGGAGCTGATGGCCCAGCCGCAATCGCACATGGCGTGCATCCGCACCCAGCAGCAGGGCCCAGGCATCCCCGCCTTGCGCGGTCAGCTTCAACAGTGCAGGCCGATCCACGGCGACCAAGGCATCGAGCCGGGCTGTGCCGCTCACGCAGTGTGTGTCCTCACGGCCTGCGGCGGGGCTGCAAGGGCCGCTGGGGTTCACCGTGATGGCGTCCGCCGGCAACGACCACATTTGCAGCAGGGCCTGCCAGGCGGGGACCGGCGTGTTGCCCATGCGGCCGATGGCTTGCGCAAGGGTGGGGGTGTCCACACGCTGAATGCGTTGGATGAGGCCTTGATGGTCATCCGCTGCAGCTGCCTGTGGTTGGGTGGGGGATGGGCTGGGCGTAACTACTGCGGAGGGTGAGGGCAGCAGTTGCCACGCAAGCGCGCCAGCGGCAGCGAGCAAGGCCACGGTGCCGGCGACGACGTAATGATGGGTCAGCCGGCGTGGGGTGGACGGCGGCAGGACTTCGTCGGCAGCAAGGTCCACCAACTTGTGGTCGATCGCGGCCGCATCGCGGGCATAGCCTGCCAGCAGTGCGCGCTCGGCAATCACATTGAGTAGCCGGGGCACGCCACCGGAGCGCTGGTGCAGGCGCTGCACGGCCTTGGCTTCGAACGGGAAGCGTGTGCCGCCCGCCACCCGCCAGCGGTGGTGCAGATAGGCATCCGTTTCACGTAGGTCCAGTGGTTGCAGGTGATAGCGCGCAGTGATGCGCTGGGCCAGCTGACGCAGCTCCGGGCGCGACAGCAGGGTGCGCAGCTCCGGTTGGCCCAGCAGCAGGATCTGCAGGAGTTTTTGGGTGTCGGTTTCCAGGTTGGTGAGCAGGCGCACCTGCTCCAGCGTGTCGGCTGGCAGGTTCTGGGCCTCGTCGATCAGCACCACCACCCGCAGGCCTTGGGCATAGGCATCGAGCAGGTAGGCATTGAGCGCATCGATCAGCGCCTTGGCGCTGCCCCGCTTGCCGTTGATGTCGATGCGCAACTCTTCGCAGATGGTTTCCAGCAGCTCGGTGGCGTTCTGCTTCGGGTTCAACACCAAGGCGATGCGTGCGTGATCCGGCAATTGTTCCAGCAGCAGGCGGCTGAGCGTGGTCTTGCCGGTGCCGACTTCGCCGGTGAGCTGCACGAAGCCGCCGCCACCGCCCTTGTCGATACCGAACAGCAGATGCGCCAGTGCGTCCCGATGGCGTTCGCTCAGGTGCACGAAACGCGGGTCGGGGGTGATTGAAAATGGCGGCTCGTTCAGGCCGTAGTAGCGCAGATACATGCCACTAGCCTGCCATGTCTTGCCTCAATCGGCGACGTGGTGGGCTTCACTCAGGCCGATCTGCTCGGCATGCGGCGAAGTGCGGCGGCTGGCCAGCAAACCTTGCGCAAAGACCACGGCCAGGATGAAAGCCACTCCCAGGTAAAAGCCGGGCGACAATTCCTGTTGCTCGTCGAACAGCAATGCAGCCAGCGCGATGGCGTACACGGGCTCCAGATTCACCGCCATCTGGGCGGTGAAGGCCGACAGCTTCCGCAAAGCCACCAGGCACAGGGCAAACGGGAGCAGGGTGCAGGCCAGCGCCAAGGCCACCAACCATACGGCGTCCATCGCGGAGGGCACCATCAGCAGCGGGCCGGCGAAGGCGGGAATCAGGGCGGCCATCCACGGGGCCAGCAGACTCAGGGCCAAGGTGCCTGCCCCCAACTCCAAGGCCGTTATCGTGAGAGGGTCGCCGGCGTCGACCATGCGCTTGTTGAGGCTGCTGAACACCGCCACGAACACCGCCGAGACCACCCCGGCCACGATGCCGGCATGCATGCCGGCAGGCACACCCCCCACCACCAGCCAGATGCCCGGCAGTGACAACACGCCCAGGCACAGGTCGGCAGGGCGAAACCGCTGGCGGGTCAGCAGGGGTTCGAGCAGCGCGGTGATCGGGGTGGCGAACGCCATGCAGGTGGCCGCCACCGAGGCATTGGAGAGTTTGATGGCGCCATAGAACGTGAGCCAATGCAGGGCCACCAGCACGCCGATGCCGGCATAGGCCAGCCGCGTACGGGAAGGCATTGCAGCCAGCCCGCGCCAGACCCGGGGCAGCAATGCCAGCGCAGCGGTCACCAGCAGCATTCGCCACCACACCAGCGGTAAAGCCGGCAGGGTGATCAGCTTGCCCAGGATGGCGGTGAACCCCCAGAGCAGCACGCAGAAGTGGATCTGCCAAAGTGCACGGGTGGCGTCGAGGTTTCGCATGCGCGCATTATCGCGTGCGGGATTCAAAATCGTCCGGAACTCCGCCATGACCGATGGCGCATCGCGCCCGCCTTTTGGGGGCTGCATACTTCGCCTTCCCAAAATCAGGTACGCCCCGTCATGCGCATCGCCCCGTTGGCACTAGCACTGCTCCTGACCCTTGGTGCCGGCACGCCGGCATTGGCCCAGCAGGCGCCGCCGGTACGCGTGGATGACACCATGGCGCCGATGGCGGCACAGCTGCCGGATGCGGCGCGGTTGGCGCGCTTTGACGCGCATGTGGAAGCGGTGCGCAAACAGTTCGACGTCCCTGGCGTGGCGGTGGCCATCGTCAAGGACGGGCAGGTGGTGATGGCGCGCGGCTACGGCGTGCGTGAACTCGGCAAGCCGGCCCGCGTGGACGCCCATACGATGTTCGCCATCGCCTCCAATACCAAGGCCTTCACCGCCGCTGCCCTGAACATGCTGCAGGACGATGGCAAGCTCAAGACCACGGATCGCGTCATCGACCATCTGCCGTGGTTCCGCATGAGCGATGCCTACGTGACGCGCGAGATGCGCATTCGCGACCTGCTGGCGCATCGCAGTGGCCTGAGTCTGGGGGCTGGCGATTTGCTGTACTGGCCCACCACGACCTACACCACCCGTGAAGTGGCAGAACGCCTGAAGGACGTGCCGTTGACGGGAGGTTTCCGCGAGCAGTACGCCTACGACAACATCCTGTTCGGGGTTGCCGGTCTGGTGGTGGAAGCCGCCTCCGGGATGTCGTACCAGCAATTCCTGCAGACCCGCATCTGGAATCCGCTGGGGATGACCGAAACCCGCTTCAACAGCGACAGCCTCAAGCCCGGCGACAACGTGGCGGTGGGTCACGCCAAGCTCGACTTCAAGGAGCTGCGCCCGGTGGGCGTCACCAGCTGGCGCAATGTTTCCGGTGCCGGCGGGATGTATTCCAGCGTGCACGACATGGCCAAATGGATGAACGCGCAGCTGGCCGAAGGGGTGTATGCCGGCAGCGGCGACAATACCAAGCGCCTGTTCTCCGCGCAGCGCCAGCGCGAGATGTGGACCATGTTGACGCCGATCCCGGTGCGGCCTTCATCCGTGCCGGCGCTGGCACCGGCAGTGCCGGTTTTTTCCGGCTATGGCCAAGGCTGGCAACTGTCCGACTATCTGGGCAAGCGCCTGGTCTGGCATACCGGTGGCTGGCCGGGCCAGGTCTCGCGCTTGACGCTGATGCCGGAGCAAAAGATTGGGGTGATCGTGCTGACCAGCGCCGAAGTGGGGGCCGCCTTCAATGCCGTGACCTACGAGGCGCTGGACATGATGCTGGGGCAGATCGGGCATGATTGGTTGAGTGGCTACGCGGAGGCGGTTGCCAAGTCGCAGGGCAATGCCGACGAGCGCTGGCAAAAGCATCTGGCAGCGCGCGATGCGACAAGTACGCCGTCATTGTCGCTGGACAAGTACGCAGGCACCTACCGTGACCCATGGTATGGCGACGTGGTCATTCGTCAGGGCGCGAAAGGGTTGGAGCTGCAGTTCTCGAAAACCGCCGAGTTGCTGGGCGACATCGAACACTGGCAGCACGACAGCTTCATCGTGCGCTGGCGCGACCGCAGCTTGAACGCCGATGCCTTCCTCAGTTTCGCGCTCGATGCCGATGGCGCGATACGCGAGCTGCGAATCACGCCGATCTCGCCGTTGACCGATTTCAGTTTCGATTTCCAGGATCTGCGCCTGGTGCCGGTGAAGGACTTACACTGACGCCCCCAAGAGGGGGCGGGTGCGGGGGGCGTATGCGCCCAGGTCAGTGATCGCGTTTGACCGAATAGCGCGCAAGGCCACGCAGGGCGGCGCTGTGGGCATTGTCCGGCAACGCTGCCAGTGCCGCGATGGCGGCCTCGGCATAGGCATCGGCGCGGGCGCGGCTGTAATCGAGGCTGCCGCAGCGGGCGATCGCCGCCTGCACCGTGGCCAAGCCGTCCAGATCGCCGTGCTCGACGATCCGCCGCAGCTCGGCGCGGGTGTCTGCGTCACTGTGGGCCATCGCGTGGATCAGTGGCAGGGTCATCTTGCCTTCGGCCAGGTCGTCGCCGAGGTTCTTGCCCAGCGTCTGCGCGTCGGAAGCGTAGTCGAGCACGTCGTCGGCGATTTGGAAGGCGTAGCCCAGCGCCAGCCCGTAGTCGTGCAGGGCCTGCTGGGTGATGGCGTCGGCGCCGGCCAACAGGGCACCAAGCCGCGTGGCGGCGGCAAACAGGATCGCGGTCTTGCGCTCGATCACGCGCAAGTAGGCGGCTTCGTCGGTGTCCGGGTTGCGCACGTGCAGCAACTGCAGCACCTCGCCTTCGGCGATCGTGTTGGTGGTGTTGGCAAGAATTTGCTGCACCGTCATCGACTCCAGCTCCACCATCAGCTGGAAACTGCGCGAATACAGGAAGTCGCCGACCAGCACGCTGGCGGCATTGCCCCAGACTGCATTGGCGGTCTTGCGGCCGCGCCGGAGATCGGACTCGTCGACCACGTCGTCATGCAGCAGGGTGGAGGTATGGATGAATTCCACGACGGCGGCCAGCTGGTGGGCGTCGGTGCCGATGCCCTTGCCGTGCCCGTCGCCCAGCGCGGCGGCAGCCAGCAGCAGCAGTTGCGGGCGCAGGCGCTTGCCGCCGGCACCGATGATGTATTCGGCCACCTGGTTGATCAGCACCACGTCCGAAGCCAAACGGCGGCGGATCAGCGCATCCAGCGCGGCCATATCGTCCGCGAGAAGGGTCTGGATTGCCTTGAGGTCGGGCAGGGTGGGCGTGCTTGAGTCGTGCATGGGGCGGATCTTGGCTGAATGCGAAAGTATAGCGGCCGCGGCAAATCCTGACCCGGCAACGGGGTGTCGCCCGGCTGCGGGCGGGGCCTCGTTATACTTCAATGCCACCGTCCATCCGGGACGACACGAATTGAGGCAGCACTATGGCGCGCGGCGTAAACAAGGTGATTCTGGTCGGCAACCTCGGCAATGATCCTGAGGTCAAGTACACGCAGGGCGGCATGGCCATCACCACGCTGTCCTTGGCAACCACCAGCGTGCGCAAGGACCGTGACGGCAACCAGCAGGAAAAGACCGAGTGGCATCGGGTCAAGCTGTTCGGCAAGCTGGGTGAGATCGCTGGTGAGTACCTGAAGAAGGGCCGGCAGGTCTATATCGAGGGGCGGCTGGAATACGGCAGCTACGACAAGGATGGCGTGAAGCACTACACCACCGACATCGTGGCCGACGAGATGCAGATGATTGGCGGTGGCGACGGCCAACGCGGTGGCGGCGAGGGTGGCGGTGGCTATCAGTCACGCGGCGGTGGTGAGGGTGGCGGTGGCTTCCAGTCACGCGGCGGTGGTGGTGGCTACGGCGGTGACCGCCCGCAGCGACCGGCAACGGCCCAGCGCCGTGAGCCTCTTGCTGCGCCGGCAAAACAGCCCGCCAGCTTTGATGATGTGCCGTTCGACGACGACATTCCGTTCTGATCTGAATCCGCTGGCAAGCGGGCGGGTTGCGATTGTTGATGCACCCCGCCTGATGCGTTGCCGTGGCGGAAACGAAAAAGCCGCCCATTGGGCGGCTTTTGTATCTGGGTGAAGGGTGCCTCAGCTGCCAGCGGCAAGCCGGCGCGCGGCCATGTACTTCTGGGCCCAGTAGCCGTTGGTCAGGCTGGAAACCGTTACGTCGCGGCCGGTTCGCGGTGCATGCAGAAAGTTGCCGCTGCCGATGTAGATGCCGACATGGTCGATGCGACCACGCTTGCCGAAGAACACAAGATCGCCTTCAGCCAACGCATCCCGGTTGGCAACCTGCGTGCCCTCATGGGCCATGGCGCGGGAAACGCGCGGCAGATCGATGCCGATGGTGCGAAACACGTAGCCGACCAGGCCGCTGCAGTCGAAGCCGTTTTCCGGCGAACTGCCGCCCCAGCGGTAGGGGGTGCCCAGCAGGGAGAACGCCCGCTGGAGGACGGATTTGATCATCGAAGTGGATTGCGGCGAAGTCTGTGCCTTTTGCAAGGCTTCCAGTTGCGCCAGCAGCGGAGCGGTGTCCGGCGAAGCGATGGCGGTGGCAGCGGGCAGTGCCGGCAGCGCTGAAGTCGTCGAGGCGGGGACAGGAATCGCCGGGGCCGCAACGGTGTCGTTCTTGTTCGTGGGGGGATTCATTGCAAATGCCGGCAGGCAAGCCAAGGCAAGGGCGAGGGTGAGGAGGGGCCGAGTTCCGGGGCGAAAGCGCCGTGCGGAATGGGCGTGGGGCAGTTTGGCTGTCTTCACGCGGTCATCACGATGCAAAAACAGCGGCGACTATGCCTTGCTTGGCCGGGGGAAGGGTTCAAAAAACGTTAGGGATACGAACCTGAATGCGGAAAGATGCAGGCTTCCCCTGTTCATGTTTGTGAAACCGCGATGGGGGTCACGGCAACAGGCGTCTGGCGCCACTGTAGTGATCGCGCCACCAATGTGCGTCCAAACGGTCCAGCCGCACCGTGCCGCCGGTGCTGGGCGCATGGACGAAGCGCCCGTCCCCGACGTAAATCCCCACATGGGTGACCTGGTCGCCGCTGGCGCTGAAAAAAACCAAGTCCCCCCCTGCAAGCTGGCCCGCAGGAATCCGCGGGCCCTGCAGGCTGGCCAGCTCGCGCGTGGTGCGCGGAAGCCGCAGCGCAAGCATGTCCTGAAACACATACCCCACCAGCCCGCTGCAGTCGAAACCCGCCTCCGGGGTGTTGCCGCCATAGCGGTAGGGGGTGCCAACCAGGCTGATCGCGCGCATCAGCACGGCATTGGCTTTCATGGGGTCCGCTGGGGCCAGCGTCGGGCCTGCCTCAGGGGAATGTGCCCTGTCCGGGCGCAACTGCCCAGCGCCACCACAACCCGCCAGAATGGCCAGCAATGGCGCAAGCAGGGCGCAACGTCGATAATATGCGCCCGGTCGCTGGAGGCAGTCGGCTGGTTCCATCACCGCGCAAGTGTTGCCGCATCCGCGTGCGACGGCAAGCGCACAACCGCTCAGGGCATTCCATGAAGATTGAAAAAGACCGCGTTGTCCGTTTCCACTACGCCGTTGCCGAAACCGGCAAGGACAAGCTCGAAAACTCGAAGGATGTTGGCGCACCGTTGGCCATCCTCTTTGGTCGCGGGCAGATCATTCCGGGCCTGGAGAAGGCGATGGAAGGGCGCGAGGCGGGCGAGAATTTCAGCGCCAGCGTGACGCCAGCCGAGGCGTACGGTGAGCGCAAGGAAGGCTTGACCCAGCGCATTCCGAAGAAGCATTTCGGTAACCAGAAGCTGGCACCGGGCATGCAGGTGGTGTTGCAGACCAACTTCGGGCCGCGTGCGGTCACCGTGGAGAAGGTGGGCATGAGCGTCGTGGACGTGGATCTGAATCACCCGATGGCGGGCAAGGAACTGGATTTCGACATCGAAATCGTCGAAGTGCGTGAAGCCAGTGAGGAAGAGATCGCCCACGGGCATGTGCACGGCGAAGGTGGCCACCAGCACTGAGTGAACCCTGTCCTTTGGACATGATCCCGAACGGCCCGCTCAGCGGGCCGTTTGCTTTTGGGGGGGGCAGCTGGCAATCAGTCGGCATTGCGTGGTACCCGGGTCTGTGACTCAATTCACGCATTGTCGGAGTCAAGGTATGGGTAGGGGATTCCAACCGGTCGCGATTCGTGAACGCATCCAGACGCTGGATGTGGTGCGCGGCTTTGCTCTGCTGGGCATCGCGCTGATGAACGTGGAGTTCTTCAACCGGCCGCTGGCTGCGATCGGCGATGGTCTGCCGGCAGAGAGCGCCGGCATGGACGCATGGAGTGGGTTGCTGATCCACCTGCTGGTGCGCGGCAAGTTTTACGTCCTGTTCTCACTGCTGTTCGGTGCCGGTTTCGCGTTGATGCTGGCGCGTGCACAAGCGGCGGGACGGCCATTCACGGGCACCTACCTGCGGCGCACGCTGGCGCTGGCCCTGTTAGGGCTGGGTCACGGCATCCTGCTTTGGGCCGGCGACATTTTGCTCAGTTACGCCTGTGCCGCCGCGCTGCTGCTGGTGGTGCTGTTCGCACGGGGGTGGGCAATGTGGCTGGCGTTCGCCACGCTCATTGTGCTGGGTTTCGTGGCCGGCAATCCGGAGGATGCGGGGTTCACCAGCTTGATCCTGCTGCTGGATGCGGTGGTGCTGGCGCTCCTGCGGCGCGGCGGCGCGCCGGGGCAGGCCTTGCAGGGCCCACGACTCCTGCGTGCCGGCGTGATGCTCTATCTGTTGCCGGCGCTGCTGATGCTGTTGGCCGGCGGGGCGGCCTGGATGGCAGAAGCACGCAGCCAAAACCCGAATGCGCACGTCGACAGCCAGGCTGTGGTCAGCGCGGCGCAGGCGGACCGTAACCAACAGGTGGCAGCACTGCTGGCGCAGCATGCGCGAGTCAAGGCGGAGGAGACCCAGGTCATGTCTCGGGCGCGTTATGCGGAGGTATTGGCCTATCGCGCGCCGGCGTTCCTGCTGGACTTTTTGAAGGGGCTGTTCTTCGTCGGCATCGCGATGGGGCTGTTCATGATCGGGGCCTGGCTGCTGCAGTCGGGCGCCCTGGTCGATCCGGCCCGACATCAAGCCTTGTACCGGGGGTTTGTACTGGTGGCGCTGCCGGTGGGTCTGTCGCTGTGCCTGGTCAGCACCTTGACGGCGACGGGCCCCGCATCGGGACAGGGGCGCTGGCTGTTTGCCCAAGGCATGCTGTTTGCCGGTGGCTTGCCGCTGGCGCTGGGTTACTTGGGCGCACTGGTGCTGGCGCTGCAGCATGTGGGCATGGCGCGCTGGCTGCGCTGGCTGGCGCCAGCCGGACGCATGGCGCTGACCAACTACATTGGCCAATCGCTGGTGTGCGCGCTGTTTTTCTACGGGCACGGGCTGGGCAACTGGGGGTTGCCGCGTACGCAGCAGCTGCTGTTCGTGCTGGTGATGTTCACGCTGCAGGTGGCCGCCAGCCATTGGTGGCTGGCGCACTTTCGTTACGGGCCTTTGGAATGGCTGTGGCGCTGGGCGACCTATGGGCGGCGACCGGTGCTGCGTTCCGATGCGTGAACTGCGGCGCAATCCAAGCGGATGGATGTGCATGTCGGCATGTCCAACCAGCACCTTGGGGCGGACTGTTGCCGCGGCACCAGCCCCGCGATAATGCGCGCTGATTTCAGAGGATGCCGAACACCGTGAATGCCGCCAGCACCGAACAGTCCATCGATTGCCTGATCATTGGTGCCGGCGTTTCCGGTCTTGCCACTGCGCTGGCCCTGCTCGACGATGGCCGCGAAGTCACGGTGATCGATGCCGGCAAGGTGGGGGCCGGCGCCTCGCACGGCAACTGCGGCACGCTCACGCCCAGCCACGCGCCGCCGCTGGCTGGCCCGAGTACTCTGATTCGGGCCGCGCGCTGGATGTTCACCCCGGACGCGCCGCTGTACATCAAGCCCACCTTGAATCCGGACACCCTGCGCTGGATGCTGGGTTTCGCGTTGCGCTGCAATCATCGCGATTACGTGGCCAGCGCACGCGCCAAGTACACCCTGCTGGACGATTCGCGCCAACGCATCCAGCAGTGGGTGGCGCGCTACGCGCTGGACTGCGAGTTTGCCGAGACCGGCGAGGACTATGTGTTCAAGACCCGCCGCGACATGGATCGCGAGCTGGGCGACCTGCCGCTGCTGCGCGAGCTGGGCGTGGATGTGGAGGTCGTCGAAGGGCGCGACTACGAGGCCCGCGACCCGGCATTCAAGCCGGGCCTGGCCGGCGCGATCTGCTTTCGTGGCGACGCCGCGCTGCGGCCGGACCGCTATGTCGCCGAGCTGGCGCGGGTGGTGCGCGAGCGCGGCGGGCGCATCATCGAGCACTGCGCGCTGCAATCGCTGGAATCGGGTAGCCAAGGTGTGTTGGCGCAGACCGCGCAAGGCCCCCTGCGTGCCCGCGACGTAGTGCTGGCCGCCGGCGCCTGGGCGCCGCGGATCGCCGATGCGGTGGGCCTGCCCTGGCTGCGCAAGAGCATTCAGCCGGGCAAGGGTTATTCGATCACCTATGCCTCGCCCGAGCTTGCGCCGAAGCGGCCGGTGATTCTGTACGAGCCGTCGGTCTGCGTGACGGCCTGGGGCAGCGGTTATCGGCTGGGCAGCACGATGGAGTTCACTGGTTATGACGATAGCCTCAACCCCAAGCGCTTGGGTGCGCTGGAGCGCGGCGCGGCGCAGTTCCTGCACCAGCCGGTCGGGCCGGAAGTGCGTGAGAAGTGGTGCGGCTGGCGGCCGATGAGCCGCGACGACATCCCGCTGATCGGTCGCGCCCCCGGCCACGCCCACCTGTGGATGGCGGTCGGCCACGGCATGATGGGGGTGAGCATGAGCGCCAGCACCGGGCAATTGCTGGCCGACTTGCTCGCAGGCCGCAGCCCTTGCGTCAATCCCGCGCCGTTCGACCCGGCGCGGTTTGCATAAGCGCGTTCAGACCTCCAGCGTCGCCAGATCGCCCTTTTCCTCCAGCCAGCTCTTGCGGTCGGCGGCGCGCTTCTTCGCCAACAACATGTCCATCAGCGCGCCGGTGGCGCCGTCGTCGTCGACGGTCAGCTGCACCAGCCGGCGGGTGTCGACGTGCATGGTCGATTCGCGCAGCTGCTGCGGGTTCATCTCGCCCAGGCCCTTGAAGCGGGTGACGTTGACCTGGCCCTTGAGCTTCTCGCGCTGGATCTTCTCCAGTAGCAGGCGCTTCTCTTCTTCGTCCAGCGCGTAGAACACCTGCTTGCCGACATCAACGCGGAACAGCGGTGGCATCGCCACGAAGATATGGCCGGCTGCCACCAGCGACGGGAAGTGCTTCAGGAACAGCGCGGACAGCAGGGTGGCGATATGCAGGCCGTCGGAATCGGCGTCGGCGAGGATTACGATCTTGCCGTAGCGCAGGCCGTCGATGGCGTCCTTGCCCGGATCACAGCCGATGGCCACCGCCAGGTCGTGCACTTCCTGCGAGCCCAGCACCTGGCCGGAGGCGACTTCCCAGGTGTTCAGGATCTTGCCGCGCAGCGGCAGGATCGCCTGGAAATCCTTGTCGCGGGCCTGGCGTGCGCTGCCGCCGGCGGAGTCGCCCTCGACCAGAAAGAGTTCCGTGCGCGAGAGATCCTGCGAAATGCAGTCGGCCAGTTTGCCGGGCAGGGCCGGCCCTTGCGTCACCTTCTTGCGGACGATCTGCTTTTCGGTCTTCAGCCGCGCGCTGGCGCGCTCGATCGCAAGCTGTGCGATCTTCTCGCCCAGCTCGGTATTGGCGTTGAGCCACAGCGAGAAGGCGTCGTGCGCCGCACCTTCGACGAAGCCGGCCGCCTGCCGCGAGGACAGGCGCTCCTTGGTCTGGCCGGAGAACTGCGGGTCGGTCATTTTCATCGACAGCACGAAGGCGACCCGGTCCCAGACGTCTTCTGGTGCCAGCTTGACCCCGCGCGGCAGCAGGTTGCGGAAGTCGCAGAACTCGCGCAGGGCCTCGGTGAAGCCGCTGCGCAGGCCGTTGACGTGGGTGCCGTGCTGGGCGGTGGGGATCAGGTTGACGTAGCTCTCCTGCACCAGCTCGCCTTCCGGCAGCCAGGCCACCGCCCAGTCCACCACCTCGGTGTCCTTCTTCAGCTGGCCGACGAACAGCTCCGGCGGCAACAGCTCGCGGCCGTCCAGTGCGCCCTTCAGGTAGTCGCGCAGGCCGTCCTCGTAATACCACTGGCAGCGCTCGCCGCTGGCCTCGTCGAGCAGCTCGACCGACAGCCCCGGGCACAGCACCGCCTTGGCGCGCAGCAGGTGCTTGAGCGCGCGCAGGTTGAACTTCGGCGTATCGAAATACTTGGGATCCGGCCAGAAATGCACGCGAGTGCCGGTGTTCTTCTTGCCGACGCTGCCGACCACGGTCAGCGGGCTGGCGCGGTCGCCGTCGGCAAAGGCCATGTGGTACTCGTTGCCGTCGCGCTTGATGTAGACATCGACCTTGTTCGACAGCGCGTTGACCACGCTGACGCCGACCCCGTGCAGGCCGCCGCTGAAGGTGTAGTTCTTGTTGCTGAATTTGCCGCCAGCGTGCAGGCGGGTGAGGATCAGCTCGACGCCGGGGATCTTCTCCTCGGGGTGGATGTCCACCGGCATGCCGCGTCCGTCGTCGGCCACCGAGCAGCTGCCGTCGGCGTGCAACACGACGCCGATCGACTTCGCATGCCCGGCCAGCGCCTCGTCCACCGCGTTGTCGATCACCTCCTGCGCCAGATGGTTGGGGCGGGCGGTGTCGGTGTACATGCCGGGGCGGCGTTTGACCGGGTCCAGGCCGGAGAGGACTTCGATATCAGCGGCGTTGTAGCGGGTATTCATGGGCGCAACAGGCATAAGGAGCCGGCAGAATGGGGGG
>CAUJJG010000037.1 GCA_963205445.1 Pseudomonadota bacterium
ATGCGGTCACCCTCCTCCACCAGCGCGATGGTGCCGCCGGCCGCTGCCTCCGGCGAGGCGTGGCCGATCGACAGGCCCGAGGTGCCGCCGGAGAAACGGCCATCGGTCAGCAGCGCGCAGGCCTTGCCCAGGCCTTTCGACTTCAAGTAGCTGGTGGGGTAGAGCATCTCCTGCATCCCCGGCCCGCCTTTCGGGCCTTCGTAGCGGATCACCACCACGTCGCCAGCCTGCACCGCATCACTCAGGATCGCCGCCACCGCCGCGTCCTGGCTCTCGAACACCCGCGCCCTGCCCTCGAAGACATGGATGGCCGCATCGACACCTGCCGTCTTCACCACGCAGCCATCGCGGGCGATGTTGCCGGTCAGCACCGCCAGCCCACCTTCCTGCGAATAGGCATGCGCGACATCGCGAATGCAGCCTTCGGCGCGGTCGGTATCCAGCGTGGGCCAGCGCGTTGATTGACTGAAGGCGATCTGGGTCGGGATCCCGGCCGGCCCGGCCTTGAAGAAGGTGTGGATGGCCTCGTCGCGGGTCTGGGTGATGTCCCATTGCGCGATTGCCTCACCCAGCGTCCGCGCATGCACGGTCGGCACCTGCGTATGCAGCAGCCCGCCGCGCGCCAGCTCGCCGAGGATCGCCATGATGCCGCCGGCGCGGTGCACGTCCTCGATGTGGTACTTCGGCGTGTTCGGCGCCACCTTGCACAGCTGCGGGATGCGCCGCGACAGGCGGTCGATGTCGCGCATCGAAAACTCCACGCCCGCCTCCTGCGCAGCGGCCAGCAGATGCAGGATGGTGTTGGTGGAGCCGCCCATCGCGATGTCCAGCGCCATCGCGTTCTCGAAGGCTTCGAAGGTCGCGATCCCACGTGGCAGCACGCTTGCATCTTCAGCGCCATACCAGCGATGGCACAGCTCGACGATCAGGCGACCAGCGCGCTTGAACAGCGCCTCGCGGTCGGCGTGGGTGGCAAGCGTGGTGCCGTTGCCAGGCAGCGACAGGCCCAGCGCCTCGGTCAGGCAGTTCATCGAATTGGCAGTGAACATGCCGCTGCACGAGCCGCAGGTTGGGCAGGCGCTGCGCTCGACCGCAGCCACGGTCTCATCGCTGACCGCACTGTCGGCGGCCATCACCATCGCATCGACCAGATCCAGCTTGTGCTCGGAGAGCCGGGTCTTGCCCGCCTCCATCGGCCCGCCAGACACGAACACCACCGGGATGTTCAGGCGCAACGCGGCCATCAGCATGCCGGGGGTGATCTTGTCGCAATTGCTGATGCACACCAATGCATCGGCGCAGTGCGCGTTGACCATGTATTCCACCGCGTCGGCGATGAGCTCGCGCGAGGGCAGCGAGTACAGCATGCCGTCGTGCCCCATCGCGATGCCGTCATCCACGGCAATCGTGTTGAACTCCTTGGCCACGCCACCCACCGCTTCGATCTCGCGCGCCACCAGCTGGCCCATGTCCTTCAGGTGCACATGGCCGGGCACGAACTGGGTGAAGGAGTTGGCGATGGCGATGATGGGCTTGTGGAAGTCGTCATCGCGCATGCCGGTGGCGCGCCACAGCGCGCGCGCGCCGGCCATGTTGCGGCCATGGGTGGAGGTTTTGGAACGGTAATCTGGCATCGTGGCTGGATCCGGTGGCGTACGGGGGGAGGCGCTGCAAGGCTTGATCCTGCTGCATTTGCGCGGTTTCGGCTGCAACTTTTCGCTCATGCGAAATCAGCATGAACACGACAGTTGACAAGCACGCGCGAACCATGTTTACCTAAAAACATGTTGCAGCGCCACATGCCCCTGCCGCCCACTTCGATGACCGCCCAACCGGCGGCATCCGTCCTCGTACTTATTCTTATTACCTCGCCCACAGGTGCGGGACGATCCGGCGTGTAAGCAAGCAAGAAACAACGCCCGAATCGCAAAACCCCGCATCGCAAGGTGCGGGGTTTTTCGTTTTCGGGGTTCGCAAAACCCAACCCAAGCAGAGAACCCGCAATGACCAGCAGCAAACCCCGCATCACCATCGTCGGTTACGGCAGCCAGGGCCGAGCACATGCACTCAACCTGCGCGACTCCGGCTTCGACGTCACCATTGGCCTGCGTCCGGGCGGCCCCACCGAGATCAAGGCCAAGGCCGATGGATTCACAGTGAAAGCGCCGGCCGAGGCGGTGAAGGGCGCGCAGATCGTCGCCGTGCTCACCCCGGACATGGTGCAGCCGCAGCTGTATTCCGAAGTGATCGAGCCCAATATGGACCAGGGGGCCTGCCTGCTGTTTGCGCACGGCTTCAACGTCCATTACGGCCAGATCACCCCGCGCGAGGATCTCGATGTCGTCCTGGTCGCCCCCAAGGGCCCGGGCGCATTGGTGCGCCGCGAATACGAGATCGGCCGCGGCGTGCCGTCGGTCTATGCGGTGCATCAGGACAAGAGCGGTCAGGCCGAGCAGCTGGCGATGACCTATTGCGCCGGCATCGGCGGTGCACGCCAGAACGCCATCAAGACCAGCTTCAAGGAAGAAACCGAAACCGACCTGTTCGGCGAGCAGGCGGTGCTGTGCGGCGGCGCCACCAAGCTGGTGCAGGCCGGCTGGGAAACCCTGGTGGAAGCCGGCTACCAGCCGGAAGTGGCCTACTACGAATGCCTGCACGAACTGAAGCTGATCGTGGACCTGTTCTACGAAGGCGGCGTGACCCGCATGCATGAATTCATCAGCGAAACCGCACAGTACGGCGCGCTGACCCGCGGCAACTACGTGGTGGACGACAACACCCGTGCGCAGATGCGCAAGGTGCTGACCGAGATCCAGGATGGCACCTTCGCCCGCCAGTGGATCGCCGAATACGCGGCCGGCAATGCCAACTACAAGGCGATGAAGCAGGCGGATCTGGACCACCCGATCGAAACCGTCGGCAAGAAGCTGCGTGCCAACATGCAGTGGCTGGGCAACGCCCCGCAGGCCGCCACCAAGCAAGCCGAGGCCGCGTGATGAACGGCGCCCGCTGGCTGGCACAGGCCCTGGTGGTCGAAGGCGTTGACACGCTGTTCGGCTACCCGGGCGGCGCGATCATGCCGTTCTACGACGCCCTGCACGACACCCCGCAGCTGCGTCACGTATTGCCGCGCCACGAACAAGGGGCAGCATTCGCAGCGAACGGCTATGCGCGGGCCAGCGGGCGCGTTGGTGTCTGCATCGCCACCTCCGGTCCCGGTGCGTCGAATCTGGTGACCGGGATCGCCGATGCGATGGTGGATTCGGTGCCGATGGTGGTCATCACCGGCCAGGTGCCCACCACCTTGATGGGCACCGATGCCTTCCAGGAACTCGACGTATTCGCCATGACCATGCCGATGGTCAAGCACAACTTCATCGCACGCAGCATCGACGACCTGCCCCGCATCCTGAGCGAGGCGTTCCGGCTGGCCCGCAGCGGCCGCCCAGGCCCGGTGGCGATCGACCTGCCCAAGGACGTGCAGCTGGCCGATGCCAGCCACCTGCCCGCGCACGTCAGTGCCGGCATCGACCCGGTGGAACAACCCAAGGATGCCTCCCTGCACGAGGCCTTGGCCCTGATCGCGCAGGCCCAGCGCCCCGTCATCTATGGCGGTGGCGGCATCAACCTGGGGAATGCACTTGCGGCCTTCCGCACCTTCGTGGATGCCACCCAGATTCCCACCGTGCTGACCTTGAAAGGCCTGGGCGCCCTGCCCACCGCCCACCCACTGAACATGGGCATGCTGGGCATGCATGGCAGCCGGGCGGCCAATCTGACGGTGCAGGAGGCCGACCTGCTGATCGTGGTGGGCGCACGTTTCGATGACCGTGCCACCGGCAAGCTGGCCGAGTTCGCCCCGAACGCGCGCATCGTGCACATGGATCTGGACGCCTGCGAGATCGGCAAACTGCGTTATGCCGATGCCGGCGTGCGTGGCGACATCCGTACCACGCTGACCAAGCTCACCCTCGCCTGCGCCGCCCATCTGCATGGCCGCCATGGCCCGGCACGCAAAGCGTGGCGCAGCCTGTGCCGGCAGCGCGCACAGCAGCTGGCCCCGCGCTATGACGCCCCGGGCGAGGGCGTGTATGCCCCGGCCCTGCTGCGTCGCCTGTCCGAGCTGGCCCCGCATGCAACGGTGGTCTGCGACGTCGGCCAGCACCAGATGTGGGTGGCGCAGCACTGGCGGATGGACAACCCGCGCAAGCACCTGACCTCCGGCGCGCTGGGTGCGATGGGCTTCGGCCTGCCGGCCGCCATGGGCGCACAGGAAGCCTTGCCCGGCGCGCAGGTGGTCTGCGTCAGCGGTGACGGCTCGATCATGATGAACATCCAGGAGCTGGCCACGCTCAAGCGCTACCGGCTGCCGGTGAAGATCGTGCTGCTGGACAACCAGGCGCTGGGCATGGTGCGCCAGTGGCAGGAGCTGTTCTTCGACAAGCGTTATTCCGAAGTGGACCTGTCCGACAACCCCGACTTTGCCGCCGTGGCCGCCGCTTTCGGCATCACCGCTCTGCACGTCGAGCGTGCCGATGACGTCGAAGCGGCACTGACCGCCCTGCTGGCCGCCGACGGCCCCGCCCTGCTGCACGTGGCCATCGATACCGCCGCCAACGTCTGGCCGCTGGTGCCGCCCAACCGCAACAACGCCCAGATGCTGGACCCCGACCACGACCAGCACGACACCACGCCTTCCCCCACGATGGAGACCCCCCATGCGCTACCGGCTTGATCTCACCCTGCGGCAGGTCGAAGGCGCGCTGGTGCGCGTGCTGGGCACCACCGAGCGTCGCGGCTTTATCCCCGTGCGCGTCGATGGCGAAACCCGGACCGACGGCGACCGCTGGCATCTGCGCATGACCGTGGAGGGCGACCGCGAGCCGGAAACCCTGACCCACCAACTGGAAAAGCTGTACGACTGCCTGGCCGTCGACATGCAGCCCTGCGCATGACCCGGGCCACACGCTGATGGATTCCCACGTAGCCAGCCCCGCATCGGTTTCCGCCAGTGATGTGTTGGCGGCACAGGCACGCCTGCGCCGTTATTTGGACGTCACCCCCACCCACTACGCGGAACGGTTCGGCTGCTGGCTGAAGCTGGAGAACCTGCAGCGCACCGGTTCGTACAAGGTGCGCGGCGCGATGAATGCCTTGCTGGCCGCGCGCGAACGCGGCGACCTGCGCCCCACCATCGCCGCCTCCGCCGGCAACCACGCGCAGGGCCTGGCCTGGGCCGCCTACCGGCTGGGCGTGCAGGCCATCACGGTGATGCCGAAAACCGCGCCGCAGACCAAGATCGCCGGCGTGGCGCACTGGGGCGCGACGGTGCGCCTGCATGGCGACACCTACGACGAAGCCAAGCTGTTTGCCGCCGAATTGGCAGCCCAGCACGACTACCGTCTGCTGTCGGCTTTCGACGATCCAGACGTGATCGCCGGCCAAGGCACGGTGGGGCTGGAGATTGCCAGCGCCCTGTCCCCCGACGTGGTGATCGTGCCGATCGGCGGCGGCGGCCTGGCCTCCGGCGTGGCCTTGGCGCTGAAGGCGCAGGGCGTGCGCGTGATCGGCGCCCAGGTGGAAGGCGTGGATGCGATGGCACGCGCGCTGCGCGGCGACGATCGCATCATCGAGCCCGTGGCGACTCTGGCCGATGGCGTGAAGGTGAAGGTCCCCGGCCATCTCACCCGGCAACTGCTTGCCGACCTGATCGACGACGTGGTGATCGTGCGCGAAGCCGAGCTGCGCGAAACCTTGGTACGGCTGGCGCTGGAAGAACACCTGATCGCCGAAGGTGCCGGTGCACTGGCGCTGGCGGCCGGCAAGCGCATCGCCGCCAAGCGCAAGTGCGCCGTGATCTCCGGCGGCAATCTCGATGCCGGCGTGCTGGCTACCCTGCTGCAGGACGTGCGCCCGCGGCCGCCGCGCAAACCCCGCCAGCGCAAGCAGGAGCGACTTATGCCGCCGGCAGTCAGGGCATCCGCCCATGCTGCCGGCCCCAGTTTGTCGCATCTCATTCGCCTCGACACATCACGCATTGCGCGCCCAGAACCCGAAGAACTTCTCACATGAACAACACCCAAGACCACGTACGCATTTTCGACACCACCCTGCGCGATGGTGAACAGTCGCCCGGCTTCACCATGAATGCCTCGCAGAAAATCGCCTTTGCGCATGCGCTGGCCGACCTGGGCGTGGACGTGATCGAGGCCGGCTTCCCCAACAGTTCCCCCGCCGATTTCAATGCGGTGCAGACCATCGCCCGCGAAGTACAAGGTGCCACCATCGCCGCGCTGGCGCGCTGCCATCCGGGCGACATCGAAGCCTGCGCACGCGCCCTGCACGAGGCCGCCAAGCCGCGCATCCACGTCTTCATCTCCACCAGCCCGCTGCACCGCGAGCACAAGCTGGGCATGTCGAAGGCGGACGTGATCGAACGCACCACCATGGGCGTGTCGCTGGCACGCAAGTACGTGGAGGACGTCGAGTTTTCCGCGGAAGACGCCTTACGCTCCGAGCGCGAATTTCTGGTGGAAGTCTTCAATGCCGCCGTGGCCGCCGGCGCCCGCACCCTGAACGTGCCCGACACCGTGGGCTATGCCACCCCCGATGAAATCCGCGAGCTGTTCCGCTACCTGCGCGCCAACGTGCAGGGCGCCGATGACGTGATCTTCAGCGCGCACTGCCACAACGATCTGGGCCTGGCCGTGGCCAACTCGCTGGCCGCGATCGAAGGTGGCGCACGCCAAGTGGAATGCACCATCAACGGCATCGGCGAACGCGCCGGCAATGCCGCGATGGAAGAGCTGGTGATGGCGCTGAAGGTGCGTGGCGGCTGGTATGGCGTCGACACCCGCATACAAACACCGAAGCTGCTGGACACCTCGCGCCTGCTCTCGCGCATCACCGGCATCCAGGTACAGCGCAACAAGGCCATCGTGGGCCTGAACGCGTTCGCGCACGAATCCGGCATCCACCAGCACGGCATGCTGAAGAACCGCGACACCTACGAAATCATGCGCCCGCAGGATGTCGGCTGGCCTGATTCGCAACTGGTGCTGGGCCGCCACAGCGGGCGAGCCGCGGTGGCCGACCGGCTGCGCCAGCTGGGCTTCGTGCTGGAAGATGCGCAGCTGGATCAGGTCATTGCCGACGCCAAGGCACTCACCCAGACCCAGCACGTCATCACTGACGCTGACCTGCAAATGCTGGTGGAAGGGGAGCGCTACGGCCCCGGCTGGCGGATCGCGGCGATGAGTCTGATCGACGAGGGCCAGCACACCCGCGCCCATGTGGAGCTGTCGGATCCGGACAATCATCGCGTCCAGCAGGATGCCCGTGGCGACGGCCCCATCGCCGCCCTGTTTGCCGCCCTCGCCCGCGCCACCGGCGTGGACTTTGAATTGGAAAGCTACGAGGTGCACAGCATGGGCATCGGGCGCGACGCCCGCGGCGAAGCCAACCTCAGCGCCCGTATCGCCGGCGAAACCTGGACCGGCCAAGGCACCAGCCGCGACGTGCTGGAAGCCAGCGCGATCGCGTGGCTGGCCGTCGCCAACCAGATCCAGCGCGCCGCCTCCCACCTGCGCTTTGCCATCAGCGCCTGAGCCTCAAGGAACCTCCCATGCACGCCAAGATCGTTGTCCTGCCCGGTGACGGCATCGGCCCCGAAGTCACCGCTGCCGCCGTCCAAACCTTGCAGGCAGTGGCCGACCGCTATGGTCACCAGTTCGATTTCCAATACCACCTGATCGGCGGCGCTGCGATCGACGCCACCGGCAGCCCTCTCCCCGACGCCACGCTGCAGGCCGCACAGTCGGCCGATGCCATTCTGCTGGGGGCCGTCGGCGGCCCGCAGTGGTCCGACCCCAACGCCAAAGTGCGCCCGGAACAAGGCCTGCTGGCCATCCGGAAAGCCCTTGGTCTGTACGCCAACCTGCGCCCGGTGAAGCCGCATGCTGCCACCTTGGGCGCCTCCCCGATCAAGCCCCACCTGCTGCAAGGCGTGGACCTGATGGTGGTGCGCGAGCTGACCGGTGGCATCTATTTCGGGGACAAGACGCGCAGCGCCGAGGATGCCTCCGACCTGTGCCGCTACAGCGTGGCCGAAATCGAGCGGGTGGTCCGCCACGCGGCCCGCTTGGCACGCAGCCGCAGCGGCAAGCTGACCTCGGTGGACAAGGCCAACGTGCTGGAAACCTCGCGACTGTGGCGCGACGTCACCACGCGCGTGATCCGGGACGAATTTCCCGACGTGCAGCTGGAACACCAGCTGGTGGACTCGATGGCCATGCACCTGCTGGCCAAGCCGCGCGCCTACGACGTCATCGTCACCGAAAACATGTTCGGCGACATCCTCACCGACGAAGCCTCGATGCTGGCCGGCTCGCTGGGCCTGCTGCCCTCGGCCTCGCTGGGCGAGGGCAAGGTCGGCCTGTACGAGCCCATCCACGGCAGCGCCCCCGACATCGCAGGCAAGGGCATCGCCAACCCTTACGCCACCATCCTGAGCGCAGCGATGCTGTTGCGCCATTCACTGGGGCTGGAAGCCGAAGCCCAATGCGTGGAGGGCTGCGTGTCAGATGCTCTGGACGCCGGTGTTTTCACCGCCGATCTGACCTCCGCCAACCCCGCCTCGACCCAAGCCGTCACGGAGGCCGTGCTGCAACGGCAATTGCAATGCCAGGTGCTGGAGCTGCGGGACTGAGCGGGCGCAAGTGAACGCCATATCACGCACAAGGCCCGCTGCGATGCGGGCCTAGTGCGTTGCAAGCGTGGCATGCGAAGCGAGTAGCGCTACCCCGCAAACACCCACGGCCGCGCCGCGCGGTGGCGCGCCTCAAACGCGCGGATTGCATCGACGTGTTGCAGGGTCAGGCCGATATCGTCGAGGCCGTGCAGCAGGCAGTGTTTGCGGAAAGCGTCGACCTCGAAGCGGTGGACTTCGCCGTCGGGGCGGGTGACGGTCTGCGCGGCCAGATCGATCGCCAGCGCATAGCCTTCGCTCGCCTCGCACTGGGCAAACAGCGCGTCTACCGTCTCCGCCTCCATCACGATCGGCAGCAGGCCGTTCTTGAAGCTGTTGTTGAAGAAAATGTCGGCAAAGCTCGGCGCGATGATCGCGCGGAAGCCGTATTCGGCCAGCGCCCAGGGCGCGTGTTCGCGGCTGGAACCGCAGCCGAAGTTGGCGCGCGCCAGCAGCACGCTGGCGCCGGCGTAGCGCGGTTGATTGAGCACGAAATCCGGGTTCAGCGGCCGCGCAGCGCAGTCCTGGCCGGGCTGGCCGACATCGAGGTAGCGCCACTCGTCGAACAGGTTGGGGCCGAAGCCGGTGCGCTTGATCGACTTCAGAAACTGCTTGGGGATGATCTGATCGGTATCGACATTGGCGCGATCCAGCGGCGCGACCCGCCCGGCGTGAGTGGTAAACGGCGTCATGACAGCTCCCGGACGTCGATGAAATGGCCGGCGATCGCGGCGGCGGCGGCCATCGCCGGGCTGACCAGATGGGTGCGGCCACCGTTGCCCTGGCGGCCTTCGAAATTGCGGTTGGAGGTGGAGGCGCAGTGCTCGCCCGGCTGCAGCCGGTCGGGGTTCATCGCCAGACACATCGAGCAGCCCGGCTCGCGCCATTCAAAGCCGGCGTCGCGGAAGATCCGGTCCAGCCCCTCGCGCTCGGCCTGCGCCTTGACCAGCCCCGAGCCGGGCACCACCAGCGCCTGCTTGAGGGTGGCGGCTACGCGGCGGCCGCGGGCGACCGCAGCGGCGGCGCGCAGGTCCTCGATCCGCGCATTGGTGCAGGAGCCGATGAACACGCGGTCGAGGCGGATATCGGTGATCGCCTGGTTGGGCGCAAGACCCATGTAGCGGAGTGCGCGGGTGATGGCGTCCTTGCGCACCGGATCGTCTTCGCGCGCCGGGTCGGGCACGCGCGCGTCCACCGGCAGCACCATCTCTGGCGAAGTGCCCCAGCTGACCTGCGGGCGGATGTCCTCGGCGCGCAGATGCACGTCCTTGTCGAAGACCGCGTCGGGGTCGGACACCAGCGTCCGCCACTGCGCGGCTGCGGCTTCGAAGTCTGCGCCCTGCGGCGCGAACGGGCGGCCGCGCAGGTAATCGATGGTCTTCTCGTCCACCGCCACCATGCCGACCCGCGCGCCGGCCTCGATCGCCATGTTGCAGACCGTCATCCGCCCTTCCATCGACAGCGCGCGGATCGCGCTGCCGGCGAACTCCAACGCGTGGCCGTTGCCACCGGCGGTGCCGATTTTGCCGATGATCGCCAGCACCACGTCCTTGGCCGTCACCCCCGGCCCCAGCGCACCATCGACGGTGACCCGCAGGTTTTTCATCTTCTGCGCAACCAGGCACTGGGTGGCCAGCACGTGTTCGACCTCGGAGGTGCCGATGCCGTGCGCCAATGCACCAAAGGCACCATGCGTGGAGGTGTGCGAATCGCCGCACACAATCGTCATCCCCGGCAGGGTCGCGCCCTGCTCGGGGCCGACGACGTGGACGATGCCCTGGCGCACATCGTCCATTTTGAATTCGGTGATGCCGAAGTCGGCGCAGTTTTCATCCAGAGTCTGCACCTGCAGCCGCGAGACCTCATCGACGATTGCCGCCAGCCCGCCATCGCGTTCGGCCTTGGTGGTCGGCACATTGTGGTCGGGGGTGGCGAGATTGGCGCTCACCCGCCACGGTTGGCGCCCTGCAAGACGCAGGCCTTCGAAGGCCTGCGGCGAGGTTACCTCGTGCAGGATGTGGCGGTCGATGTAGAGCAGCGAGGAGCCGTCATCGCGACGGCTGACCTCGTGCATTTCCCACAGCTTGTCGTACAGCGTCTTCCCGGCCATGTCACGTCTCGGATTGCGGCAGGGCCAGACTGCCGGCTTTTCTTCCATGACTCAAATGGATATTTTTTATCCATTCGATTCCTTCAAGGAATGCTAATGGAACTCGCCCAGCTCGCCGCTTTCGTCGCGGTGGCCGAAGCCGGCGGCTTCTCGGCCGCGGCCGAGCGCCTCCACCTGACCCAGCCGGCGATCAGCAAGCGGATCGCCCAGCTCGAAGTGCAGCTGGACAAGCGCCTGTTCGACCGCATCGGCCGCCAGGTGGTATTGACCGAAGCCGGCAGCCTGCTGCTGCCGCGCGCGCACGCACTGCTGCATGAAGCCGAAGCCGCACGTCGCGCCCTGCAAGAGCTTGGCGGCGACATCGGCGGCAGCCTGCGGCTGATCAGCAGCCACCACATCGGCCTGCATCGGTTGCCGCCGCTGCTGCGCAAGTTCAGCGCGCGCTACCCGCAGGTTGCACTGGCGCTGCAATTCATGGATTCCGAACAGGCCTGGGATGCGGTCCTGCATGCCCGCGCCGAGCTGGCGCTGACCACACTCGGCCCGGCCGCGCCGCCGCTGCAGGCCATCCCGGTCTGGGACGACCCGCTGTGCTGCGTGGCCGCGCCCGACCACCCGCTGGCACAGCGCAAGAAACTCAGCCCTGCGGATCTGGCCGCGCACCCGGCGGTGCTGCCGGAAGCGCATACCTTCACCCACCGCATCGTCGCCGACGCCTTTGCCAGCCGCAGCCTGCCGCTGGCGCTGCGAATGACCAGCAACTCCATGGAGACATTGAAGATGCTGGTGACAGTGGGCCTTGCCTGGGGCGTGCTGCCCCAGACCATGGTGGACCGCAGCCTGCGCGTGCTGCCGGTGCGCGGACTGCGGCTCTCGCGTCAACTGGGCTGCATCCGCCATGCAGGACGCACGCCATCACGCGCGGCGCAGGCCTTTCTCAGCCTGCTGCGGCTCCATCCGATGCCTGCGGAACCTGCGCGCCTTGCCGCCCCTCGTCCTGCCGCACCTTGAACCACGCCGCATACAACGCAGGCAGGAAGAACACGGTCAGCAAGGTGGCCACGGCCAGGCCGCCCATGATGGCCACCGCCATGGCGCCGTAGAAGGCGCTGCGCGACAGCGGAATCATGGCCAGGATGGCCGCCAGCGCGGTCAGCACGATCGGGCGGAAGCGCCGCACGGTAGCGTCCACCACCGCATGCCAGCGGTCGTGGCCGGCATCGATGTCCTGTTGGATCTGATCCACCAGGATGATCGAATTGCGCATGATCATGCCGGCCAAGGCAATGGTGCCCAGCATCGCCACGAACCCGAACGGCACCCGGAACAGCAGCAGCGCCAGCACCACGCCAATCAACCCCAGCGGCGCCGTGAGCAGCACCAAAGCCATCCGCGAGAAGCTGCGCAACTGCACCATCAACAAGGCCACCAGCACCAGCAGGAACAGCGGCAGGCCGGCCTTGATGGAGTTCTGCCCGCGGGCGGAATCTTCCACCGTGCCACCGGTCTGCAGCAGATAGCCTTCGGGCAATGCCGCCCGCACCGGCGCAAGGGTGGGCAGGATCTGCGCGATCACGGTGGGCGGCGTCAGCGTTTCATTGCGAATGTCGGCCCGTACGGTGACCGTGGGCAGGCGGTCACGGTGCCAGATGATCCCGTCCTCGAAGCCGTACTCCAGCGTGGCGATCTGCGACAGCGGCACCGGGCCACCAGCGGTGGGCACGGCCAGGCTGCCCAGCATGTCCGGCCTTGCGCGCTCCTCGTGCGGGCCGCGCAGCAGGATCTCGATCAGCTCGTTGTCCTCCCGGTAGGTGCTGACGCTCAGGCCCGACAGTGAACCCGAGAGGAAGTGCGCCAGCTGGCCGCTGCTGACCCCCAGCGCGCGTGCGCGATCCTGATCGACATGCAACCGGACCACCTTGCTGGGCTCGCTCCAGTCCAGATTGACGTTGCCCACGTTGGGATTGGCGCGCACCTTGGCCATCACCTGCCGTGCCAGCGCCTGCACCTGGCCGATGTCTTCGCCGGACACGCGGAACTGCACCGGATAGCCCACGGGCGGGCCATTTTCGAGCCGCGTCACGCGAAACTGCAGGCCGGGGAACTGCGGCGCCACCGTATCCAGCAGCCATTGCCGGATGCCTTCGCGCGCCTTCGCATCCGCTGTCAGTACGACAAACTGGGCGAAGTTCGCCGCCGGCAGCTGCTGGTCCAGCGGCAAATAGAAGCGCGGCGAACCGGTGCCCACGTAGGCGACGTAGTTCTCGATGCCAGGCCGTGCCTTCAGCAGCGCCTCCAGCTTCCTTGCCTCTGCATTGGTAGCGCGCAGGGCGCTGCCTTCCGCCAGTTCCAGATCGATCATCAATTCCGGACGCACGGAATTGGGGAAGAACTGCTGCGGCACGAACCGGAACAAAGCCACCGACACAGCGAACGCGGCGACCGTGCCGCCGATCACCCACCATCGATGCCGCAGGCAAGCTTCCAGCGCTCCGCGCAGGCGCCGGTGGAAGGGGCTGGCATATGGGTCATGCGCGGCCCCATGGGCATGGGCCTTGGGCGTGGGCAACATTCTGTCCCCCAGCCAGGGAATGAACAGCACCGCCGCCACCCACGACACGCACAGGGCGATGGCCACCACCTGAAACAGCGACCGCGTGTATTCGCCCGTGCTCGAGGCTGCGGTAGCGATGGGCAGGAAGCCCGCGGCCGTTACCAGGGTGCCGGTCAGCATCGGGAAGGCGGTGGAATCCCAGGCAAAACTGGCGGCCTTCAACCGGGAGAACCCCTGCTCCATCTTGATGGCCATCATCTCCACCGCGATGATCGCATCGTCGACCAAAAGACCCAGCGCCAGCACCAGCGCACCCAGCGAGATCTTGTGCAGGCCGATGTCGAACATATGCATCACGCCGAAGGTCATCGCCAGCACCAGCGGGATGCTCACCGCCACCACGGCACCGGTGCGCAGCCCCAGCGAGAAGAAGCTGACCAGCAAAACGATGGCCACCGCCTCGGCCAGTACCTGGACAAATTCGCCAACGGCTTCATGCACGGCCTGCGGCTGATCGGAGACCTTGCGCAGCTGCATGCCCACCGGCAAGGTGGCCTGCAGGCGCAGGAACTCGCTCTCCAACCGCTTGCCCAGGAGGATGATGTCGCCACCGTCGCGCATCGCCACCGCGATGCCGATGGCATCCTCGCCCATGAACCGCATCATCGGCGCCGCCGGATCCGCGAAGCCGCGCTTGACGGTGGCGATGTCGCCCAACCGCACGCTGCGCCCACCGGCACGAATGGGGAAGGCGCGGATTTGCTCGACTGAATCGAACTGCCCATCCACGCGGATCCGGATCCTTTCACTGCCGGTTTCGAAGAAGCCCGCAGGCACGAGGGCATTTTGCTCGTCCAGCGCCGCCTTCACGGCCGACAGCGGAATGCCAAGCGTGGCCAGCTTGGTATTGGACAGCTCGACCCAAATTTTTTCGTCCTGGCGGCCGATCAGTTCCACCTTGCCCACATCAGGCACCCGCTGCAGCTCCAGCTGCAGACGATCGGCGTAGTCCTTCATCAGGGCATAGTCGAAACCCGGCGCCGTGAGCGCGTAGATGTTGCCGAACGTGTCGCCGAATTCGTCGTTGAAGAACGGGCCCACCACCTCGGCCGGCAGCGTGGCACGGATGTCGCCGACCTTCTTCCGGATCTGGTACCACAGTGCCGGCACCTCCTTCGATGGCATCGCATCGCGGGCCATGAAGATCACCTGCGACTCGCCCGGCCGCGAATAGGAGCGGATGAACTCGTACTTGCCCGTACTCATCAGGGCCTGTTCAACCCGCTCGGTGACCTCGCGGCTCACTTGCGCCGCGGTAGCACCCGGCCACAGCGTGCGCACCACCATCGCCTTGAAGGTAAACGGCGGGTCCTCGGACTGCCCCAGCTGGCGGTACGACCACACCCCCGTCACCAGGACGACAAGCATGAGAAAGAGCACCAACGGCCGGTTGCGCAGGGCCCACTCGGACAGATTGAAGCGCGCCATGGCTCAGGGCACCTGCCGGGCGATCGGGCGGTTGCTGCGGTCCACCGGCACCACGCGTTCACCTTCGGCCAGCAGATGCCCCCCCGCAGCCACCACCCAGTCCCCCGCCGCCAGGCCTTCGCGAACCGTCGCAGACGCTTCGCCAAACGGCCCCAGCACCACTTGCCGGCGCTGCAGTTTGTGCGCGGCATCCACCACCCACACCGCGCTGCGACCAGCATCATCCCGCTGGATGGCCGCCAATGGCAGCTGCAGGGCCGCATCCGCGGAATCGGCCAGCAGCACCTGCGCACTCTGGCCCAGCGTCACCTGGCCGGCCACGTCGGGCGCCAGCGCCACCCGCGCCGCATAGGTGCGGGTCTGCGGATCGGCCGCCGCCGCGATTTCGCGGATCTGCGCCGGCAGGCGCACGCCCGGCGCACTCCAGGGCAATACCCAGGCGGCCTGCCCGGTGTGGAAATCCCGTATGCGGCTTTCCGGCAGGCTGATCGCCACCTCACGCCCGCCATCTGCCGCCAGCAAAAACACCGTCTGCCCCGCCGCGACCACTTGCCCGGCTTCGGCTTGCCGGCTGGCGATGACGCCGTCTCGCGGGGCCCGCAGCTGGGTGTAATCGTCCTGATGACGCATCAGCGCGTACTTGGCCCGCGCCGCGCGATAGGCCGCCTGCTGAGCATCGAATGCCGACTGGCTGACCAGCTTCTGGGCCAGCAGCACCCGATAGCGCGCCAAATCCCCGGACAGGCGGGCCATGTCGGCTTCTGCCGCGTCGGCCTGCAGCCGTGCGTCGCCGGGATCCAGCTCGGCCAGTACTTCGCCGCGCTTCACCACCTGCCCCGCTTCGGCTCGCCGCTTGACCAGGTGCCCACCAACGCGGAAGGCCAGCGGGCTTTCCTCACGGGCATGCACCTCGCCAGCGAAGGCCAGCCCTGCCATGCCGGCAGCCGTGCCCGGCTGCACCACCAGCACACGCCGCGGCGCGTCGGGCGCAGGCGCCTCTTTGCCGCAACCCAGCACCCCAAGCAGAAGCAGACACGGCAGCCAAGGCCGCACCCGCAAGGCAACACGCTGCTTGCTGACCCACGCCATACGCGCTCCGTTGGCCTTCGGCTCATAATTGAACTGAACGGTATGGTATAATCACTCGACACACGTCGTCCAGCCTCGCTCATCGCCCGCCATGACACGCCTCCCTCCCCCGCGAAAACCCGCAGGCCCCGGCCGCCCCAAGGATCCCGCGAAACGCGCGGCGATCTTCGATGCCGCCAAGCGCATGTTCATCCTGCACGGGTTCGACCGCGTCAGCATGGACCAGATCGCCGCTGAAGCCGGCGTCTCCAAGCTCACCGTGTACAGCCACTTCGGCGACAAGGAGAGCCTGTTCGCGGAAGCAGTGCGCCAGCATTGCGACCAGGCCCTGCCCCCGGAATTGTTCGATCCAACCCCGGGCACCCCGTTGCGCGAACGCCTGACTGCGATTGGTGAGGCCTTCGTCACCATGATCATGTCGCCCGAGGCCATTGCCGGGCATCGCATCCTGTGCACGCCGCAAATGACGGGCAGTGGCATGCTGGAGCTGTTCTGGAAGGCCGGCCCTCAGCGCACCCAGATGGCCTTCGTGACCCTGCTGCAACGCCGCATCGAAGCGGGTGAGCTGGACATCGACGACCCGGAGCGGGCCGCCGCGCACTTCTTCACCCTGCTCAAGGGTGAGCTGCATGCGCTCGCCGTGTTTGGCTACAGCTGCAGCAAATGCGACACGAATCCGGTCACCCATGTGGCCAGTGTCGTCGACCTGTTCCTGCGGGCCTATGCGAAACGCTGAATCCAAGCCCACCCCTGCCATGCGTGGCGATGACTTCCGGCACTGCGTTCTGGTGTACCAACACGCTCACACTGCCCGCCAATCCGGGGCACCGCGATACAATGACGGGTTACCCGACCAGGATGATTTCCGATGAGCATCGACCTCGCCCACGCCCGTGAAAACATGGTGGAACAGCAAGTCCGTCCGTGGGACGTGCTGGATGTCCGGGTCCTTGGAACGCTGTCCACCCTGCCGCGCGAAGCTTTCGTCGACGCGAAGCTGCGCAACCTGGCCTACGCCGACACCGCCCTGCCCATTGGGCATGGCGAAACCATGCTGAAGCCGGTGCTGGAAGGTCGCGCCCTGCAGGCGTTGCTGCCCCAAGCCACCGAGAGCGTGCTGGTGGTAGGCGCTGGCAGCGGCTACCTGACGGCCTGTTTCGCCCGTCTTGCGCGGGAAGTGCTGGCCATCGACCGCCACGCAGATCTCGCCAATGCCGCACACGAGCGCCTGCGTGCGCTGGGCATCACCAATGCCGAAGTGCGCACGGCCGACGCGCTGGACTGGAACCCGGGCCGTGCCTTCGACGTGATTTGTGTCACTGGCGCCGTGGACACGCTCCCGGCACGCTTCATCGAGTGGCTCAACCCGAACGGACGCATGTTCATCGTTCGCGGCCAGTCGCCGGCGATGGAGGCGGTGCTGGTGCAACGCACGGTCAACGGCAGCCGCATTGAATCGTTGTTCGAAACCGAACTCCCCTATCTCGTGGGTGCCTCACCCGTACCTGCGTTCACCCTGTAACGCATCCCAAGGACTCCCCCATGCTGCGTCGCCCGCTTGCTTTCGCCCTTGCCCTCGCCCTGCTGCCCGCCGCGGCACAGGCAGACGATCTGCTGCAGAGCTACCAGCACGCACGCAGCAGCGATCCGCAGTTCGCTGCCGCCGAGTCCAACCGCGCCGTGGTCGCGGAACGCCCGGTTCAGGCCCGCGCCGCCCTGCTGCCCAGCATCGGCGGCTCGATCGGCAGCAACCGCGTCGACAACGGCGGTGGCCATGCGCAGTCCGGCTCATGGGGCCTGAGCTTGTCGCAGTCGCTGTACAACTTCGGCAACTACAGTGCGCTGCGCGGCGCGAAGGCACAGGACCGTGCCGGCGGCTTCAACCTCGAAGCAGAGGGCCAGAGCCTGATCGTCCGCACGTCCTCGGCCTACTTCAACGTGCTGGTGCAGCTGGAAACGCTGGCCGCCGCCGAAGCCGCCGAAGCCGCGCTGAAAAAGCAGTTCGACTACGCCAGCAAGCGCCTGGAGGTGGGCCTGGCCCCCATCACCGACGTGCACGAAGCGCGCGCCCAATACGACGCCGCCCGCGCCAGCACCCTGTTGGCCCGCAACGCCACCCAGGACGCCTATCAGGCGCTGCTGGAAATCACCAATGCCCCGGTGGCCAACCTGAAGGGGCTGCCCGATGACTTCCAACCCGCCCTGCCGTCCGACAAGGGCGTCGACGCCTGGGTGGCGGACGCACTGGCCAGCAATCCTTCGCTGCAGGCCCAGCAAGCCAATCTTGAAGCCAGCGAGGCCAGCGTGGTTTCTGCGCGCGCAGGGCATCTGCCCACGCTGGGCCTGTCCGCCTCGTACGGCAAGGCCATCACCGGCCTGTACGATCCCGCCTACGTCGGCGCGAACAAGGGCAACACCAATGTCGGCATCACGCTGAACATCCCCATTTTCGCCGGCGGCGCCACCCAGTCGAACGTGCGCAGCGCACTGGCGCAGCGTGATGCCACCGCCGATGGCGTGGAACAAACGCGCCGTGCGGTCGAGCGGAGTACCCGCAGCGCTTATCAGGCCGTGGTGGCCGGCATCAGCGAGGTCGAAGCCCGCCGCCTGGCGCTGGTGTCCGCGCAGAGCGCCTATGACGCTTCGCAGGTCGGTCTGGAAGTGGGTACCCGCACCGTGCTGGACGTGCTGAACAACCAGCGCACCCTGTTTTCGGCCCAGCAGGCCTATGCCCAGGCCAAGTACAGCTTCCTGCAGAGCCGCCTGTTGCTGGAGCAGTCCGCAGGCAGCCTGGACGTGGCTGACGTGGAAGCCATCAACAGGATGCTGACCGCCGACAAGGCCCTGTCCGGCATCGCCAACGCGCGCCAATAAGCCAACGCGGCAGCTGTTTCAGCCTGCCGGGGGCGACGACGCTTCCGGCAGTACCGGCGCGATCAACGTCAGCGTGCGCGACAGCGCACCCCGCCCGTCTTCCAGCAGACGCGCCGCACTTGATGCCAGCGCCGCCCTGCTCTGCGGATCATCGAACAGAGCCTTCAGGGCGGCAGACAGCGCCGACACATCGTCCACCACCCGCATGGCCTGCGCCTCCCGCAGGCGTTTGGCGATGTCGGCGAAATTGTGCAGGTGCGGTCCAGTAAGGATGGCGGTCCCCGTGGCTGCCGGCTCCAGCAGGTTATGCCCTCCGATGGCCTGCAGACTGCCCCCGACAAACGCCACCTGCGCGCACCCGTAAAAGCGCATCAGCTCGCCCAAGGTGTCGATCACGAAGACCTGTGTCTGCCGCAGCGGCCAACGCTGCTCGCTGCGCGTGGCCACCGTGCACCCGGCATCCCGCGCGCGCCGGGCCACGGCCTGGAAGCGCTCGGGATGGCGCGGCGCCCACAACAGCAGCGCATCCGGGTGGCTGCGCTGCAAGGCGCGATGGGCCTCGAGCACCGGCACCTCCTCGTCCTCATGCGTGCTGGCGGCAATCCAGACCGGCCGATCCACGCCCAGCGCCGACCGGAACGTCGCCACGAACGCCGCGTTGTCCACCGGCGCCATGTCGAACTTCAGATTGCCCGTGACCTGCACGCAATCTGCCTGTGCCCCCAAGGCCCGGAAGCGCCGCGCATCCTCCTGCGATTGCGCGGCAACCAGACGGACGCTGGCCAAGGCGCGCCGGATCAGCGGGGCCAGCACCTTGTAGCCCCGCAGCGAACGCGCGGACAGGCGCGCATTGAGAATATGCGTGGGGATGCCGCGATCACGGCAACCGAACAGCAAATTGGGCCACAGTTCGGTTTCCACGATCAGCGCCAGAGCCGGACGAAAATGATCGAGGAATCGCCCCACCGCGCCGGGCAGGTCATAGGGCAGGTACACATGGGTCACCGCGTCGCCCCAGAGGGCGCGCACGCGCTCGGAACCGGTCGGGGTAATGGTGGTGACCACCAGGGGCAGGTCGGGCCGCTGCTGGCGCAAGGCATTGACCAAGGGGGCCGCCGCGTTCACCTCCCCCACGGACACGGCATGCAACCACAGCGGTGCCGCCAGCCGCTGGCCGGGATAGCTGGCGTAACGCTCGTCCCAGCGCTGGAAATAGGCACGCTGACGGAACCCGCGCCAGATCAAGTGATACAACGTGATCGGCACAAGGATGTAGAGCACGGCCGAGTACAGGCCACGCAGCACGCGTTCGGTGAGATCGGCCCGCATGCCGACAGGATAGCGAAGCAGCGGCGGCCGGTAGAATCCCCCCATGTCTTCCTCGCCTGATCTTCGTCCCCCGCTTGCCCCCCGGCATTGGCCCGTCTGGCTTGGCGTGGGCGTTTGCGCGCTACTGGCGCGCCTGCCTTGGTCACTGCAACGATGGCTGGGACGTTGGCTGGGGCGCCTGTTGCTGCCATTGCTGGGCAGCCGGCGCAGGGTGGCGGCCAGGAATCTGGCACTGTGTTTCCCGGAACTGGAGGAGGCCGCGCGCGCCGATCTGTTGCGCCGCAATTACGAGGAACTGGGCATCGGCCTGTTCGAGTTCGCGCGCGCCTGGTGGGGCTCGATCACGCCCATGCAGGCACACGTCCAGGTCGAAGGTCTGGAGCATCTGGCGGCCGCGCGCGCCGGGGGCCGGGGGGTCATCATCGTTTCCGGCCACTTCGTCACGCTGGAGCTGGCCGCGCGCCTGATGTGCGAGCACGCGCCACTGGCGGGGATGTACCGGCCGCATGCCACCGGGCCAATGGAGTGGGCCGTGCGCCGCGGGCGTCTGCGGTATGCGCAGGCAATGTTCACCCGTGAAGAGTTGCGGCCGGCTTTGCGCCACCTGAAGGAAGGCGGGCTGCTCTGGTTCGCCCCCGACCAGGACACGCGCCGGGGCGACAGTGTGTATGTGCCTTTCTTCGGTCGCAGCGCCTACAGCCTGACCTCCACCCACCAGTTGGCCCGCCTGTCGGGCGCAGCAGTGCTGGGTTTTGCGCATGTTCGCCTCCCGGACGGCAGCTACCGACTGCGGTTGACGCCGGCACTGGAACACTTCCCGTCCAAGGACCCGGTTGCCGACACCGCGCGGGTCATCGCCTGCATCGAAGCCATGGTGCGCGACGCGCCGGACCAATATCTCTGGATCCATCGCCGCTTCCGGCGGCAACCGGGCCTGTCGGACGACGCCCTGTATCAGTGATCCGCGGCGGCATCCCGCCCCAACAGGCTGCCTGCGAACAGGGCAGCCAGCAGCAGGAGCACACTGCCCCAGAAGGTGGAATACGCCGCCAAGTGGGTGTTCAGCGGAAACACGCTGACCGCCAGTGCCAACATCGCCGGCCGTGCGCGCTCGCGCGCGGATGCGTCCGCAAACCGCCACGCCCGCCACGCGAGCGCAGCCCCGGCAAGCCAGAGCAGCAGCCCGAAGATCCCGGTTTCGCTGAGCACCTCCAGCACGATCTGGTGGGCGTGATGGGCACTGCCGGTGCCCCAAGCCGCCAGCACGCCGGCGGCAGGGTCGCAGCCGGGAAACGCCTCGCGGAACCCCCGCGCACCAACGCCGTTGAAGGGGTGAGCCTGCGTCATGCACAGCGCCGCAGACCAGATCCGCCCACGGCCGGACAGCGCCGTATCCACCCCTGCCGAATCCACGGTCAGGACTTGCGTGGTGCGGGCCATGCGCTCTTGCACCTGCGGCGACAGCGCCGTGGCCGCCGCCAAAGCCAGCGCCCCGCCGGCGAACAGCAGCAGCAGCTTGCGCCCCCCCAGTGCCCGCCAGCCCGTCCACAGCAGCACCAAGCCGTAGGTCAGCCAAGAGGCGCGTGAGCCGGCCAGCAACACCAACAGGCCGATGGCCATTGCTGCCAGCAGCCAACCAGCACGCCCGGCCCAGCGCCAAGCCGCATCCAGCGCAAAGGGCGACAGACTGGCCAGCACGATGCCCAGCTTGAGGTTGCAGGGCCCCAGCACACCGGCCAGCCGGTCAGCCAGGGCCACTTCCTGTTCAGTGCACATCCCATGGCCGCTGATGGCCTGCTTGCCTTGGTCCAGCAACCAGAACAACGGGCTCGTGCCCGTTGCGGCCTCGATCAACGCATCCAGCGTCCACACCAGCACGATCACGGCCAAGCCGTCGAACGTCCGACGCCGGCCCCGTTCGCTGGCCACGGCCGACGCCACAATCCACAGAAAGGGCAGGTAGCGCAGATCGATCAGCACCTCGCGCAAAGCGCGCCCCAGATCAACCGCATCCAGCACGGACACCAGCTCGGGCGTCCAGTAGGCAAAGAACAGGACACAGGTCAGCGCCCATGCCGGGCCGCTGAGCAGGGCCGTCCCCCCGCGAAAACGATTGGCCACCAGGGTCGCAAGGCCGGCCAGCGCGCCCAGCACCAGCGCAGCTTCGGCATAGCCGGGCGCAGGCCACAGCGCCACGAAGGCCAGCACCCAAACCGGTGCCCACTGCAGGGCCGGTCGCGCGGGGGGAAACTCGGGCGTACTCACGCATCCACCAGCGATCGATACACGTTCAATGTCCTGTGCTGCATGGCCTGCAGGGTATAGGGCAGCGCCTCGATTGGCGACGGCGGCGCGTCCAGCAGGCCCCGCGCGGCCGCATGCAGGGCGTCCGCATCAAAGGGGGGCACCCGCCCGTCCGGCTGCAGCTCGGCAAGCAATTCACCCACGCCGCCATGCGCCCAGCCCAGCACCGGCCGCCCAACGGCCAAGGCTTCGACCACCGTGCGCCCGAACGCCTCCGGCTTGCGGGACAGCTGCAGGACCAGGTCGCAGGCCGTGTAGGCCTCGGCCATGCCGGCGGTGGCTTCCGTCATTGCCAGCGCATCCTGCACCCCCAGCGTCGACGCCTGCGCCTGCAGCTCGGCAAGGTAGCGTGCGCGCCCTTCCTGCAAAACGCCAGGCAGCCAAAGGCGCGCATCCAGGCCATCGGCGCGCAGTGCCGCCAGCAAAGCGATCGCATCGGCATGGCCTTTCAACCGGGTACCGCGCCCAGGCAGGAGCAGCAGTGGCCCTCGCCCGCCCAATTGCGGATGCAGGCCCACGACGCGCACGCGCGCATCTCCCCCGCCGGCCGCCGCGCGCGGAAATGCATCGGGGTCGATGCCGCGCGGAATCACGTCCACAACGGCGTCAACACACTGCGGGCAAAGCGCCTGCAGGTGCGCGCGCACGGTGTTGGAGACGCATATCACGCGCTCACCCCGGGCCATGATCGCGCTGTAGCGCGATGGCGAGTTCAGGCCATGCACGGTGGTGACGAAGTGGGGGCGCGGCAGCGGCATGCCACGCAGCGCCAGCCATCCCAACCATGCCGGCAGGCGCGAGCGCGCGTGCACGATATCGGCCCCCAACGCGGCGAACAGTCGCCGCAAGACAGGCACATGGCGCAGGGCCAGAGGCGATTTGCGGCCGATCGGCAGCTGGATGTGTTCGGCCCCGAGTTTCTGCAGCTCGGGCAGCAGCCGCCCACCTGCGGAAATCACCACCGCACGATGGCCGGCGCGTACCAGCGCGTCGGCGATCTCCAGCGTGGAGCGCTCTACTCCGCCGTTATCCAGTGCAGGCAGCAGCTGCACCACGCACAGGCGGCGCATCGCAGCGGGTCGGCGTCAGTCGACCAGCACGTAACGGGTGCCGCAGTACGTGCACTGGCTGTGACCGCCCTCATTTTCGATGGCCAGATACACGCGTGGATGCTCGTTCCACACGGCCATCGACGGCAGTGGGCAGCTCAGCGGCAGGTCGGCGCGTCGCACCTGGATGGGCGATGCGGCCTGAGCGGGCGAGGAAGCGGAACGTGCGGAATCGGCCATGGACGTGACTGCGTTGCGGATCCCCGCCAGTTTACCGCAGGGGGCCATGCCGCGGCGGCTTCATGCTGGCAGTTCGAACAACAGCACATCGCTGGCCGCGGCCAGACCTGTCAGCACCAGCATCAACTGCTCGTCAACGAAGCCCAGCGCATCGCCGGCCCCGAGCCTGCGTTCGCCCTGCATCACCTCGCCGGCGGCGATGTGCAGCCAATAGCGGCGCGATGCCTCCAGCACCACCTCCACGGCCGCCCCTGCCTGCAACCGGGTGGCACGCAGGCGGGCCTGCTGGCGGATCGGCAGCGCGCCATCTTCGCCGTCAGGCGCGGCCAGCGTGACCCAGCGTCCACGTCGCGCGTCCGGATCGAAATGCTTTTGCGCGTAGGCCGGCTGGTGGTTGAGCCGATCCGGCTGGACCCAGATCTGCAGGAAATGCACAGGCTCGGCGCCAGACCCGTTGTACTCGCTGTGCTCGATGCCGTGGCCGGCGCTCATCCATTGCACATCGCCGGCGCGGATCACACCTTCGTTGCCGGCGCTGTCCTTGTGTGCCAACGCGCCGCTCAGCACCACGCTGAGGATTTCCATGTTGGCGTGGCGATGCGGGGCGAAGCCGCCGCCAGGGGCGACGGCATCATCATTGATGACGCGCAGCACGCCGAAGCCCATCCACGCCGGATCGTAATAGTGGCCGAAGGAGAACGTGTGCCGGCTACGCAGCCAGCCCAGATCGACATCCCCTCGTGCACCGGATGGGCGTTCGACGATCATGCCATCACTCCTGCGCCGTCTCGGCTGCTGGCGCTTCGGCCAGCGAGCCCTCGGTGGTGATGCGCAGCTGCACTGCATCGCTGACGTTCGGCGCATAGGCACCCACACCGAAATCACTGCGCTTGATGGCGGCGGTGGCGGAGAAGCCAATCGTCTGCAGCTTCGACATCGGGTGCGCACCGGCACCGTTCAAAGTGACCTCCAGCGTGACCGGCTTGGTGACATCCTTGAGGGTCAGGTCACCGTTGACGGTCAGCTTGTTGGTGCCGGCGGCCGCCACGCGGGTGCTCTTGAAGCTGGCATTCGGGAACTTGGCGGCATCGAAGAAATCGGCGCCCTTCAGGTGGTCGTCCAGCTTGGCGACGAAGCTGTTGAGGGCGGACATCGGAATGCTCACCTGCACGCTGGACTTGGTGACATCGGCTGCGTCATAGACCAGCACGCCTTCGCTGATGCCGAAGTGGGCGCTGGGCTGGGAGAAGCCAAAGTGCGTCCACTGCGCCAGCACGTCGGTGTGGGTGGGGTCGAGCTGATAGCTGCCGGAAACGGGCTGGATGGCCGGGGCTGCATCCTCGGCCGCAGCGGCATTGGCTTCGGCAGTGACTTCGGTAGTTGAAGCGGCAGGTGCGGCAGCGGCCGGCGCCTCGACTGGTTGGCTACAGGCGGCCAGGGCAGCGGCGATGGCAAACGGCAACAGCAGGGTACGGATGGCGTTCATGGGCGTGACTCCAGCAGGAGAGATGAGCAAGACGGTCATTCGATGCGGCAGGCTTCATCGAAGCCCAGCCGCGGGGAGCGGGGAAAAATGCTGGCGGAGTCGCCATGCCCCAAATTGACCAGGATGTTGGAACGAATGGGGGTGCCGGCGAAGAACGCCGCATCGACCTTGGCATTGTCGAAGCCGGTCATCGGCCCGCAGTCCAGCCCCAACGACCGCGCCGCCAGGATCAGGTAAGCGGTCTGCAGCGTGCTGGAGCGCATCGCCACCCAGGCGAGGTTTGCTTCATCACGGTGTTCGAACCAAGGCTTTGCGTCGGTATGCGGGAACAGCACCGGCAGCTTGTCGTAGAAGCGCATGTCGTAGCCGACGATGGCCACCACCGGCGCCGCCATGGTCTTCTTGAGGTTGCCCTCGCTCAGGGCCGGGCCGAGCTTGGCCTTGGCCGCCTCCGACTTCACGAACACGATCCGTGCGGGGCAGGTATTGGCTTCGGTGGGGCCGAATTTCAGCAAGTCGTAGAGCTGGCGCAGGGTGTCGTCGGACACCTCACCTGCAAATGCGTTGAAGGTGCGGGCCTTGCGGAACAATTGGTCCTGGGCGGTGTCGGCAAGCGGCTGGGGCATGGCAATCCCTGTATCGTGGTCGGCGAGGATGCACAGTGTATAGTTCCACGTGCGCAAGCAATGACGCATTTTCGGAACGAATAGGTGCGAACCATGCAACAACACGGCGTTTGCCCGGCATGAAGCGCACGCTTGTGCTGCACGATGGCCGCGCCGGCAACCTGCGCCAGGCACAGGCGCTGGCCCAACGGATCACCCCGCACCCCCTTGATCTCGCCCTGTCGCCACGCGCCCCTTGGCGCTGGCTGGCGCCGCGACCCATGCCCTTGGCTGCACGCCGCTTTGACCCGGCATTATCGCCCTGGCTGCTCACGCCCCCGGCCTGGGCCATTGGCTGTGGTCGCCAGGCCGCATTGGCCACCCGCCTGCTGCGCGCGCGCGGCAGCCTTGCAGTGCAGATCCTCGACCCGCGCATCGACGCCCGGCACTGGGACATCGTCATCGTGCCGGCACACGACCGCCTGCGCGGGGCGAATGTGCTTACGCTGCAGGGCAGCCTGCATCCAGTGGATGACGATTACCTGCTGCGCGCGGTTTCCGTGTTTCCCGAGCTCGCCCTGCTGCCCGAGCCGCATTGCGTCCTGCTGGTGGGCGGCCCCACGCGCCACGCACCGCTGGATACGGCCGGGTTCACGCAGCTGGTGGGGCGCCTGTCTGCGTGGGCGCATGCCGAGCGCGGCAGCTTCAGCGCCATCGCATCGAGGCGCACGCCTCCCGCCTGGCGCGCCGTGCTGGGGGCGGTAAACCCGTCACTTCCGGGACTGCGTTGGCGCGACACCGGTGACGGCACCAACCCCTATGCGGGTTTGCTGGCGTACGCGGACCGCCTGGTGGTCACGCCGGATTCGGTGAACATGCTCAGCGAAGCCGCGGCCACCCACGCCCCGCTGTTCGTGTGGGCACCCGAAGCGGCATCCGGCCGCCCCCGGCGCTTTCTCGACACATTGCTGGCAAATGGCCGCGCGCATCCGCTGGATGACGAACTGGCGCCATTTTTCGCAGAGCCGCTGCGGGAAACCGCGCGCATCGCGACGGAAGTGCTGGCACGCCTGGGCTAGCCCCGGCACGGCGGGGCCAGGACGTTGCTCAGGGCTCGACAGGCGGCCCGCCTGCATCCAGCCCTTGCCCAAGCATCGCTGCCCGAATGGCATCCTGCGCCTGCGCCAGCCGGTCGCCCGGCACTGCGCGGCGCGGGCGGCGGTCGAGCGTGCAGCGCAGCCCGGTATCCAGCAACAAGGCATGCGCCTGCACCAGCGCCGCACCCGTGGCTGCATCCAGACAGCCCACTGCCTGTGCCGCCGCCAGCAGGGCACAGGTGGCCCGCGGCACGCAGAGCGCCGGCCGCACGGCGGCATCCCGCAGCACCAGGTACTGCAGCAGGAACTCCAAATCGACCAACCCGCCTTCGCCCTGCTTGAGGTCGAACAGCGCGGCATCGCTGCGATCCAATTCGGCGCGCATCTTCCGCCGCATGCTGGCGACATCCTCGGCCAGGCGAGCGGGCTCGCGCGGCATCGCCAGCACGTCCGCACGCAGGGCCTCGAAGGCATGCGCCAGCGTGGCATCGCCTGCGATCACGCGGGCGCGCACCAGCGCCTGATGCTCCCAGGTCCAGGCGCGGTTGCGCTGGTAGTCCACGAAGCTGGGCAGGGCCGAGACCAGCAGACCCTTTGCACCGTCGGGGCGCAGGCGCACATCCACGTCAAACAAACGCCCGGCACCAGTACGCACCCCCAACAGGGCGACCATCTTCTGCCCCAGCCGGGCATACCAGCGCGGTGCGTCCAGGGCGCGCGCCCCATCCGACACCGCGTCGGCAGGCGCATCGAACAGGAACACGAGGTCCAGATCCGATCCAAACCCCAGCTCCTCGCCACCCAGCGTGCCGTAACCCAGCACGACAAAGCTGCCCCCGGCGATGCCCCCATGCGCGGCCCGCAACTCGGCATCTGCCATCTGCAGCACGCAGGCCACCACCGCATCGGCCAGCCAGGCCAGATGCCGTGCGCAGGCTTGCGCATCGATGCGGCCGTCCAGCAATGCCAAGGCCAGCCGGAAGCTGAGGGCCTGCCTGACCTCGTTGAGGGCATCCAGCGAGGCTTCCGCATCGCCGGCACGAAGGCTGGCTTCGCACTGCAGGCGCATCGCCTCCCGGCCCGGCAACTCCCCCCCCACGCGGACATCCAGCAGCTCATCCAGCAGCAGCGGATAGGCTGCCAGTCTCTCGCCCAGCAAGGCGCTGCGTGCCAGCGTACCCACGAGGCGCAGCAGTGCGGCCGGCTGCTCATCCAGCAGGGCCAGATAGCTCGCACGACGCAGGATGGTGTGCAGCAGGGGCAAGACCCGCCGCAGCACTGCATCGGGCTGGTCGGTGGCCGCGGCCTGCTGCAACAGGGCCGGCAGCACGCGACCCAATCGTGCGCGCGCCGCGTCGGACAGGTCCCGCACCCCGGGCGTCCGGGCGAAATCGCACAGGCTGGCATGCAGCTCCGCAGCCTGCGCAAACCCCGCCCCCGCCAGCACGTCGGGGTCGCCATGTGTCGGCAACGCACGCCAGTAATCGGCCAGCGCATCGCCATCGGCATTGCCTTCCCGACGCGGCGCCAGCAAGGCCGAGAACTCCTCGGTGACGCGGGCCCGTTGTTCGGCCAGCACGGCCGTCAGCGATGCCCAGTTCGGGTAGCCCAACCCCATGGCCAACCGGAAGCGGGTCAGGGCATCGTCCGGCAAGGCATAGGTCTGGGCATCCCCCAACATCTGCAACCGGTTTTCCAGCCAACGCAGGAAGCGGTAAGCCAGCGCCAATGCCGCCGCCGCCTCTTGCGTCATGTGGCCCCCATCGGCCAGCACCTGCAGGGTGGTCAGCAGATGACGACTGCGCAACGCCGACTCACGCCCGCCTCGGATCAGTTGCAGGGCTTGGGCGAGGAACTCGATCTCACGAATGCCACCCGGGCCGCGCTTGATATCGTCGGCCATGTCCTTGCGCGCCACCTCGGCGGCAATCAATGCCTTCATCGCACGCAGGCCATCCAATGCGCCGTAGTCCAGATAACGGCGATAGATGAACGGCCGCAATGCATCGAGAAAGCGCTCGCCCGCGGCTATGTCACCGGCCACGCAACGCGCCTTCTGCCAAGCGTAGCGCTCCCAATCGCGCCCTTCGCGCTGGAAATACAGCTCCATCGCCGCGAACGACAACGCCACCCGCCCGGCATTGCCGAAGGGCCGCAACCGCAGATCAACGCGGTGGCAGAAGCCATCTGCCGTGACCTCGTCCAGCAACCGCGCCAACTGTTGCCCCAGCCGCGCGAAGTAGTCCTGGGCATGCAGTGCGCGCGGCCCGTCGGACTCGCCCTCCTGCGGGTAGGCGTAGACCAGGTCGATGTCGGAACTGAAATTCAGCTCGCTGCCCCCAAGCTTGCCCAGCCCGAACACCACCAAACGCTGCGGCTCGCCATCGGCATCACGTACCAGCCCGAAGCGGCGCTCGAAATCGGCCTCCAGTGCAGCCAATGCGCAATGCAGGCAGGCATCCGCCAAGGCGCTGCTGCCGGCGAGGATGTCGTCAACCGGCGCAGCCTCGATCACGTCGCGCCAGATCAGGCGCACGCTCTCCGCTTGCCGGAACCGGCGCAATTGCCTTGCCCAATCGCCGGGGGCGTCCGGCAACAGCAGCGGCGGCGAGAACGGCGTGCCGGCATCTGTCTGCAGGCGTGCCAGCAGGTCCGGCTGGCGCGCCAGCACGTCGATGGCGAAATCACTGGCCACCGCCAGCGCCGCCACCGCTGCCTCATCGAAGGGGTCGGTCGTCAGCGCCCGCAGGCGCTGCAGGACACGGGTCTGCAGACCGTCCAAAGCCAAGGCTGGGGAATCTTCACGCATGCGCCGATTGTGGCATCGCCACGCACGAATCGAGCGGACAAAAAAAAGCCCGCGTTGACCGAAGTCTCTGCGGGCCTGCTCCCTCCCCCACGTCGGGACGCGGTGCGATCGTGATGGAAGCGTGCGGGCGTTGCACGCTGCACTGCAAAAAAAGAACCCGGTGGTGCAGCAATCACCCAGCCCGCATCGCAAGCCCGCGCTGCGCCAACACTGCGCGCGCGGCCCGCTCACCGGACTCGCAGCCGCCTTCCATGAACCCCTGCGCTTCGATCGAACAGTGCTCGCCGGCAAAGTGCAGGCCGTCGACAGATTCGCCCATCACGCCCCCCAGCGTTGCCCAGTCGCCGGGGCGGTAGCAAGCGTAGCTGCCCAGCACCCACGGGTTGGAGGGCCAGTGCATGCGCGCCTCGCGGGCGTTGCCGCGCGCGGCAGCAATGCCGGGGAAGACGCGTTCAAGATCACGCGTTGCGGCCTCGGCCTGCTGCTTCGGAGTGCCCTGGCCCAGCGCGATGCCGTGGCGCCCTCCCGTGAAGTTGGTCAGCGCACCCGCAACACCCGCCTGCTTGCGCGAGGTGTCCCAGGTGGTTTGGTAACGCAGGTCGCTCATCGATGCACCGTTGGCGTGGTGGTCGCGCCAGACGCGGCGTTCGTAACCGATCATCAGCTTGGCATTGGTGCCGTAGGCCAGTTCGTCGATGGCGCGCCGTTTGCGCTGCGGCAGATCCACTTTCAGCTGGACCTTGCGCAGCAGGGTGAACGGCAGGGCCAGAATGACTTGCGATGCGCGCACATCGAAGGTGGCGCTGCCGTTGCGGAAGGTCAGCACGTAGCCGGTGGCGTCGCCGCGCACGGCTTCCAGCACGTGGCCGGATGCGATGGCATCGGACATCTTGGCTGCCAGCGTGCTCGGGATCAGGTCGTTGCCACCGCGCACGTGGAAGCGCTCGTCGCTCTCGCCGAAAATGCGGAATGCATCCTTCTCCCGCGTCCCGATGAACGTGAGGAAGTTCAAAGCGGATTGCTGGTCGATCTCCAGCCCCATCTCCGTCGTGTAGGCCACATCCAGCAGCTTGCGCAACCAGCCGCTGACGCCGTTGGCGTCGAACCACTGGGCGATGCTTTGCGCATCCAGCGCGCGGAAGGCGGGGGTTTCATCGGTGTAATCAAGATCGCCGTCGCCTGCGGCGGCAAGGTCGCGCTCGATGGCCGCCGCGATCGGCACGAAGGCGCGCACGATGTCGGCTTCGTTGATGTGACGGCCATCGAAGTACCACGTCTCGTGGTCGCCATCGCCGTCCAGCAGATCGTCCAGCGGCAGGCCAAGCTCTTCCGCCAGTGCGCGGATTCGGACGTGATGGGTATCGATCAATTCGCCGCCCAGTTCGATCACCTGCCCGTCTGCGAAATGATCGCGCAGTGACAGCATGCGCCCACCAACGCGGCTCTGCGCTTCGTACACGCGCACCCGCACACCCTGCTGCCGCAGCCGCCAGGCGGCGGTCAAGCCGGCGATACCGGCGCCGACGATGGCCACCTCCCCCTCCGCTCTCGGGTGCATCAGCTTCGGCGTGGTGCTGCATCCGGCCAGCACCATGCCAGCACAGGCCCCCTGCAGCAGTCGCCGACGATGGATGTCGATGCGGCGCTCACGCACCAGATCGTGAAACTCGTCCAGCGGCATGCGCACTTGGCGCGATGCGCGGGCGATGGCGGCGGCGCGTTGCAACAGGCGGAACAACGGGGTGCGGCCCATGAGGCGTCCTCTCGAATCGTCTTCGATTCCAACGCAGGCATGGGGGCAGACAGGCCACCGAGGGGCGCTGCGACGCAGGCGCTAATCCGGGCGCGGGCCTTTGCGCAGGTCCTTGAGGATCTCGCGTGCGGCATTGCGCCCTGGCAGGCCGGTGACACCACCGCCGGGATGGCTGCCGGAGCCGCACAGGTACAAGCCCTTGAACGCACCACGGTAATTGCCCTGCCCCAGCAGCGGGCGTGCGCTGAACATCTGATCCGCGCCAAGTGCGCCGTGGAAGATGTCGCCACCGATCAGGCCGATGCGGCGTTCGAGATCCAGCGGACTCAATGCCTCATAGCCCAGCACGCTGCGTGCGAAGTTCGGCGCGCAGTCGGTCACGGTGTCGATCATCAGCTTCGCAACGGTGTCGCGGTGCGCGTCCCAGCCGCCATCCACTTCCGGATTCACCTGCTGGCAGAACAGGCTGGCCACGTGCTGGCCGGGTGGCGCCAGCGTGTCGTCCAGCGTCGAGGAAATCACTACTTCGACGATGGGTTTGCGCGCCCAGCCGGGGTTGTACGCTTTCGATTTGGCATCGAAATAGGCCTGCTCGAAATACTGCAGCGAGGGCCCGATCAGAATCCCGCTGGAATGATGCGGTTGCGGCTGCGTGCCGGGCATCGCGGTGAAGTCCGGCAGCTCGCTCAAAGCCACATTCATGCGGAAGGTGCCGGAGCCGCAACGATAACGACGGATGCGCTGCGCGGTGTCGTCGTCCAGCGCGTCGGGCTCCACCAGTTTGGTGTAGAGCAGCTTCGGGTTGAGGTTGCTGGCAATCGTCGATGCACGCAGTTCGCGGCCATCGACCAGTATCACGCCGGCCACCTTTTCGTTTTCGACAATGAGCTTTGCGACCTCGGCATCCGTCTCGATGGCCACGCCGCGCGCCTCGCACTCCTTGCGCATCGCCTGGGTGATCGCCCCCATCCCGCCGATGGCATGCCCCCAGGTGCCCACCTTGCCGTTCACCTCGCCAAACAGGTGATGCAGCAGCACATAGGCGCTGCCCGGCGTGTAGGGGCTGGCAAAATTGCCCACCACCGAATCCCAACCCAGCACCGCTTTCAGGGGCTCGCCCTCGAAGTAGCTGTCCAGCAGTTCGCCCGCCGACTTGGTGAACAGATCCAGCAGGTCGCGACGGCCACGCAGGTCCAGATGCTTCAGCCGCTTGGCCAGCGCATACGAGTGCAGCCAGTCGGCGAAGGCGATGCGGTCGCCGATGTTGGGCGGGGTCATGTGGATGACTTCGCGCAGCACCGCCACCACGCGGTCCAGCATGGCGTTGTAGTCGGCCCAACGCGGCACGTCGGCAGGCGCGAACTTCGCGATCTCGGCCTCGGTATGCCCGCCACCCAGCCGGAAACTGCGCCCGTCCGGAAGTGGCAGAAAATTCGCATACGGGCGTTCGACCACCCGCAGGCCGTGCGCATGCAACCGCAGGTCGGCAATCACCTTCGGATTGAGCAAGCTGACCGTGTAACTGGCCACCGAATTGCGGAACCCCGGATGGAACTCTTCCGTCACCGCCGCCCCGCCAACGAGGTGCCGGCGCTCCAGCACCCGCACCTTCAATCCGGCACCGGCGAGGTAGGCGGCGCAGACCAGACCGTTGTGGCCGCCGCCCAGCACCAGCACATCATCCCCGTCACGCCTCACGGCCGCACCTCCGTCACGGTGGCCGGGCCCGGCGTGAAATCGATCCTGCGGCGCTCAAGCACCCGATCGCCCTCGATGCGCCCTTCCACCAGCTCGTAGCCCATCAAGGCAAAGACCCGCTGCCCGATGAAGATCGGCCGCGCATTGCCGTACCAGTCCACGCAGCTGGCCTTGCAGTGATCGTCACGCGCCTCGGCACGGGCCGCCAACTCTCCCAGCGGGGCCCACTGCAACTGCTGGTTGCGCAGGAACGTCACCGCCGCCTTGCCCCGCGGCGCCCCCAAAAAACCACCCGTCGGGTTTTCGCCCCGACGCGTGACAGGCAAGCCGATCACGCCGTCACGCGCCCCATCGTTGCGGTAGTAGAACCCATGGCTGCGCCGTTCCCCTTGCTCGGTTCCCGCCAGGACGTGGCTGTCGCGGATGCCGAACACATCCCCGGTCAAGGACACCGCCGAGAACACCAAATCCTTGTCGCGGCTGCCCACCAGCACGGCATCTTCCCCCAGGGCCTCGATGCGCTCCACGCCATGCGGAGGGGACAGCGCATACGTCGGTGCGCCCGTCGCATCGATGCGCAATGCATACGCCTGCGGGCCCACGCCCCCTTGCCCCCACGCAGTGCCGGCATACAGCAGCCAAGGGCCGATGTAGCGGTTCTGCCGATTGCCAGCGGGCACCTCTGGCAGCAGGCGGTAGGCAGACGTGGGGGCAACCCGGCGGTTGTCGCCAAAGGCCGTCACCGGCACGCGCAGCAAGGCCATGCGCCCCTGCCCGTGTTCCGCCCCCCACATGCCCCCCCCGCGACCATCACTTTGCAGCAGCACATTCAAGGTGCCGCCGGACTCCAGGAACGAGAACTGGTCGATGGGTGTCCCGCGTGCGCGCAGGGCACTGCCCGGGCCTCCCGTCATCGGCAGGCGCAGCACGGTGGCCTCCGGCGGCACGCCATCGCCGCGCCCACGCTGCTGCGTCCAGACATAAACGGCATCGCGCGAGACATAGAACTCGCGCCCGGTCGGGCCCAGCACGCCGGTGGCGGTGCAGTGGATCGGCAACGTGGACAGGTCGCAGCGGGTCACCGTGTGCAGGGTGATGCCGTCACGCAGCGGGTCCAACCCGGCATCGGCGCGGTAGATGGCGGTCGCAGGCAACAGACGCTGGAAGTCCTGCGGCAGTTGCGGGCCACGCCAATGGCTGACGCCGGGATAAGTCAGCATGTCATCCCGCCAGAACGAAAGCGGCAAGGGGGCATAGAACACCAACGTGCTGCCGATCAGGCGGCTGGCGTAATTGCGCGAGGCGTAGTAGTCGCCGCTGCGCAGATGCCATGTGTCCAGATGGCGCAGTACCCCGGCATCATTGATCTGGAACACCCCCACCTCGGTCCCTTGGCGCGCATAGCTGTAGCCGATCACCACCACGCGATC
>CAUJJG010000038.1 GCA_963205445.1 Pseudomonadota bacterium
CTTAGCACTCACCTGCACCGCGTATCGTGAGGTTCATTCGAGCAATGCCTTCGCACCGATCCTCCAAGACCCGACTGCTCCAGATTCTGTTCGCCTTGGACGGCTACGCCCAGCTTCGTTTCGAGGACGGCACACTGTCACCAAGCAATCCTCTTGCCTACTCGGATCCCTTCAGGAGTCTGCAGGCGGGCGAACCCGGATATGGCGATAGCCTGGTCGCACTGATCGGCCAGGAGGCAATACGGGAATTCCGGGATGACGACCTGAAAGTGCGCTTCGAAGGCGACGCGCAGCTTTCGGTGTGTCATTGGGTCAATGGAGTCTTGGCGGGCTGGCACTGGAGCGGTACTGCGAGCGTGGTCGATATTTGACCGCTGCGCTGCCCTCGCAAAGCGCCGCCTGCAGGACTACTCCGAGCCAAGCAGTGCCCGGTCGTGCAGCGGCTACGACCAGCGCAACGCATGAAGGACAGCGAACGACGCACAACCACAGCCAACTCGTTATGGCATACTAGATGGCATACCAATCAATCGAATCCAATAAAAAACCCCTGAAATCAGGGGTTTAGTATTCAATCTGGCGGAGAGAGGGGGATTCGAACCCCCGAAGCGCGGTTTAGACGCTTACACACTTTCCAGGCGTGCTCCTTCAACCACTCGGACACCTCTCCGGAACCGCGCATTCTAGCGAGTCGGTTGCCGCACCACAAGACACCGAGACGCGGGAAACGTGGGCGCGCGGCCATCGGCCGAAGCCCTTCCGTCAATGCGGCATCGTGCTCACGGCAGGGCAAAACCTGCCTGCCGAAGCAGGCGTGCCGTAGCGATCAATGGAAGCCCGATCAGCGCAGTGGGGTCTTTGTTGTCGATGGACTCGAACAAGGTGATGCCAAGCCCTTCTGATTTGAAGCTGCCGGCACAGTCATAAGGCTGCTCAGCATCGACGTAGCGTTGCACCTCTGCCAGCGTCAGGACGCGAAACCGGACTTGGGTGAGGTCGCATTCGGCGAACATCCTGCCATCGGGATGGGCAATGCACAGCGCCGTATGGAAGGCCACGCAGCGTCCGGACATCGCCAGCAACTGCGCAATCGCAGCCGCCCTGTGGCCCGGCTTGCCCAATGCCTGCCCATCGAGATCCGCGGCTTGATCGGAGCCCAGCGACCAAGCATCTCCTGCCAGCCGATGTGCAACTGCGCATGCCTTGGCCTGCGCCAGCCGCATCGCCATCGCGCGTGGCGACTCGCCCGTCAGCGCCACTTCATCCACTTCAGGCCGGGCGACGCCAAACGGGATGCCAAGCCGTTGCAGCAGTTCACGTCGATAGGGCGACGTCGATGCAAGATGCAATGCAGGCATGCTCATGAGACAGCAGCGCCCGTACGTGCGCGATGAATCTGCTGCAATTGCAGATCCAGGCTGGCACTTGCGGCATCAAGCGAGGCCCGCACCTCATCAAGCTGTGACAGGCTCGCTTGCATCGCATGTTCCTGCATCCACATCCGTTGCCGCAGCAGGTCCTGCATCGCGGCACGGACGGGGTTTTCATGGTCACCCGCAACTGCCTCGATCTCGCTGCGTGCCGTACGCAAACGGGATTCCAGCGTATCAGCGGCATCCAACATCTTGGTGATGGCGCGCTGCCTTTCGCGGTGATTGCGCAACTGGCGCATCCCATGCCAAGTGACGAGCGCCGCAAGCAGCAGGATGAGCAAGAGAATGGCGATTTTCATCATGCCAGTGTGCGCGAGGCAGCGCAGCCTCGCAATGTTGCCGGGCCGAGCCGCCCTCCCCCGGGATTACGCCGAAAACACCGGCCAGCGGTCGATGATCCGACCGCCGCGCAGGATCACCAAGTCACCAAACTCCAGCAACACCGATTCACTGATCTGCGGGCGCAGGAACACCTGGTCACCGACCTCCAAACCGACGGCAGGAGACGCATTGACGATCTCCTGGTTGGCGCTGTGACCAAACAGCTCGTTGAACTGCAGCCCCGTCGGAGACTCGTAATCGGCGCGCCACCAGCCGCCGTAGACGAAGAAGGTCTCGCGCTGGTTGGGGTCCCACCACGAAAACAGCTTCGAGCGCCCGTCCAGCGCCGGCAGTTCGATCGACCCGGTCTTCTTCAGCACCGGGGTGGCGATGAAGGCGGCCGGCACGTGCGCCTTGAGCGTGTCGAGGTCATAGTGGGTGGGCTTGAGCAGGGCGGTGCCGGTGCTGATGTCGTTGCTCAATCGCTCGCCAGCATGCAGGGTGTAACTGGGGCTGCCGCCGGCATTGAGGGTGAGGTCCTCGCGCCACAGCGCGGCAAACTCGCGGCGGGTGAAATCGACGAAGCCCTGATAGCGCGCCATCGCCTTGTCCAGCAACTCCTGCGCGCCGCCGAGGATGCCAGGCACGCCCATACCGACGTGTGCGTCGTAGCCCATGAAGCCGGAGAATTCCAGCTGCTCGGGGTGCGCGGCGATGACGTCCAGCATCGCCTTGAGCGCACCGTTGTCACGCGCACCGCCGCGGTGCAGGCCAACGTCGATTTCCAGATTGGCACGGACCTTGGTGCCCAGCCCGCGCGCCAGTTCGGCGTACTCACGCAGCCGCTGCGGGGTGTCGCACAGCCACTGCAACTGCCGCGCCGGGTCGAACGGGCCTTTCAGCGTGCGATAGAACTGCGCCGCCGCCCGCACCGGCAGCGGCTTGCCCATCAGCACATCGAAACCGGGGAAGAACTCGGCGTCGTGATTGAGGAAGGGTTGATGGAAGGACATCAGCCGGTCGGTCTGCGCGCGCCTGGCGACGTAGTCAATCAGCTTCGGCGAGGGCAGCGATTTCTCGACGATGCGGTAGTGCTTGCCGGCCCCGCGCAAGGTGGCAGCAACACGGTCGATGTTGGCATCCAGCCGATCCAAATCGATCACCAACACCGGCTCCATCGGCCCGTTGCGCTTCAGCTCGGCATTGAGCGCGCGGAAATAGGGCGTGTACGGCGCACCACGGTCAGCGGGCTTGGCCCACCACAGCGCGGCGGCCCCCGCCCCCAGCGTGCCCAGCACGAAATTGCGTCGTTTCATCCCACCCTCCTCACTTACGGCACGCTGCGGATCGTGATCACCAGCAGGCCCCCGGCCAAGGTAATCACGGCAGTGAACAAATACAGCGCCGCATACCCGCCAACACCTATGACCAGCATCGCCGCCAGCGCCGGCCCCAGTACCTGCGGTGCGGAGTTGGCGATATTGAGCAAGCCCAGATCCTTGCCGCGGCCATCTGCCGAAGGCAGCACCTGCGACATCAGCGCCTGCTCAACCGCGACATAGGTACCGTAGCCCAGACCCAGCAGCACGGCGGCGGCAAGCGTCACGTGCCAAACGGGCCACAGGCCCAGCATGATGGCAGCGCAAGTCATCAGCACGGCACCCACGATGATGTTGCGCTTGCGCCTGCCGCTGCGGTCGGACAGATAGCCGCTGGCGAACGCACCGGCCACCACGCCAACGGTATAGACCAGCACCAGTACCAACAGCCCATCTTCGGCTTTGCGCCCGGGGAAGCGCTGCTCATAGCCGATGGCATCGCGCAGGAAATACAGCAGATACAGCGTCCCCAGCGCCGAGCCAAGCTGGACCAGGAACCGCATGCACCAGGCGCGAGCGAAATCGCCGTGTTGACGCGGGTCGATCCAGAAGCTGCGCAAGAACTCGCCCCAGCGCCAAGCCGGCACCTGCTGCGGCAGCAGCCGCAGATTGCCGACCATCGCCACGAACGGCAGCACGCACAGCAGCAGCGCCGCCGCCACCGCGAGATAGCCGGCACTGATCCCGCTGACCACGGCGGTGACCAGCACCGTACCCAGCACCACCCCCAGCGGCTGGGTGATGCCGGTCCAGGCGCTGCAGCTGGCCCGCTGCGAGGCCGGCACCTGGTCGGGCAGTTCGGCCATCAGCGCTGCCATCAGGGCATTCAGCGCAAACTGGGCCACGCACCACCACAGCGCAACCCCAGTGATGCTGTGCTGGCGACCGAGCATGACCAGCGCAATCGCCCCGCCGAGGCTACCGATCAGCACCCACGGCCGGCGCCGCCCCCAGCGCGAGGTGGTGCGATCCGACCAGGCGCCGCACAGCGGATTGGCCAGCAGCGCGACGAACGCGCCGGCACCCGTCACCCAGCCCAGCGCGGCCTCCTTGTGCAGCGGCGCGATCGCTTCCATCTGCTGCGCCAACAGCACCTGGATCGGCGCCAGAAAGGCCACCCACAGGCCAAGGAAGGCCGCCGAGTAAGTGGAGATGAAGCGCGCGCCAACCGGGGCGACCGGTTCAGCCAGCGCATCGACGGCGGCCGGCGCGCTCACTTCGCCTGCGCCGCGATCAGGTCGCGATACCAGTGGTACGAGGCTTTGGGCGTCCGCATCTGGGTTTCGTAATCGACGTGCACCAGCCCGAAGCGCGTGCGGTAACCTTCGGCCCATTCGAAGTTGTCCATCGCCGACCACAGGAAGTAGCCGCGCAGGTCGAAGCCTGCATCGATGGCCTGCTGCACTTCCGCCAGATGCGCCTTGAGGTAGGCGATCCGACGCGGGTCATCGATCTGCCCATCGGGCCCGACGACATCGGGAAACGCTGCGCCATTTTCGGTGATCAGCAGCGGCGGCAGTTTGTCGCCGTAGCGCTTGCGCAGCCCGTCCAGCACCTCGCGCAGGCCGCTGGGATCCACCGGCCAGCCCATCGCGGTGCGCTCGAATGCAGCCGGCGGCTCGGCCTCCTCGATCGGCACCGCCGCGCGCAGTGAGGCGGCGCGCACGTACTGCGGGTTGTAGAAATTGACGCCGAGGAAATCCAGCGGCTGCGCGATCACCGCCAAGTCACCGTCCCTGAGTGCGGAGCGGTCCTGCCGCAGCAGCGCCAGCGCGCGCGGATAGCGGCCCAGCAGCAGCGGGTCGGTGTGCATATGGTCGTGCACGGTGTCGAGCAGGAAGGCGGCGAGGCGGTCGCGCAACCCGCGCGTGGCCGGACGCGCACGCTGCATGCTTTGGGCAAGGCCGATCTGGGTGCCGGCCGGGGTGTTCGCGCGCAGCACCTGCACCGCCCGCCCGTGCGCCAGCAGCAGATGGTGGACGACATCGAAGATCGCCAGCCCATTGGCCTCGCCCGGTGCGTGCACGCCCAGCGCGTGGCCCAG
>CAUJJG010000039.1 GCA_963205445.1 Pseudomonadota bacterium
ACCGGCGGCGTGGTGGCGCTGGCCCTGCGCGGGATCCCGCTGTCGATCAGCGCCGGGGTTGGCTTCATCGCCCTGTCCGGGGTCGCCGTGCTCAACGGGCTGGTGATGATCGCCTTCATCCGCAAGCTGCGCGAGCAGGGCAACGCGCTGGAGGACGCGGTGGTCGACGGCGCGCTGGGGCGGCTGCGGCCGGTGCTGATGACCGCGCTGGTGGCCTCGCTGGGCTTTCTGCCGATGGCCTTCAACGTCGGCGCCGGCGCCGAGGTGCAGCGGCCGCTGGCGACGGTGGTGATCGGCGGCATCGTCTCCTCGACCGCGCTGACCCTGCTGGTGCTGCCGCTGCTGTACCGCTGGCTGCACGGCCTGCGCCGTGGCGGTGCAATTGTGTAGCGCAGGTCGTGGCGCCTATGGTGCCGGCCAGCCATTGCCGGATCGCTGCCGCCGCATCGCCATGTCTCACGATCACCATCACGGTCATGCCCACGGTCACGCGCATGACCACGCGCACAGCCACGTGCCCACGGTCATCAAGCACGAGAAGCCGCTGTGGATCGCCTTCGCGCTGACCTTGGTCGTGCTGCTGGTGGAGGTCGCCGGCGGCCTGCTCAGCAACAGCCTGGCGCTGCTGTCCGACGCCGCGCACATGGCCACCGACGTCGCCGCGCTGGGCATCTCGCTGCTCGCGGTGCGGCTGGGCCGGCGCCCGGCCGATGCGCGCCGCAGCTACGGCTACGCGCGGCTGGAGGCGATCGGCGCGTTGGTCAATTCCAGCCTGCTGCTGGTGGTTGCCGGCTTCATCCTGTGGGAAGCGATCGATCGTTTCCGCAGCCCGCAGGCGGTGGCCAGCACCGGCATGCTGGCGGTGGCGGTGCTGGGCCTTGCGGCCAATCTGGTGTCGATGCGGCTGCTGGCCGCCGGTGCCGGCGAGAGCCTCAACCTCAAGGGCGCGTATCTGGAAGTGTGGAGCGACATGCTCGGCTCGCTGGGGGTGATCCTTGGTGCGGTACTGATCCACTTCACCGGCTGGACGCTGGTCGATCCGATCGTCGCCGTGCTGCTGGGCCTGTGGGTGCTGCCGCGCACCTTCGTCCTGCTCAGGCAGGCCGCGCATGTGCTGCTGCAGGGCGTCCCCGCCGGCATCGACGTTGATGCGGTGCGCGCGGCCATCCTTGCGGTGCCGGGCGTGGCCGATGTCCACGACCTGCACGTGTGGGCGCTGGGGTCGCAGGAGCCGATCCTGACCGCGCACGTGCTGCTGGATGACGCGGCTGGCGATGCCGATGCCGTACGTGCGGCGGTGGCGAGGGCCTTGCACACAGGCTTCGCCATCGACCACGCCACCTTGCAGGTGGAAGCGCGGCACTGCGGCAGCGTGGCATTGCACGCCTGAGGGCGCAGCGGACGCCGCGTGATCAGCGTATCGTGCACGCTCACTTTCCTGATCAAGGTGATGTCATGACCGTGCATGCCTGTGGCGCCCACGCGGCGGATTTGCCCTTGGTGGCGATGGAGATCACCCGCCGCGCCCCCGGACCGCAGGATGTGCAGATCGAGATCGCCTATTGCGGCGTATGCCATTCGGATTTGCACACGGTGCGCAGCGAATGGCCTGGCACCTTGTACCCCTGCGTGCCGGGGCATGAGATCGTCGGCCACGTCAGCGCGGTGGGAGGCGAGGTCAGCGGCTTCAAGATCGGCGACACCGTCGGTGTGGGCTGCCTGGTGGACAGCTGCCGGCAGTGCGCTTCCTGCCAGGACGGGCTGGAGCAGTATTGCGAGAAGGGCATCATCGGCACCTACAACGGGCCCACCGCCGATGCGCCAGGTCACACGCTGGGCGGCTATTCGCAGCGCATCGTGGTGGACCAGCGTTTCGTCCTGCAGGTGCGTCACCCGCAGGCACAGTTGGCGGCAGTGGCCCCCTTGCTGTGCGCCGGCATCACGACCTATTCGCCTTTGCGGCACTGGAAGGTGGGGCCGGGCATGAAGGTCGGCATCGTCGGCATCGGCGGGCTGGGCCACATGGGCATCAAGATCGCGCATGCGATGGGCGCCGAGGTGGTGGCGTTCACCACCAGCGAAAGCAAGCGTGAGGCTGCCCGCGCGTTGGGGGCAGATGCCGTCGTGAACTCACGCGATGCCGCACAGATGCGCGCCCACGCCGGCAGCTTCGATTTCATCTTGAATACCGTAGCCGCCCCGCATGTGCTGGACGCCTACACCGCCTTGCTCAAGCGCGACGCTACCCTGTGCCTGGTGGGCGCACCGGCCTCGCCGCACCCCAGCCCGAATGTCATGGGCCTGATCTTCGGCCGCAAGGCCATCGCCGGTTCGCTGATCGGTGGCCTGCCGGAAACCCAGGAGATGCTGGATTTCTGCGCCAAGCACGGCATCACCGCCGACATCGAGCTGATTGCCGCCAGCGACATCGATGCCGCCTACGAACGCATGCTCAAGGGCGATGTGAAATATCGCTTCGTGATCGACTGCGCCACCTTGGGGGGCTGACGCTTGCCGGCAGACAACGGGGCCTTGGCGGTGCTGCACGTCGATGACGTGCTGGCGGTGGTCGACAAGCCGGCCGGGTTGATGGTGCATGACAGCGCGCTGGCGCGCGGCGAAACCGATTTCGCCGCCGACCGCCTGCGCGAGCAGTTCGGCAAACCCATCTTTCTGGTGCATCGCCTGGACCGCGCCACCAGCGGCTGCCTGCTGCTGGCCTTCGACCGCGAGACAGCCTCAGCTTTGGGCAAGACGCTGATGGCAGGCGCAGTGGAAAAGGACTACTGGGCCGTTTGCCGCGGCTGGCCCGCGGATCCCCTGTTCACCGTGGATCACGATCTCGATGGCGGCCCGGGCAAGCCGCAGAAGAAGCCGGCGATCACGGACTTTGAACGGCTTGCCAGCTGCGAACTGGCGATACCCTCATCGGGGTTTGAAACCTCCCGCTATGCCTGGCTGCGTGCCTCGCCGCGTACCGGCCGTTTCCGTCAGATTCGCCGGCACCTCAAGCATCTGTCGCATCACCTCATTGGTGATACCAGCCACGGTGACGGCCGCCACAACCGCAACTTCCGCATGCTCGGCATTCACCGCATGCTGCTGCATGCACGCAGGCTGGCTTTCCCCCATCCGCATAGCGGTGTGCGCATCGACGTGCTGGCACCGCCGGATGCGGAGTTTGCAAAAGCGCTGGCGCTGTTTTCGGCATCGCCAGCGCCCTGAGGCTTACGGCTTGGCGTCGGCCTTGCCGGCCGAAGAACGCTTCTCGATTTCGGCCTTGACCTCATCCATGGCCTTGATCATCACCGGCTGCAATTCCATCATGGTCAGCGCCATCGCCTGCGGGGATTTCTTCAGGATCGAAGCCCCTTCCGGGCTGGCATAGAACGCGGTCATCGCC